>JAFGLN010000112.1 GCA_016928025.1 Deltaproteobacteria bacterium
GAACGATATCCATCTGACGGTGTTCACCAGATCGGGCCACATGGACAATTTCTCAAAAACATACTCGCTCAGACCAAAAAAACATTTACAAAAACGGCAAGGTTGGATAAGAAACGGCTCTGATAAAGATCGATGGCGGTGGCGGCATTCCCGTATCCGCCGGTCGTGCCGTAATATGATAAGAAGAGGTTTTTTTATGAATTTCGAACAAGTTTCTTTTGCAGTTGAAAATCACTGGGTCTGCTCCACCTTGGATCTCTCCGAGTCGTTTAACAAATCGAACATGGCGGTATGGACCCGTCGCATATATTCCGGTAATGGTAATGGAGCCACAAAACCAACGGGCTGTGGAGGGTACACCACCGTTTTTCCCGCACGAGATGATCTGAAAATCTTTGATGGCTGTGCGGATGACCTTCTCGCAGAACTGAGCAAATAATTGACATCGGGGACATTGATCAGACCGTGTGGGAATGTAAGAACGCACAAGGGATGACTCCCTTTTATTTCCGGGAATAAGCGGCTTGACAACCGCCGGAGCCGGTATGGTTTATATGTTTTCCTTTCATAAAAACGACATATCATTATATGAAGATGTTCACGGGTAAGGTCCCGAGAGGACGTTGAAAAAGTACCTGGTTTGCCTGGGGGCGACAATCACTAAAAAGACGATCGGCACGACGTCATCCCGACATCCTTTAGAAATCAAGAGGTGTTCTCCATGAGTCATGATTCGGAAAAGATTATTTATACCATGATGAGGGTCGGTAAATTCTACCAGAATAAGCCCGTATTAAAAGACATATCCCTTTCCTATTTTTACGGCGCCAAAATCGGCGTTCTGGGATTGAACGGCTCGGGAAAAAGTTCACTCCTGCGCATTATGGCCGGGGTTGATCAGGAATACAACGGAAAGGCCGTCCTCTCGCCGGGATACACGCTGGGGTTTCTCGAACAGGAGCAGGTGCTCGATCCGGATAAAACGGTACAGGCCGTCGTTGAAGAAGGCATGCGGGAATCGGTGGATCTCATAAGGGAATACAATGAAATCAGTGAAAAGTTTGCAGAACCCATGTCCGATGACGCAATGAATCGCCTGATAGAGCGTCAGGGTGAATTGCAGGAAAAAATCGATCACCTTGACATCTGGGACATCGATGCACGTCTGGAGATGGCCATGGATGCCCTGCGCTGTCCTCCGGGGGATACGCCCATTCATGTTATTTCCGGCGGTGAGAAGCGGCGGGTAGCCCTCTGCAGGCTTTTACTGCAGAAACCGGATATCCTGCTCCTGGACGAACCGACGAATCATCTGGATGCGGAAACGGTGGCCTGGCTTGAACGTCATCTCCAGCAGTATGAAGGGACGGTGATTGCCGTCACGCACGACCGGTATTTTTAGATAATGTTGCCGGGTGGATTCTGGAGCTCGACCGGGGACAGGGTATTCCCTGGAAGGGGAACTATTCTTCCTGGCTTGCACAGAAACAGCAGCGTCTGCAACAGGAAGAAAAACGGGAAACGGAACGGCAAAAGACTCTGCAGCGGGAACTGGAGTGGATCAGCATGTCGCCGAAAGGCCGCCAGACGAAGGCAAAGGCACGTATCAATTCTTACGAAACACTCTTAACCCAAACGTATGAAAAAGAGGTCAAAGATCTTGAAATTTATGTTCCGCCCGGCCCCCGTCTTGGAAAAGTGGTTATCGAAGCTGATAATGTGAGTAAGGCTTTTGGCAATCGTCTTCTCTTTGAGGGAATGACATTTGCGCTGCCTGCGGGCGGTATCGTTGGCGTAATCGGTCCCAACGGCGCAGGCAAAACAACCCTTTTCAAAATGATAACCGATTCGGAAAAACCTGATTCCGGCACCATTAAAATCGGTGATACTGTCAAACTTTCGTACGTCGATCAGGAACGGGATACACTCGACCCCGACAAAACAATATGGGAAGTGATTTCCGGGGGCATTGACATAATTAAGCTTGGAAATAGAGAGATTAATTCAAGAGCCTATGTCGCACGGTTCAATTTCTCGGGGTCGGACCAGCAGAAAAAGGTCAACTTGATTTCAGGCGGCGAGCGTAATCGCGCCCATCTTGCGTGTATGCTCAAGGAGGGCGCCAACGTGTTGCTCCTTGACGAACCGACAAACGATCTGGACGTGAATACCATGCGTGCCCTTGAAGAGGCATTGGAACATTTTGGGGGCTGCGCCGTTATTATCACTCACGATCGCTGGTTTCTCGATCGCATTGCCACGCATATCCTTGCATTTGAGGGAGACAGCACCGTCGTGTGGTTTGAAGGCAATTATTCCGATTACGAAGCTGACCGGAAAAAGAGGCTCGGAAAGGCCGCCGATCAGCCGCACCGGATCAAATACCGACATTTGACGCGATGAAAGCCGGGCCCGGAAGGAACATCGTATGGCGCTGGTAACCCTCAAGGATGTTACTATCAGTTTCGGCGGTCCGACACTGTTCGATCAGGCAAATTGGCAAATCGAACGGGGTGAACGAATCTGCCTGATCGGTCGCAACGGTACCGGTAAAACCACGCTGCTCCGATTGATCCATGGAGAGCTGTCTCCCGACAGCGGAACGATCACGAAAGTCCGGGGGCTGAAAACAGCCCTGCTGCCCCAGGAAGTGCCCCGCGATCTTGACGGCACCGTCTACGATATCGTCTCGTTGGGACAGCCGCACCGGCAGGTTCAGACTGCCATCTCCCTCATGGGCATCGACGAGACGGCGGCATGCGGCACTCTTTCCGCCGGGCTGAAGCGGCGAGTGCTCCTGGCGCGGGCGCTGGTGAGCGAGCCGGACATCCTCATGCTCGATGAACCGACCAATCATCTGGATATCGACGCCATTGTCTGGATGGAGCAGTTCCTGCTCCGCTCGGGGAAAACCCTGATTTTTGTCACCCACGACCGGGCCTTCCTTAATCGACTATCCACCCGTATCGTGGAACTCGACCGGGGCATGTTAGCCTTCTTTGCCGGTAAGTATGACGATTACCTCACCCGCAAGCAGGAGCTGATGGAAAACGAAGCGTCGCGCAACGCAGAGTGTGACAAACATCTGGAGCGTGAAGAGATCTGGATCAGACAGGGTGTCAAGGCACGGCGAACCCGCAATGAGGGGCGGGTGCGGGCACTGATGAAGATGCGGGCCGAGGTGGAACAACGCCGTGCCCGGAGCGGCAATCTGCGCCTCATGGTGCAGGAGGCCGAGCGGTCGGGCCGGCTGGTCATCGAAGCAAAGAATATCGCCGTTGCCTATGATAACCACCCCCTGATTACGGATTTTTCAACGACCGTCATGCGGGGCGACAAAATCGGCGTCATCGGACCGAACGGCTGTGGCAAGACCACGCTGCTTCAGATTCTGCTGAGAGAGATCGAACCGGACAAGGGGGTCGTGCGACACGGAACCCGCCTGCAGGTTGCCTATTTCGATCAGCTCAGGGCTCAACTGGATGAAAGCAAGTCCCTTCAGGAAAACGTTACCGATGAGGGCGATATGGTCATGGTGGATGGGAAGCGGCGGCATGTCATCGGCTATCTGCAGGACTTCCTGTTTTCACCCGCCCAGGCCCGGGCTCCCATCACCTCCCTTTCAGGCGGGGAGCGCAACCGGCTCCTGCTGGCCAGGCTTTTCACCCGACCGTCCAATGTGCTGGTCATGGACGAACCTACCAACGACCTGGATGAAGAAAGCCTTGAACTGCTGGAAGCCATGCTGATCGAGTACACCGGGACGGTTCTGCTGGTAAGCCACGACCGCACCTTCCTGAACAACGTCGCAACTTCCACCCTGGTTTTTGAAGGATCGGGCAGGGTAGAAGAATACGTGGGCGGCTATGACGACTGGCTCCGTCAGCGGCTCCAGCCGGAGAAATCCACCCCGGAACCGAAACCCAAAAAGGGCAGACCACGCAGCGTGTCCGCCGGTCCCCGCAGGCTTACCTTCAAGGAGCAGCGAGAACGGGAGGAACTGCCGGGCATCATCGAAGATCTGGAGGCGCAAAGGCGGGACATTTTCACCACTATGGCCGATCCCGA
>JAFGLN010000113.1 GCA_016928025.1 Deltaproteobacteria bacterium
AAGGGTGAAAAGGCGAGGTAAGAGCTCACCGCTTTCCCGGTGACGGGAAAGGCACGGTAAACCCCATCCGGAGCAAGACCAAATAGGAGAACGTCAAGAGCGGCCCGCTCGAAGTTCTCGGGTAGTGTCGCTTGAGGCGGCAGGCAACTGTCGTCCCAGATGAATGATCATCGCCTCTCCAAGGGTAACCGACGAGGGGAACAGAACTCGGCTTATGATTTGGTCCGACGCCACTTATAAAAAAAGCAGACGAGATACATCGTCTGCTTTTTTTATATGGACTCGTCTTCGTAAAAAGTCCGGATGCTGCGTTGCGCATCGGATCAAGTCGCTTCGACGTACGATTAAGTACGCCTGCGCTCCTCGATCCTCGCGCGCCTTGGCTGCGACCTTTTTACAAAGCCGATAGACTATCATTTTCCGTAAATCTGATCTTGATAACGTCAATGAGAGATATTTTTTATTCTGTATCATTGGGTATTCATATATAGAACACCCCATAGCTGATAAGTGCAACTGTGCTCACTGCCAACCATGCTGGCAGATCCAGACCACGGAACAAGATAATGAAATCAGAAACCAAAAAAACCGTGATAATGAACATGCAAAAAATGAGACGAACAAGCTGGGCGTCCATCATTACACCTCCACACGAAGTTGTTTTAGTTGCTTTATTTCATTTACTTGATCCCCAAACTCTTTTCCGTCTGCAATATCTCCATAGTTGTCTTCATCACCGTGTCGGAATTGAGCGATATACTGCTGATGCCGCATTCCACCAGAAACTGGGCAAACTCCGGATAATCGCTCGGCGCCTGCCCGCAGATGCCGATTTTTTTGTTCATTTTCCGCGCTTTGGTAATCGCCGATTTAATCAATTCCATAACCGCTTCGTTGCGTTCGTCGAAAATATGGGCAATCTGGGCGGAATCTCTGTCCAGACCCAGGGTCAACTGTGTCAGGTCGTTGGAGCCGATGGAAAACCCGTCGAATATCTTGCCGAACTCTTCAATGAGAACGACGTTGCTGGGAATTTCGACCATCATGTAAATTTCCAGGCCGTTCTCTCCCCGGACGACGCCGTTGTCGGCCATGACCTTGATGACCTTTTCGCCTTCTTTGACGGTCCGGCAGAAAGGAATCATCAGCTTGACGTTGACCAGGCCCATTTCATTTCTGACCTTCTTCATGGCCCTGCATTCCAGGGCGAAGGCGTCACGGTAGCGGTCGTCATAGTAGCGCGACGCCCCGCGGAAACCGATCATGGGGTTCTCCTCGACTTCTTCGAAAAAAGAGCCGCCGATCAGGTTGGCGTATTCGTTGCTCTTGAAATCGCTCATCCGGACGATCACGTCGTTGGGCCAGAAGGCGGCGCCGATTTTGGCCACGCCCTGGGCCAGTTTATCGACAAAGAAATCGGCTTTGTCGGCATACCCCTCCGTCAGTTTTTCTATTTCGTTAAGAACGTCCCCATCGGTTACCCTGTCCGGTTTGATCAGGGCCATGGGATGAATCCGGATTTGATTGTTGACGATGAACTCCAGCCTTGCCAGACCCACGCCGTCATTGGGGATCGGCGCCAGCTTAAAGGCGTTTTCGGGATCGCCGACGTTCATCATGATTTTCGTTTTCGGCCGTTCCATGTTTTCCATGTTAATGGTCTGAACATCGTATTTCAGAATTCCCTCATAGACTTTGCCGACTTCACCTTCGGCGCAGGAAACGGTGACTTCGGATATACCGTGTAAGGTTTCCGTGCCGTTTCCCGTCCCCACGATGCAGGGAACACCCAGCTCACGGCTGACAATGGCGGCGTGGCAGGTCCTGCCGCCTTTATTGGTCACGATGGCGGCAGCGATCTTCATGACGGGTTCCCAGTCGGGGTCCGTCATCTCCGTGATCAAAACCTCGCCTTTTTTGAAGGTCTTGATCTCCTCAACGGATTCGATGATGTGGGCGCTGCCGGCGCCGATTTTAGCGCCGACGCTGGTCCCCTGGAGGATGGGTTCTTTTTTCTCTAGGAGGATATAGCTTTCCATGACATTAACATCCTTTTGGGACTGGACCGTCTCCGGTCTGGCCTGGAGGATGAAGAGCTCGCCCGTTTTGCCGTCTTTGCCCCATTCAATATCCATGGGTCTAAAGTGGCCGGCTTTCTTTGAATAATGATCTTCGATGATGACGGTCCATTGGGCCAGCTTCAGGATTTCATCGTCCGCCAGGCAGAACTTCTTGCGGTCTTCCACCGCCACGGAAACGGTTTCCGTGGCTGCGCCCCCGTCATTGCCGTAAATCATCTTGATCTCTTTGCTGCCTAATTTCTTTTGGATGATCGGCCTGAAGTCATCCTTTAAAGTGGGTTTAAAGACATAGAATTCGTCGGGATTGACGATGCCCTGGACCACGGTTTCCCCGAGCCCGTAAGCTCCCGTAATGAGGATGGCCTCTCTAAAACCCGTTTCCGTATCAATGGAAAAAATGACGCCCGATGAGGCCATATCGGAGCGCACCATTTTCTGAACGCCGATGGAGAGGGCAATGGACATGTGATCGAAACCTTTGTCCACCCGGTAAGATATGGCCCGGTCCGTAAAAAGGGAAGCGAAACACCGCTTGCAGGCATCAATGAGGGCGGCCTCTCCTCTGATGTTGAGAAAGGTTTCCTGCTGACCGGCGAAGCTCGCATCGGGGAGGTCTTCCGCGGTTGCCGAGCTGCGAACGGCGACGTCCGTGTCTTCGCCGTATTCATCACATAATTTTCCGTAAGCCTCGAGGATTTCTTTTTTCAAATCATCAGGGAATTCAATATTATAAATGAGATTGCGAATCTGCTGTCCCCTCGATCTCAGATTTTCCATGTCGTGCGTATCCAAGTCGGACAGGATGTCTTTTAATTTGTCTGCAACACTGGCTGATTCGAGAAGGTATCGATAGGCATGGGCCGTAATCGCATATCCGTCCGGGATGCTGACACCTTTGGAAATCAATTCACGCCTCATTTCACCGAGAGACGCATTCTTTCCCCCAACCTGGGGTATATTGCTCAACTCTAAATCGTCAAACCAAAGAATCAATTTGCCATCTTTCATATAAATCCTCCACGGGTGGTCAATGTTATTTTTTTGTATCGATTTCCATGGCTCTGAGATACCGCGAAACATGGAAATCAGCATGAGGATCAAAGAATAGGGATAGGGGACGTGAAAATCGTAACAGGTAACAATTGACGGACTCGTAAAAAATCGAAAATCACCCTCCTCTTCATCCCCTCCCACCAAGGGAGGGAATATGACTTTTTACGAGGCCATCACAATTAACGGGTGACGAGTATGAAAAAGATTGCGACTCGTCTATTATCTATTACGGTTTACGTGTGCTTAACCTCTAAATCCTCGGCTTAAACCTGTTTTTCTCGGTATGTGAACTGCCCTAAAAGGGCATGTTCGATGTAGCAGTTTTGATGATTGAAGTCAAGCAAATAGGGCGCATAGTCGAGGTTTGAAGTCTCAATGGCACGATGGGATGCATGCTTTGGACATATGATTGAAAAAAAGAAAGCCGGATGCATAACGTCCGGCTTTCTTTAAAAGGATCTTCTGATGATTATGGATCAGTCGTCATCTTCATCATCGTCGTAATATCTGGCAGCTTCTTTTGCATCTTCCGGGACTTCCGCTGAGATGGACCGGCCAATGCCTCGCGCCAGTATGGCCACAATCAAGAAAAGCAGAAGCACAGAAATAATGATGATTACCGTAATCGTCGTAATCCATGACTCCGCTTCTTCCTGTATTTTTTTACCGGTAGATGCGGCGAGTTCACTGAAGAGACCCACGTCAACGCCCATCCCAATCCATCCGAATCCACCGGGTTTCGGATAGTTCTGGGAGTAGTATTTAATGGGCGCGTAAGCCACAAATTTTGTGTGGCCGGCAAATTTGTATGTTTTCATGCCGGCTTTACCGACTGCAGCTTCTTTGGTAATTTCAGGCAATGTGGGATCCATAAACCCGAGAAGATTGAGATTTAAAACCTCTTCGCCCTTTTGGGTCATTGCCTCTTGAGTCTTTTCGGTCAAAGACGGAACCGCGCTGCCGTCTTTATAAAGCCCCGCAATGTGGAAATCACTGGGATGAGATATAATGAGCCCTCGATTATCAACCATGTAGGCATAATTTCCCGTTGATGCATCCGATTCCACAACATAGCCTGATTGTGTGGGGACAACATTATCCGTAAATTTGGCAAGATGCCTCACATCGAGAGCAAGACTAATGACACCCGCGAAACCCTGTTGATCGAAGACAGGTGTCGCGAGGCGCATGACGCCTTGGAATCTTTTGCCGCTGCTAAATTCTGATTTGTTTACATACCATCCGGTGACATGAGAAAGATACACTTCTCCTTTGTTCAACTGTTTCGCTTGCGCGAAATAATCTTCTGATTTGTATGTTGTATTCGCCGGGTTGCTTACATTGACAAGTTTATTTTGAGGAACGATTCGTCCGTCTTCGATTTTAATGGTTTCATTCCCCGCCTTATCGATTAAAGCCAACTCGGTATATAGCGGTTCCATAACTTGAAAGATATTGCCGTCTTTTTTAATCCATAGCGCCTTTTTGCTTTTGCTTATAAAATCTTGAAACGCTTTTTCAGTGGGTGGAATAATCGTTGTAAGCAACAGATCCTTTTCCCTTTCCCGAAGGAAATCGGCGACATCTTCAGCAATATTTTCCGCGCGAATTTTAATTTCTTCCTGGGATTTTTGATCCAGAACAGTTATAGCCCGTTCCCTTGCTGTGTCCCCTAATTTGAAAATACCATTGGCGATAAGGACTGCCATCAGTGATAAGGGGATGACGATAAGCAG
>JAFGLN010000114.1 GCA_016928025.1 Deltaproteobacteria bacterium
GGATTAATAAACCGGCGCTCCTAAAAAGCGATCCGGGAATACATTAAATTTTGACTGGATGTGTCTCATTTTCATTGACATGTTCCGAGGAGAATAAATGATCACAGTACTGCTGGTGACCGACTGTGGAGAGGTTGTCATTCTCCACTACGATACTGACTCTGAAGACGAAGCTGCGCGTCGGCTTGGCTCAGACTGGGCTCAAGGCAAAATAACATTCGCGAGTTTGCAGGACCCCGAGCTCTTCGGACCCGAATGGGCCGAAGATTCAATAGAAGAAGCGATCAATGACATGATTCCTCAATACGAGAATGGTGTCCGCTTCATTCATTTCTACTGTACGGGTGGACCGCATGAAGGAGATGACCGCCAAGCGTGGGCCTACTTCATACATTCAACGCACGGTAGACAACCGGTTGGAGTCTTCGGCCACGCCTGATCTACGACATTGCACCCTCCGCTACTGAAAACGCTCAGTTTTTCTAATAGACGGCTTAATAAAGCCCGCGATTTGCTTCTCCCGCTCCTGATGAACAGAGAAATCGCCGTCTGATTTACCGAGGCTATAGTAGATGCAATATGCCTCATTGGATCGGCTAAATTCTCCAAATATTGGCTTGCATCTTGTCCAAGGTAATGGTAATTTGCGCAGCGAAAAAATGGCGGTGACTTTTTAATTTTTGTGGTATTTGGGGGGATATCCTGAAGATTCGCCAAAAGCAAAGAAGCGCGATATTGAATAGTCATATTGTTTATACGAATATGCTCCCCTTTTTAGAATAATCAGTGCGGAGAGATGGCTGAGTGGCTGAAAGCGATCGCCTGCTAAGTGATTGTACGCCCTAAAAGGTGTACCGGGGGTTCGAATCCCCCTCTCTCCGCCAGTTATTTCAATAATCCACAAAGCGATATTTTTTCGACAAAACCCATGTCTTGGCTTTTATCAGATAAAATTCCTTCTGGAACGAACCGGAACAGAGGGGTAATGGGTATCTGGGAAAAAATTTCTTCGAAATCCGATGAAATCAAACAGCCCCCTGTCCTTCTTCATCTCTGTGATTCAAATTTTCAGGAACTTTTTCGGCCTCTCTCCTGTCTAAAGCTATAGAACAATGTTCAACAGAAGTTATTGCCGTTCACAGCCTTCGAGTGAAAGCCGAATCTGATTGATATCGCATGGATCCGAGCTTTTATGTCATTGCGCCGGAACATTGGACATGTTAGGGTAGTTTCATTGTTGTATAAAACCGGCCTTTTTCGCAGGCAATGACGGGAGGAAAAATCTTGCCGGAGATGTCCGATCCGCTTGACGCCTTAAATAACATTATTGAAGATAATGACATCGATATTGTTAATCGTTGTCGGCAGGGGCAAACGGAGGCATTTTCCGAACTGGTCAGAAGACATCAGAAAAAAATGATCAATTTCGCCTACAGGATGATCGGGGAGTATGATCAGGCTTGTGATGTGGTTCAGGAGGCCTTTTTATCCGCCTACCGATCCCTGGGAAGTTTTCGTGGAAATGCCCTTTTTTCAACATGGCTGTGCGGTATCGTTCTAAACCAGGCGCGAACATATTTAAAGCGGAAATCGATTCGCAATCGCCGGGAAATTCTTTTGCCGGAGGATCATTTTCAATCGGCGAACGGCGGATCCTTTAATACCATCTTGTCCGATGAAGCGTTCTTTGTCGAACGTATCGACAGGCAAACGTTGCAAGCCGGCGTTCAGGAATGTATTGACAAGCTTGACAATAAACAGCGTGAAGTCCTTGTGCTTAGAGATATTCAGGGACATTCTTATGAAGAAATCGGTGCCATTTTAAAACTGCCCTCAGGAACAGTAAGATCGCGGCTCTTCCGGGCCAGAAGCGATCTGAAAAATCATTTTTTAAAAATGTTTGGTAAAACGACATGACTTGTAACGAAATCAACAAACGCCTTCCGGCCTATCTGGAAAATGACCTGACACCGGAAGATAAAAAAATTGTTGAAGATCACCTTGCCACCTGTGATACGTGTCATCAGGCACTGGCCGAGTTCAAAATGACATTGAGTCTTCTCAAGGACCTGCCGGAAGTTGAACCGCCACCTTTCTATGAGCAGAAAATCATGGCCCGCATCCATGAAGACGCAACCTCAAAGTCAGGTATTCTTAAAAAATTATTCTATCCTTTTCGGATAAAAATACCGCTTCAGGCGATGGTGACAATCTGTATCGCCGTCTTTGCCTTCTTGATCTATCAAGGAACGGAACAGGATGTTAAGCAAACATCGCCGTTGCCTCTGCCTAATATCCAGTTTGAAGAACGTTCATCTGCACCATATTCCACCGCACATCCCGCGCCGCTACCGATCGGAAAAGAAGAACCTGCAAGCCCACGAATGATCGACAGCAATCAATCGGCGGCATCAAGACTGCATCCGACTGAAGATAAAGAACTATCGGATAAAAAAACCATCTCCTCACAGCCGTCTTTGCAAAAAAGCCCTTCTCCCGTTGTGAAATCGAAAGAACGGAACCAGGAGGAAATGGTTGATGAAATTGAGAGGCCGGAAAAGAAAGAACCGGTAAGCATACCGCTTGCCGGTTCAGATCGCAAATTCGGCATGGCTTATCTTGAAACAAAGCCGGAAAGGGAAGGAAAAACGTCCGGGGAGCCTATGACCGCCGGCGAAGGTTTACCAGGGGCGGTCTCACCTTCCGTATCCAGGGACGTTATGCGACATACGATAAACGCCGGATTAATGGATCTGAGTTTACACGTAACGGATATTGACGCGGCTGTCCGGGAAATAGAAAATTATATTGACAGCATACACGGCCGGGTTATCGAAAGTCGGGAAATAATTGGAAACGGTTTCATCAAGGTCGAAGTCAATTCTGGGGTTGTCCCTGCACTTTTGGAGCGGCTCAAACAAATCGGTCAGGTCCGGAAAGGCGAAGAAAGGCCTTTACCGTCTGAGGAAAAGGCGGTCGTTCTGATAAAAGTTATCAGGCAACCGTAATTGAATAATCCTGCCGGATTTTCCTACTTATTCCATGCAATAAAATCGATTTTTGGCTATAAAAGAAAAGCATTGAATATTGCTAATGCCGTCCGGGATGGAAATTCAGCAGAATAAATCGTGTATAAAGATTTAATCGATTCATAAGAGGTGCTTCATGACAGCATACTTAGAAACTTCTATGGGAGCAATTTTTCAAAACAGGGTCCAAGAACATGGCGATCAAACACTTGTGATTTTCAAGAATAAATCGGGCAACTGGGAAGAAATCTCCTGGAACAAACTCAACGATATGGTCATCGATCTTGCAATGTTCCTTATCAACAAGGGCATTCAACCCGGTGACAAGGTCGCCCTCTTTTCACCAAATCGCTATGAGTGGTGGATTGCCGATCTTGCCATTATCACGGTGGGAGCCGTCAACGTCCCTATTTACGCCACCAATTCCTTGGAGGAAGCCCGTTACATAATGGAAAACTCCGATTCGAAGATGTGCTTCTGCGGCGAAAAAGAACATACGGACAAGATTCTCAAGGCCAAGGAGCAGCTTCCGAATTTCGGAGACGTCGTCATTTTTGACGATCTCGACCAACTGGTGCCGGGTGTCATAACGCTTCACGATGCTTTGTCGGAAGGCAGGGCAGCGGCAAACAGAGAGGAAATAGATAAGAGACTCATACCGATTAATATGGACGATGTTACCACCATTATTTACACGTCCGGCACAACAGGCGCCCCCAAAGGTGTTATGCTGACGCACAATAATTTTGTTTCCAATGTAAATCAAGTCTATTCCGTTGACCCCGATTATATTGCCGGCGAGCATACCTTTCTTTCCTTTCTTCCCCTGGCTCATTCCCTAGAGCGGACCGTCGGCTATTATCTGGCGATTTTTACAGGCAAGAAAGTGGCCTTTGCCGAAAGCACGGAAAAGCTCCTGGAAAACTTCACCGATATCCGTCCAACCTTTCTTATTAGTGTGCCCCGTATTTATGAAAAGGTCCATTCCGGCTTACTGGCTAAAATGGCAACGGCATCTCCCATCGCCAAAACCCTGTTCAAATGGGCAATGGATGTCGCCAAAGAAAACCTTCCCTATATCTGTCAAAACCGGCCGCGCACCGGTTTGTTTGCGTTAAAATACAATCTTGCCGATAAGCTAATTTTTTCCAAGATTAAAACAACCCTCGGCATGGATAGACTAGCCGGCGCCATTTCCGGTGGCGGTCCCCTCTCTGTAGCGGATGCGGAGTTCTTCCTCGGTATGGGCATAAAAGTTTTTGAGGGTTATGGCCTTACAGAAACAACCCCCGTCACGAATGCCAACACGCCGAAGCTTATCAAACCGGGCACTGTTGGACCTTCCGTCAAGGACACCATCGTTAAGATCGGT
This sequence comes from Deltaproteobacteria bacterium, assembly GCA_016928025.1. Classification (GTDB taxonomy): domain Bacteria; phylum Desulfobacterota; class Syntrophia; order Syntrophales; family JAFGHS01; genus JAFGHS01. Next base: position 4,402 of record JAFGLN010000114.1, read on the forward strand.
GAAGGCGGTGAAATTTTGATCAAAGGACCTCAGGTCATGAAGGGCTATTACAAAAACGAAGCGGCCACGAGGGAAGCTTTTACGGAGGACGGTTTCTTCCGAACCGGCGATATCGGTGAAATCGATGGTGATGGCTATTTAAAGATTACCGGTCGAATTAAAGATATTATGGTCACCTCAGGCGGTAAAAACATTTCGCCACAGAACATCGAAAACTCTCTTCTGGAGTCCCTTTATATTGAACAGGCTGCCATCATCGGCGACAACAGAAAATATCTATCCGCTCTGATTGTGCCGGCTTTCGAGGCTTTGGAGTCTTGGGCAAATGAGAAGAGCATCTCTTTTACCAGCCGTTCTGATCTCATAAATAATCCCGAAGTCATCAACCTTTATGAACAAGAAGTTACAAACCACATGCAGGATTACGCCCGGGTTGAACAAATCAGAAAATTCTATCTCATGGACAAGGAATGGTCACAGGATAAGGGTGAAATGACCCCAACCTTGAAATTGAAAAGAAAGATCATCCAGGAAAAGTACATAAATGAAATAGAATCCATGTATCCATCGGAGTAAAAAATGACTCGACAAAGGTCTTATGGGGTCGCTTTGAAACGACATTGATGCGTATCCATGATACAAGTAAGATCTCAAGCAGAGTATCAAGGACCGGGAAAAAGCAAAACCGCTGACCGTAAGTCAGCAAACAACGCGAATTTTCAAATACCACCGGTTTAACCGCAGCCCAGTATGGGAAGTAAATATATAACATCGCCGTCTTTTATGATGTATTGAAGAACGGCGTTTTCATTATTTATCATTACCAAAGGTTTTTGAGTTTTAAAAACAGAATTGTTGAATCTGTCGCTCAAGAGACTTAATAAATCGGCTATTGATGACCCTTCGGCCAGATCAACCGTCATTTGATCAATCCCCTCTGCATATTGTCTGAAAAAAGAAAATAGTTTGACTGATACCTGCATTGTCTGCCATAAATTGAATAAATGCCCTTTCCTTCTGTAAGCGGCATAGGGCATGAAAATAAACCGGTAACAGGTGATTCATAATGATTATTAATATCCACGACCGATCGCCCGCCACCGTTTACTCTTTTCATCCCATATGTTATTTCACATCGCCCATAGCGGTTTGCCCTGCAATGCAAGATTCTTATTTTTGGTAAAGTGCCTCGATTACGTCTTCCATCCCGCCCAAGGCTTCGAGAGATTCACGTTTGGGCTTGCCGGTCTCAATATCCCATTCCATGGCCTCAAAAAAGTTTTTCGCCAGCAGTTTATAATCAATGGTTACGTCCTTCACCGGTCCTTCCGACTGGGGTGGATCGCCGACAGCGCGTTTCGGCATTTCAATAGCAAACGGATTGATGCCTTCCCGCAGATTAAAGGCATGACGGATACCCATGGTGCGTTTTAAAATGGCGATCTGCTCGTCTTGATCAAGCAATAGGCCGGTAACAGGCTCCAATAATTTAACCGCCATATCGCGCATAACAAATGAACTGAAAAGACAAAGTCCCGAAAGCTGCAATATTTCATTGGAACAGGTCATTCTCAAGTCTTTTGAGCCCGTTCCTTCAAAGATATATTTATCGGGTCGCCCCGCCTGATTGGTTTGCGTTCCTCCCTTGACATGCCTGCCTGGCGTAGGATCCGTGTAATAGGTCCGTGCATACCCGGGGGCCAGTTTCGGATCATGCATGGGTAATTCGATTCCTCTGACGGTCTGAAGATATTCTGAACCCTTCCCCAGTTTTGCGGCCGCGCCTGAGGAGCCCAGCGCCAGTATTTTTCCAAATCCCTTATTTTCCGCGATTGCCTGCGTCATCTCGACGATTGCATCGGCATTGCCCCAGGTCAGTTCGATTCCGCCGGTATCTTCTTTCGTAATCAGCCCGTTTTCATAGCACTCCATGGCCCAGGCGACGGTACATCCCATGGAAATCGTATCAAATCCATATCGATTGCAGATATCATTGCATTTAATCACCGACTCAGCGTCACTGTTCAGCATCATCGTTCCAAAGGCACCCGATGTTTCGTACTCCGGCCGAAAGGTATTCTTCAGGGGCCACTTTCCATCCTTGACTTCATAGTCGGCACCACAGCCGATGATACAGTTGGCGCACGCATATTTTTTTGTTCTGTACTTTTGATCCATCACAGCGGCATCAAGTTTATGGGCATTCTCTTCCCCGAAATCCACAATACCCACGCCACCCCAATTTTTCACCGGCGTATCACCGGAGAGGGCGTTAGCACCGGTCCCCATACCGGTTCCCAATTGTCCGAAGGCTTTAACCAAAGGCGCTGTCGGACCTTTTTGTGCTGCCTCACGGATTGCACGATTCACCTCTCTGAGTTTCTCCGGATCAGCAACAGGAACATCCAGTGTCCCCCTCACCGCCAAAGCCTTGAGTTTTTTCGATCCCATTACCGCACCGGGTCCTCCGCGACCTGCCGCCCGGTGTTCCTCGTTCATCACCGCCGCCATCAGGGATAGATTTTCACCCGCTGGACCGATCAGTGAGGCCCGGAGTCTCCGCTCCCCTGTTTCTTCTTTCAATATCTCGAGTGTTTCAACCGTATCCTTACCCCACAATTTTGACGCGTCTCTGATTTCCGCTTTACCATTATCAATCCAGATATAGACAGGCGTTTGGGACGCTCCCGTAACAAAGACAGCATCATAGCCTGCTTTTTTGAGCTCCGGCCCGAAAAATCCCCCGGAGTTTGCGTCATTCCAGGTTCCGGATGTCGGGGATTTGCAAACGACAATATACCGTCCCCCGATAAATGCACCGGTTCCATTTAAAGGACCCGTCACAAATCCAAGGACATTATCGGGGCCAAGGGGATCAACACCTGGTTTCATCATACTAAAAAGAACTTTGGCACCGATTCCATATCCGCCGATGAAATTCCTGGCCAGATCATCCGTCAACTCTTTCTCTTCAATCGAACTGTTCGTAAGGTTGACAAACAGCATCTTACCCGTATATCCGCCTTTCATATCACAACACTCCTTCATTAAGTATTTTATCCAGATGTTAATTGAATCTTTGTAATCAGTTTAATTATCAATTAAATGCCTTGGGGGGAGATTGTCATACCCTGACCCGTAAGATTACATTTTAGAGGCCGTTATTATTGTCTAAACATACTAACTTATGATAATAGAAAATAGCAAGCATCAATTAACTACCTGATATATGTAATATTTGACATAATGATCCCTTTTATAATCTTATTTTTTAGATGTCTTGCCTTCCAGACTTCGGTAAAATAATCAAAGGATTTTGTGATATACGAAAACACCTAAC
>JAFGLN010000115.1 GCA_016928025.1 Deltaproteobacteria bacterium
ATGGTGGAGGGGGGAGGATTCGAACCTCCGTAGGCTCCGCCGGCAGATTTACAGTCTGCTCCCTTTGGCCGCTCGGGAACCCCTCCAGACAAGGTAATCATTCGCTAAATGGAGCTGGCGATGGGACTCGAACCCGCAACCTGCTGATTACAAATCAGCTGCTCTACCGATTGAGCTACGCCAGCCGATCTAACATACTAAAACAACGTAAGTATTGCCAATATCGCCTTCCCATGCCATCTGTCAAAAAATACTATTTCCACTGCGAATCGCTGACTTTATTTTTTATTAATGACTTTGTCAAGAACATTTTTCAATGATCGCCAAAAACATCGGCGGAAAAACGATAAATCTTTGTGTCCGGATCCTTCCAAGCCCGGGTTGACAGACCGGCTTTATAACAAGTCTCCATGAGAAAAGTTTCCCGGTCCCAGTGATGCTCCACCGCCACTTGAGGCAGCAAAAGCCCCGAACGGAATCCTTTGACGATATAAAGACCGTGGTGCCCGACTTCGATATCTTCAATATCGGTGACTTCTTCCAGGGGTGTCAGAACGGATATCTCAAAATCCAACTGTTCGAATTCACCCCTCTTCAAGGGAGGGAATCGGGGATCCTGAAAAGCCGCCGCGACAGCCATTTCCATCACGGTCCGGTAAAGCGGTTTGATGCCTTCTATGTACCCGATACAGCCTCTGAGTTGCCCTTTTTTTTTCAGCGTCACAAAAGCACCCCGTTTTTCCCTCAGCACCGGCGATATGATATCGAAATCGGGGACATCTTTTTCATCCAACGCCGATCGGATAACTTGCTTGGCCATATCCAGCAGGGTACGCTTTTCCTCTTCCTTGAGAGTCATGGCATATTCCTCATCAAAAATGTTTAACGGTTATTTCTAACGATAGAAAACGGCCGAGGCATACCCGACAACGCTGTCTCTGTCACCGGTAATATCTCCGGAATTGGCATAAGGCATAACCTCGACTTTATCAGCACCGAGCTTTTTCGCAACCATCATGGCAACCGCCATGGGTCCTCCGCCGCAAGCCTCCACATTACGGCGCGCAAGATTCCTTAAAAGTCCCTCATCATCCATGTTTTCCAGATGACGGAGGATACCGGCATCCATTTTCACCGCCTCTTGATAATCATGGAAATGCGACAGATCCGAACTGGCCACAATGAGACATTTTTTATCTTGTATAGCACGAAAAATCGCTTCTGCCAAACGGACACAGGTTCGGCTGTTTTGATCACCCATCATCAGAGGAACAAAACAAAAGTCGCTCAGGATAACCTGGAGAAAAGGTAATTGAATTTCAATGGAATGTTCCTGAGTATGGACAGCGGGAAGGACGGAAATCACGGACCCGGCGTTCATCATCTCATGAGTGAGATCCGTGTCGACATAAACGATCCCCAGTGGTGTCTCATATCCCCCTTGATCATAGGCCGAAACACCATCAAAAAGGGCCCGATGACTCGGCCCGATGACAATGACCGCATCAAAATTTTTACCCATCAGGCATTTATAGGCATAAGCCGCAACCTGGCCGGAATAAACATAACCGGCATGAGGCGCCACCAAGCCAACAATCTCCCCCTTGATATTTCTATCGGGCGCTTTGTCGAAAAAATCATGAATATCGGCCTTTAAAACCCGGGGATGACCAGGATACCAGGAACCGGCTATGATGGATTTTTTGATATTTCCATTCATGGCTTCACCTCCTTACAACGAGCGGAATCCCGTGACGATCAATCGATTCCTCCATAATGAAAATATGTTTATATCTTCCGCCAGACAACACCTTGGGGCGTATCTGAAATCTCAATGCCCGCTTGATATAATTTTTCTCTGATTTCGTCGGCTTTTTCCCACTGGTGCGATTTTCTCAATCTTTCCCGTTCCCGGATAAGGTCCTGCATCTGCTCATCGATGGTTTCCTCCCGGAAGTTCATGACCCCTAAAGTCTCATCCATTTTTTTTATCGCCGCCAGGACATTATCTCTCTGGCGATCAGTCAGAACGCCACGATCCAGGGGAATGCCGATTTTTTTCACAAATTCGAAGAGAACCGCCAAAGCACCGGATATATTAAAATCGTCGTCCAGGGCATTTTCAAAGCCGTGATTGACGTTATAAACCCATTGGTCCGTTTCTGCGTATCCCTTTCCCGATTTTGAACGGATCAACCGTTGAATAAATCCATTGAGCTTCCTGACCGTATTTTTGGCCGCATCCAGGCCATCAAACGAAAAATTCAGTGGTTTTCTGTAATGGGTGCTCAAAAGGAAAAACCGGATTTCGTTGTTACCATATCCTTTTTTCTTCAGATCATCAATGGTTAAAACGTTATTCAGGGACCGGGACATTTTCCTGGTTCCCACCATTAAGAGTTCTATATTGAGCCAGTAATTGGCCATTTGTTTGCCCGTTGCCGCTTTGCCGATGGCCATCACGTTTTCACAGTGCGGAAAAATAATATCGGACCCGCTGATATGGATGTCGAATTGTTCGGCCAGGTATTTCATGGAGATGGCCGCGCATTCGAGATGCCAACTCGGCCGGACATTGCCCCATTTTGTTTTATAATAGATCCCCCTTTTCAACTCGCTCAAAGTCGCCCTCTTGAGCAGCGTAAAGTCAACGGCACTGTCTTTTTCATAATCGTCCAGATCGAGGGTTTTTCCCGGTTTCATTTTCCGAAGATCAATATTGGCCAGCCGTCCGTAATCACTCAGCTTGGATATATCAAAATACACGGACCTGAGCTTTTCATAGGCCCACCCCCTTTCCACTAATTTTTCACAGAGGCCGATCATGGCGTCGACGTTTTCACTCGCCCGGGGGAAGCCGTATTCATGCTTTATATTTAAGCTGTCTATGTCTCGAAGAAATTGATTCGCACACCGGTCCGTATAACGACCCAGATCCATCTCCGCTTTTTCCGCACTTTTGATGGACCGGTCATCCAGGTCGATAATATCAATGATATGCTTTATTTTATAACCTTTGGATTCGAGATAGCGGCTGATCATGTCGGCGCTGACAAAACGCCGGTAGTTGCCCAGGTGGGGAACTTCATGCACCGTTGGGCCGCAGGAGTGGATTAGGATTTCATCCGCCCTGATGGGGAAGAAAAAAGCTTTTTCTCTGGTCAGGGTGTTATAGATCTGCAAGGTGGTCCGGCCTTTATCGACAAAAAGCTCCGTACTGAGATAACGTTCGCCGCTGTCCGGAAAAATGACCACAATCAGGCCCGATTCCATTTCCCTGGCTTTTTCCACCGCCACATGGAGGGCGGCGCCGGAACTCATCCCGACCAAAAGCCCCTCCTGCACGGCCAGCTTCCTGGCCATTTCAAAGGCATCTTCATCACGGATATTGATCTTTTCGTCGAGACGGTTCTTGTCGTATATACCCGGCCGATACGACTCTTTCATATTTTTCAAACCCTGAATTTTATGCTGCAGGTAAGGTTCCACACCGACGATCCGGATGGCCGGGTTGTATTCTTTCAGACGTTGCGAGATTCCCATCGCCGTTCCCGTCGTTCCCAGGGAGACCACGACCATGGTCACGGCACCGCTGGTCTGCCGCCATATCTCTTCAGCGGTCCCCTCATAGTGCGCCAGAATATTGTCCGCATTATTAAACTGGTCCGGAACAAAGTATTTGTCCGGATTTTTCCGCAACATACTGTAAACCAGCTCGATTGCGCCGTCGGTACCCAGATTGGCGGGCGTGAAAAATAATTCCGCCCCCATGGCCTTGAGAATCTTCTTTCTCTCTTCACTGGCCGACTCGGGCATGGCCAGGCAAAGGCGGTAACCCTTGGCGGCGGCAACCAGTGCCATACCGATGCCCGTATTGCCGCTCGTTGCTTCGAGGATAATCTTATTTTTTGACAGGTCCCCTCTTTTTTCGGCGCCATTAATCATATACAGAGCGGTCCGGTCCTTGATGGACCCCCCTGGATTAAAGCTCTCCAATTTTCCAAAGATTTTCACCCGTTCCCGATTGGAATTCAGGGTCCGTATTTCCACCAGAGGGGTATTGCCAATCGCACTGACGATGCTTTCGTATGTTTTCAACATGGCATTTCCGACAACTTAATTTCAGGTAAGGGGTGTGCGTTTAGAAAGTTTTACGCGACTTTAACTGTCAAACTTCGGCAGGGAAATTTTGAGAAAGGGAACACCTTCTTCCCGGAGCATCTCCTCTTCACGATCCGTTGTCGTACCTTTGATATTTCTCCTGTCCTCTTCTCCATGATGCATTTTTAGAGCGACTTCCGCAAATCTATTGCCAAGATCTTCAAAATTTTTTTCGAGATATTCCTGAACAACCTGGAAAGTGTTTACAGAAGAATTTCCTTTATCATCCGCCCGGGCCGGATCTTTGCCGTCCTTGCCCATGACGGCGACAGACGAAAGGACAATCTCCACATCGGTATTCTGGCAGACCGGACACACGATGAGTTTTTGGGCCTTCTGCGATTCAAAGGTCTGGATATCTTTGAACCATCCCTCAAATTTATGCTCGCACTTACATTTGAGATCGTAAATAATCACTCAGCGTTACTCCCTAAAATAATATAGCAACAAAAAAAAATGGACAAAAAAAAATTATTTTTATATTTAGGACTTGTGTCGGGATGTGGCCCAGCCTGGTAGGGCACTGCGTTCGGGACGCAGGCGTCGCGCGTTCAAATCGCGCCATCCCGACCATTTTTATCATCATATCACCATATTTATCCAGGGCTTAGACGACTGAAGCGAGCGAGAAAATCGGCAGGTACATCGCGATCAGCATCCCCCCGACAACGCCGCCCAGGAAAACCATCATAAAGGGTTCAAGCAAGGCCGTCAAAGCATCGACCGCCGTATCGACTTCGTCATCATAGAAATCCGCGATCTTTGCCAGCATGGCATCCAAAGCGCCCGTTGCTTCACCAACGGCAATCATTTGCACGACCATGGTCGGAAAAATTTCCGTCTCGGCCAGAGGTTCCGCAATCGTCCGGCCTTCGGAGATGCTTTGCCTCGTTTTCAGTAAAGCGTCTTCAATGATTCTATTTCCTGCCGTTTTACTGACAATCCCCAGACCTTCCAGAATCGGAACGCCGCTGCTCATCATTGTGGAAAGGGTTCGGGTAAATTTTGCCACGGCCACTTTCCGCAAAAGTTCGCCGAAGATGGGCATTTTCAAGACCAGCGAATCGATCAGATAACCGCCTTTGTCGGTTCGTTTGAACCATTTGAAGGCCAATACGATAAGGATAATAACAGCCACAGCGTAATACCACGTATCCTGCGCCAACTGACTCATGTTGACCAGAAACTGAGTCGGACCGGGCAATTGTCCGCCCATCCCTTCAAACATTTTCTGAAACACCGGAATCACTTTGACCAGTAACAGAGCGACAACACCAATGGAAATCAAAAGGACGGCCGCCGGATACGTCATGGCGCCCTTCACCTTGGCCTTCAATTTCATGACCTTTTCCATATAGGCCGACAAACGGTTCAAAATGATATCCAGAATACCGCCGCTTTCCCCGGCAGCGACCAGATTGACAAAGAGTTCGTCAAAAACCTCGGGAAATTTTTTCAGGGCATCCGTCAAGGTTGATCCGCCCTCAATGTCGTCTTTGACGGCAAAGATGATTTTAGCAAAGGTCTTGTTTTTTTCTTGTTCCGCAAGCAACGCCAAACACTGCATAAGTGGTAAGCCGGCATTAATCATCGTTGCGAAGATTCGGCAAAATATAACGACATCCTTCTCCTTAACCTTCGGCTGCAGGAAAGGAATATATTCCAGCAGATCTTTGGGCTTTGTTTTGACTTTGATGTCCTTATATCCCTGACGACGCAGATGCGATCTGACGGCTGTCTCATCGGGAGCCTCAAACTCACCTTTTTTCGTCTCGTTTTTTCTTGTCTTCGCTTCCCATAAAAAAATCGGCATTGCCTAAAACCTCTCTTTTTTTAAGATAGTCATCGACAAAAAATTGCATTTTCATTAATGACGCATCCTGTAATGATCGGCCGCATCCCTTATTCAAGACAACCAATGCCTGCCTATCTCATACATAATAATGCCCGCCGCGACCGATACATTCAAAGAATCGATCTCTCCCGTCATGGGAATGGACAGCAAAAAGTCACACTGTTTTTTTATGGAGGGTCTCATGCCCTTGCCTTCGGAACCCATGACCAAACCGATACGGCGGTCATAATTCACGTGGCGGATGTCCTGTCCTTCGGCAGCATCGGCGCCATAGATCCAGAAGCCTTTTTCTTTTAAATATTCAATAGATCTGACAAGATTTACGACTTTCGCCACCGGTGTATGGCGAGCGGCGCCGGCGGATGTTTTCATGACCGCCGCTGTCACGGATACGGCTCTGTTTTCCGGAATAATAACGCCTCGTACGCCGCAACAATGGGCCGTCCTGATTAAAGAACCGAGATTCTGCGGATCGGAAATGCCGTCAAGAATGAGGATTAAATTGTCCTTCGATTCGGTATCGCCTGATAATAAATCTTCAACGTCAACATAAGAAAAAGATTCACATAACGCCATGATCCCCTGATGGGATTTGCGGCCCGAAATACGATCCAGATATTCACGATCGGCAAATTCAACGGGGACACCTTCCTGCTTTGCCAAAAAAACAACGTTTCTTAAAGGTTCCCCTTTCCTGCCATCCGCGATAACAATCTTCGTCAAACGCCCTTTGCGGCTCCTGAGCGCCTCAATGACAGGATTTACGCCATAGATATAATCCATAAACGCTTAATCGGTATATTCTTCGTCGCCAATGAATTCCGTTTCGTCCGCCAGCTGTTTGATCTCCTCTTTGACGTTCTGTAGATATTCCGGATGGGCGAAATGGACTTTCTCGGCCGCTATTTCCCTCAAAGCGGCCACGATCTCCCGGTTGTTCCGGATATCCGTCAGCGGTCTTGACCCCTTCAGCAGCATCCGTGCCCGCTTCGACGCTAAAAGCACCAAGGCAAATCTGTTCTTCGCCACTTTCAAAGAATCCTCAACGGTGATTCTCGCCATTTTCTAAAACCTCCACTGCATTTAAGAAACTTTTTTCTCAATATAATAAAAAAAATAAGGAAAGTATATTTTTTTCATGATGATGTATCGAGAAACCTTTTGACCCTGCTTTCCCATCGGCTCCGTCTGCTTTTCTCAGCGAGGTAGATGGACCGGAAACAATCCACGGCATTTTTCAGGCTGTCGTTGAAGATGACATAATCATACCAATCATATTCTTTGATCATGTCCCTGGCCTCATTGATACGCCGCAGCAGATTTTCACGGTCCTCAAATCCCCTGCCGATCAACCGTTTTTTCAATTCCTCCATCGAAGGGGGCATAATAAAAATAAAGGCGCCGCCGGGATAGTGCTGTTTTATGGCCCGGGCACCTTGCGTTTCCACATCCAGCATCAAATCAAATCCCCGGTGCAAATTTTCCTTCAGGGTATCGAGAGAGGTCCCGTAAAGATAACCGAAATTTTCCGACCACTCGGCGAATCCGCCATTTGCGATCCGCTCCCGGAAATCTTCCTCTGACACAAAATGGTAATCCCTGCCGTCGACTTCACCGGAACGGGCGGGTCTGGTGGTATAAGAGACGGAATATTTGATGTTGGGAAACATTTTTAAGATTTTTTTGCATATTGTCGTCTTTCCCGCACCGGACGGTGCCGAAACAACCATATACAATCCCTGATCCTGCATTTCAAAACGGTGATCCGGTTTATTCAATATTTTGTACCTGTTCCCTTAATTTACCCAGTTCGCTTTTTATCTCGATCACATATCCGGATATGACGGCGTCCCCGCTTTTGGAACCGATCGTATTGATTTCGCGATTCATCTCCTGAATCAGAAAATCCACTTTTCTTCCAATCGCTTCGGCGCTCTGCAGCAATTCTTTAAACTGATTGATGTGACTGTTAAACCGGACGACTTCTTCCGTGATATCGCTGCGTTCGGCCATAATCGCCACTTCCTGGCTTAAACGCATTTCATCGACCTCAAGAGATTCGGTCAATTCTTTAACACGCTCCGTTAGTCTCTTTTGATACTCCCTGACAATGGCCGGCGCCCGGGCGCCAATATCCTCCAGGATCGTTTTCATTAAATCGAGTCTATTGATCAAATCTTCGTATAGAGCGGTCCCCTCTTTTTCTCTCATCTCCAGCACGCTGCCTATGGCCGCATCCAGAACACCTTCCAGCTGAGGCCATATTGAATCGGCTTCACCGGTTTGTTCGGACATCACGATGGCGTCCTTGAATGCCGCAATCATGGGAAGGGTAATTTCATCCTCCAATTGCAGCTCTTCTTTGATTTGCACCAGCAGGGCCTGATAGTTGCGGATGGCCGGCAGATTTAATTCATACTTGGCGCCGTTTGACAGTCCGCTGTCTCTATCGATACGAATCGTGACGTCAACGCGGCCCCGTGAAAATTTCTCCGAAACTTTTTTCTTGATTTCCCCTTCCAGGGGAAGAAGAACGCCCGGCAGGCGAAGCGACAGATCAAGATAGCGGTGGTTCACCGTTCTGATTTCCACCTGCATCTGGCGGCCTTCAATCAATGCATCGGATTTACCGTATCCGGTCATGCTTTTAATCATTGGCAATCCTTTTATTCTTTATGTCCTTTGCGTTGTTCTTTCATCTGTAGGATATAGCGGGCTCTGATTTTGTTGAACATGGCAATGGTTTCCGGCGCCGCGTAATCGGGATAAGTCCAGGACAACGATTGAAATGTCCCGTTTTGGTATATCAAGGTCAAATCGGCGTAAATCCCGTCTCGGAGGTAAGGCCGATGGGTATAACCCTTACCGGTTGCCAGAATCAGGTTGGCGTGCCCGAGATATCCCGGATCGATATTGACGGTCCTGCGACTGTTTATTGAATATCGATCTTCCAATTCGTTCGTTGCTGACTTAATATCCGGCAGTGATTCGGGTTTTACCAAATTTTCAAAAGAAACGTACCGCCGCAACAGGGGCAATCCCATTTCCGCGGCATAGTAGCTCGTATAGTCAAAAGGTATCGGGGAACTGATAAAATCGGGGTCGCCGTAAAGCCGGTGAAGATCCTTCAGCGCCTCGTTCAGAAGCTGATTATCAGCGGAGAAGACACTCATAATCAGTTTGACGGCTTCTGCATCGATGGGTCTGCTCATAAGGCCTTCTTCAGTTCCTTTTGAGAGACCATCGCCGTTCCGACCTTTCCGACAACGATGCCTGCCGCGTGATTCGCCAAAAACGCCGCTTCCTTGAATGTGGCCCCCGAAGCAACGGCAAGAGCAAACACGCCGATCACCGTATCGCCGGCGCCGGTCACATCATACACCTCTTTGGCCTCAGCGGGAAAGTTCGTTTGAACGAAAGAGCCTTCTCCTTCAAAAAGTGTCATCCCCTTTTCGCCGCGCGTGATGAGCAATGCTCTCAAATCCAACTGATTCAAAAGCTTTTTGACGGCATTTTTTATCCTGACGCCCTTGCCGGCTTCCGCACCGTTCATGTCCTCGATACCCATAGCGCGTTCCGCTTCATGATGATTCGGCGTAATGATGTCAAACCCATGATAAAAGGCAAAATCGTTTTTTTTGGGGTCGACGCAGACCACAATACCCCGGTCGGAAAGCAGCTGACGAATTTCATCCAAAAAAGGCCTGTTGACGACCCCTTTGCCATAGTCGGATATGACAATGGCCCCCAATTTATTGCGCATGTTTTTCACATGATCGATGATCTTCTCAATGCTGCTTTCAGCGATGGGACGCCGACTTTCCCGGTCGAATCTCACGACCTGCTGGTTATGGGCGATAACCCTCGTCTTAAGCGTTGTGGGACGATCCACTTCAACAACAATGCCTTGGGTCGGAACCTTCATATCTTTGAAACGTTTTATCAACAGGGTCCCCATAGCATCGTTACCGACCACCCCCGCCAGAGAAACCTGACCGCCCATAGAAAAGATATTGTTCAAAACATTGGCGCATCCACCCAACAGGAGATTATCCGTTTGAACATCAACAACGGGAACAGGCGCCTCCGGTGAAATGCGGGACACCCTGCCCCAGATAAAGTGGTCGAACATAATATCTCCGATAACCAGAACCTTTGAATCGGCAAATCGACCCATTATTTCGGAGATCCTCTTATCGCTTACGAATTTTTTCATGCAAGTCGTCTATTTCTCAAAATTATTTAACAATTTTTGCCCGTACCGTACCGGGGCATCCGGAACACTTTCGTTGGCGGATGCTATTATTTTGACACTTTTTTGTCAATTCTTTTCTCGAAAACCGCCCTTCCTTCATGGGACCATCATTAACAGACAACCGATTAAACAGGTACATCCCTCATAGGACCGTTAACATTATTGACATCTCTTTCTTTGTAAAGTATTGTGACGCATCCTGAAGTTTTTCTATTTGAGGTATGAGTAATCGTCAATCCTATGGGCCGATAAACGCTCTTTTCTTTTCATGATCATGAGGGTTGTAGGATGATCCGCTCGATAATCTTGGTCACTATCGGTGTTATGATTACGGGAGTTCTATCCGTCATCGCCTGCATTATCGGTTTTATGCAAAACGGAGAAAACCGGACCCATCTATTAGCCCGTTTTTGGGCCAAAATCATGCTTTATCTCTCCAATACCAAGGTCGAAGTCATCGGAGGAGACAACGTTCTCACAAACGACACCCAGGTCTTCATGGCCAATCATCAAAGCAATTTCGACATTTTCATCGTCCTGGCGTTCGTTCCCGGCCAGTTCCGATGGATCGCCAAAAAAGAACTGTTCAGGATTCCGATATTCGGCCCTGCCATGAGGCGCTGTGGATATATCGAGATTGACAGGCAGCATCACGAAAAGGCCTTAAAGAGCCTTGACGAAGCGGCGCAAAAGATCAGAGAGGGGAAATCCGTCATGACGTTCCCGGAGGGAACCCGGAGTAAGGACGGCACTGTAAAAGCTTTTAAGCACGGTGTTTTTTATCTGGCCATCCGTTCGGGCGTTCCGATTACGCCCATCACCATCGTCGGCAGTGGAGATATTATGCCGAAGCGTTCTTTACGGGTCAATCCGGGAAAGGTGACAATGATCATTGACAAACCCATACCGGTTGAGGGATACAAGGAAGAAACGCGGGAGGCACTGATAGAAAAAGTACGAACCGTCATTGTTAAAAATTATGAAGAACAACGCCGAAAAACGAAAAAGGAGACACCCCTTATGCTGAAAAAAAATCTAATCGTCGGTTTCATCATGATGGTCGGTTTTATTTTTACAACGTATCCAACACCGGCGGCCGCCGCGCCGAATTACCAGGAAGGTCTCTGGGAAATCGTCACGACCATGGACATCCCGGGAATGCCCAAAGCCATGCAAAGACCCCATAAATTCACCACCTGCATGACAAAGCAAAACGCCGTTCCTCAGCAGCAACAACAAAAGGACCAGCAATGCAAAATAACGGATCAGCGGATCAAGGGCAACACGGTCGAGTGGACCATCACCTGCAAGGACGGAACCGTCAGCACCGGAACTATTACCTACAGCAAATCCACCTTTAAGGGATCGTACAAGACGACAACCCGGCAAGGCGGACGGAAAATGGTTATCAACGCAAATATGACCGGCAAATACCTGGGACCCTGTAAAAAATAACCCGAAAACGGACGTCAAGCCATCTCAACAAAGTACGGTTGGGAAACACCCTCCAGAAATTCGAAGGACTTGACGTTCACCTGGAACACAGGTATCCTTCTGTCTGATTAACGAATTAATTCTATCGATCACGGCCGACGTCCCTCCCGGCAAGAATAAACTGTTACTCTTGATAAAATGAAGTAAGATGTTTAAAACCATTCGTTGAAAACAGTAAAAATATTAACCCGTCAAACCTAAACCCTACTCAACGTCATGGCCGCTGAATATTTCCAAAATCGCCTGAAGAGCGAAAAGAGTCCTTATCTGCTTCAGCACGCGGCCAATCCCGTGGACTGGTACCCCTGGGGCGACGAAGCCTTCGCGGAGGCCGACCGTCAAGATAAGCCCGTCTTTCTTTCCATCGGCTATTCCACCTGCCACTGGTGCCATGTCATGGCCCATGAATCCTTTGAAGACCCTGCTGTGGCCGATCTGATGAACCGTTATTTCATCAGCATCAAGGTCGACCGGGAAGAGCGGCCGGATATCGATATGATCTACATGAAAGTCTGTCAGATGCTGACGGGCAGAGGCGGCTGGCCTCTGACCATCTTCATGTCCTCCGACCAAAGACCCTTTCACGCGGCCACCTATATTCCCAAATGGAACCGCTTCGGCCAGATCGGCCTGATGGAGCTGCTTCCCCGGATCGCTGATCTCTGGCAAACCCGGCGCGATGATATCAAAAATGCGGCGGAGCGCATCGTTTCGGCATTGCAGGCGGACACCGCCCCCATAAAAAAAGAAGAACCACAAAAAGACATCCTGCGGACCGCCTATAATCAATTATTAAATCTTTTCGACAACGCAAACGGCGGCTTCGGAGGAGCGCCAAAATTCCCGACCCCGCAAAATCTGTTGTTTCTCCTTCGACACTGGAAGCGAAGCGGCGAGCCGCAGGCCCTTTTCATGGTGGAAAAAACGCTCCAATCCATGCGGCGGGGCGGCATTTACGACCACATCGGCTTTGGCTTTCACCGCTATTCCATTGATGAAAAATGGTTTCTGCCCCACTTTGAAAAAATGCTCTATGACCAGGCCATGCTGACCTATGCCTATACGGAAGCATTTCAGGCAACAGGGCATAAAATCTACGCCGAAACAGCCGACGAAATTTTATCCTACGTTAAGGACCGGATGACCTCTCCTGAGGGGGCCTTTTATTCGGCTGAAGACGCCGACAGCGAAGGAGAGGAGGGCAAGTTTTACCTCTGGTCATGGGATGAAATAGGAGAGATCCTTGGCAAGGAAGAAGCAGGCCGGATTTGCGCCGTCTTCAACGTCGAAAAGGCGGGAAATTATACCGATGAAATAAAGGGGTCCAAAACAGGGAAAAACATTCTCCACCATACCCGCTCTTTGGCCGAAACCGCTCAAAATCAAAATATGTCTGAAGAAGAGCTTCGGCATGTCATGGAACAGGCCCGCCGTAAACTGTTCGCCGAGCGGGAAAAGCGAATCCCTCCACATAAAGACGACAAAATTTTAACCGACTGGAACGGCCTCATGATCGCGGCTTTCGCGAAAGCCGGTCAGATCCTGGACAAGCCGGACTATGTCGCAACGGCAGAAAAGGCCGCCGCCTTTATCATGGAGCGTATGCGCCGCTCCGACGGCCTCCTTCTGCATCGCTTCCGGGACGGCGAAGCGGCCGTAACAGCCCAGATCGACGATTACGCCTTTTTCACCTTCGGCCTCATCGAACTGTACGAAGCCACCTTTAAAACGGTTTACCTCAATCAGGCCCTGGGACTTACCAAGGACCTCATCGTCCATTTCCAGGACGAGCAAAACGGCGGCTTGTTCTTTACTTCCGGCAGCGCAGAGCCGATGATCGTCCGGCAGAAGGAAATCATTGAGGGGGCCATCCCGTCCGGGGCTTCCGTCGCCGTTTGGAATATGCTTCGCCTCGGACGCATGACGGCCGGGACGGAACTGCTTGACGAAGCGTGGAATATTACTTCGTTCTTTTATCCCACTATCAAACAGTCACCGGCGGCTTTTACACAATTTATGTCGGCTATCGATTTCGCCTTCGGTCCCTCTCAGGAAGTGGTTGTCGTGGGCGATCCGAAAGCAGAAGATACACAGAAGATGCTCAAAGCATTAAGACGGCCGTATTCGCCGAACCTGGTCGTTCTGTATCGTGACGCCACAGAAAAAACGCCGGACATTTGCCGTATCGCCCCTTACACGCAGGAAATGAGGAGCAAAGACGGCATGGCAACGGCCTATGTCTGCACAAACAACACCTGCGAACAGCCGACTACAGATATTCAAACGATGATGACTTTCATTGAAGAAGTTGTGACAGGTAACAAGTGACAGGTGACGGGACAAAGACATTCATGATAGTTGATAAAAAAGAGTTATTCTTTGAATATACTTCCCAATACTCGTTACTTGTCACTATTTACGATTTTTAAAAAAAATCTCTCATGGAAGGAGACCGTATGGAAACAAAAGAACCCAGATGGACTTTAGAACAAATCGTCAGGATCAGCCGATCGTTTATGGAATGCCGTGTCCTTCTGACCGGTGCCGAACTCGATTTATTCACCCTGTGCGCTAAAGAGCCCCTCTCGGCGCAACAGATCGCCGAACATCTGGGAGCGGATCTGCGGGCACTGACGGTGCTGCTCGACGCTTTGGCCGCCATGGACCTGCTCGTCAAACAGGACGGCAGGTATCAAACGGAACCTTCCGCCGCGGCCATTCTCGATTCAACCAGCCTGGCCTCCATTTTGCCGGTCATCCTGCACAACGTCAACCTCTGGACAAACTGGAGCCGCCTGACAAAGAAGATCGTAGACAACCCCGTAACCGAATGGTCCATGCCGGCGTTCATCCGCACCATGCATATCGGCGCTTCTTTTTTGGCGCCACAGATCATCGCTCAGATCAATCCCGGGAATGCGCAAAGACTCATCGACGTCGGCGGCGGATCGGGCACGTACACTATCGCCTTCCTTCAGGCGTCACCGGACATGCGGGCCACCCTCTTCGACCTGCCGCCCGTTATTGAAATGGCCAGGGAAATGGTCGGCAAGGCAGGGCTGACAGACCGGGTGACGCTGATGCCCGGAGACTTTCATAAAGATCCCCTTCCGGGCGGCCACGATCTGGCCTTCGTCTCCGCCATCATCCATCAGAACTCGCCGGAGGAAAATCTCGCCATGTTCCGGAATATCTTTACCGCCCTGGATCCCGGCGGCAGAATTGTCGTCCGCGACCATATCATGAATCCCGAACGCACCCGGCCGCGGGGCGGCGCTTTCTTCGCCGTCAACATGCTGGTCGCCACCAAAGGCGGCGGCACGTACACGGAGGAGGAAGTCAGCGGTGCCTTAAGGGAGGCAGGTTTTGAAAGGATGAAGCTCATCAATCCCGACAAACGAATGGACGGTTTGATTGAAGCCTTCAAACCGTAGTAACAGGGATAGGGGCAGGGTCATCGTTTCCTTCAGAACGTCGACCGTCTGCCTTTTTGTTTAAGTTAATCATCAATTATTTTCTCAAGCCGCCCGTCTTTATATTCGTAAAAAAGTGGTTTACCCGTCGGTATTTCCAAACCAAGCACCTGTTCTTTCGTCAGGTTGTCGATAAACATCACGATGGAACGCAGGCTGTTCCCATGGGCCGACACCAGGACATTTTTGCCCTGTTCCAGTTGGGTCATGATATTCTGCTGGAAAAAAGGAATCGTTCGTTCGGCCGTATCCTTCAGGCATTCCCCGTTGGGAGGCCGCACATCATAACTTCTGCGCCACAGGTGAACCTGTTCCGTACCATAAGCTTTTGCCGTTTCGGCCTTGTTTTTACCCTGCAGTTCGCCGTAATAGCGCTCGTTCAGGTGCCAGTCACGGTAGACCGGGATGATCCTTTTTTGCATGGCCTCGCTGAAAATCGTTGTCCAGTCCTTCATTTTCCCTTCGTCATGGATAATGACTGGAGTCTTGTCGCTCTTGTTTTGCGCCAGGGCGAGCATCGCCGTATCAATGGCCCGTAACTGCACCGATGTGAATACGACGTCAAATGATATGTCCGATATTTCTTCGCCGACCTTGATGGCTTCCTTAATCCCTTGCGAGGAAAGGGGGACATCCACCCAGCCGGTAAAGACGTTGTCCTTATTCCAAACCGATTCGCCGTGACGGACTAAAACTAATTTTCCCATTGTTTATATATGTCAATGTCATGCAACCTCAATTGGTGGCATGTTCAGGTTCACGCCTGCCTCCCGTAAGGACAAACATACAAACATAAACCGCAGACGCCGAAGCCAAGTTTATTTTTTCCCATTTTCCCAAAATATCGTTCACATTTGCCGGCGTCATAGCGCATGTCACGCGGCTCGCCGTCCCGATAATTCCGGCCCGTAAAGGCATTGACAGGACATATGTCAACACACTCCTGACAAGTCCCGCACCGTTCTTCCAGGGGCTGGCCCGTTGCCGCCAGCGGCGTGTCCGTCAGAACGCTGACCCAGCGCACCCTGGGGCCGACCTCCGGTGTCACCAACAGACAACTTTTCCCGATCCAGCCCAGTCCGGCGAGGTGAGCGGCCAGCTTGTGGGAAAAGACCGAACAAATCCGCTGATCGTCAAACCGCTTTGACGCGGGAACCGGATACGCCCGAAAGCCCTGCCGTCGGATAACACCGCTGATATGCGACGCAATCAGGTCCAGACGCTGGTTGACCACATCGTATTCGTGCCGGTAACTCACGGCAACGGCCCGCTGTTCCCGTTCCGGCAATTGATCGACAATCGCATGAGACAGGGCGATACCGACGGAAACAGCGAAGGGATAACCGTCGACCAACCCGCCGCCCTGATCGACAATGGCCTCCCGGGCCATTGACAGATCGGCCACCCCCCAGAAATCCGCGCCCCACATATTCACCGTGTTCCCTATGGCTTCATTGAGTTCCAACGTTTCTATCTCCTTTTTCCAATAGTTTGGGGCTCTGTAGTAACTTCATTAAATTTCTCGGTTATTTCCTATGTATAATGATCGTTTTCTTTTGTAATCGTTTTGGCACCCACAATAGCTGAAAATTTTAAGGGCGTTCCATCTTTCCAGTCAACAGTCAACGCCTGACCCCATTTGTCGCACATTACCTATCTCGCTGAAAAACAATCCTGTGACCATGTCAATTTTTTGCTGTCTGACGGCTTCTTCTCGACGATTGACAAATAAATCCGTAACACTGGCAATGACGCCGAGAAAGGTTCCAACGCCGCCGATAATAATGATCACCGTTAGGATTTTCCCGATTTCGGTTTGGGGATGTAGATCGCCATAGCCCACCGTGGCCATGGTTACAATCGAAAAATAAATGGCATTCGTTAATGACATATTTTCAATGAACATGAAGCCTATAATGCCCGCTAAAAGCAGCACAGTAAAAACTGCCAAATATATTCTAAGACGGAATTTTATTTTTTCTTTCATTTTCAGTCTTCTATTCCTGCAGCCCAGAGGAATTAAGCAGAATTAACGGAAAGATTTATTTATCTGATAGCCTGGCTAAACCAAAAATAAATCTGTTTTTATTACCAGGGCTTAGTCCCAACATAATTAAATTTCTCGGTTATTTCTTATGTATAATGATCGTTTTATCGTGTAATCTTTTTGGCACCCACAATAATTGAAAATTTTAAGGGTGTTCCATCTTTCTAGTCAACAGTCAACGCCTGACCCCATTTAGACTGCCTGACCCCATTTACACTTTTTTTGGAACAGGCATTGGACGCCGCCCCGGAAATGACCAGGGAGCTGATTCGTTCCTTGATTGCACAGTTTCTCAAAGAACTACCGCCAATATACGGGGGGCGGGTGGCTACTTGATTGGCAAAATATCGCCGTTTGTTGTTAAAGAACAGAGAGATAGAATCTTTTAAGTGTGTGCGAAAGTTGAGTTTTCTTATTTAAGTCCATCCGCAATAACCGTGTAGGTTATTTTTTCATTGTCTGCAGAATGAATTTTTATAAAAAAATCTTTAAATCGAATTTGTTCTGCATTTGCGCTGTATGTGATGACTTGGTAAAAGGCTGGCCTTGCAATATCATCTCCAGTGAACTCCCTATATGTTATATTCAGAGCAGTATTATTGTTTCCCGAGTAAAGAAGTTCATATGTTATACGTTTAGTTGCTTGTGTCTCCATAGCTGTAGTTCCCTGATACGTTAAGAACTTGAACTCTGACGGTTCAATGGTTAGTGTTTCTAAATTATAGAACTTATTATAATAATAGCTAAAAAGACCTTGCATATTTATCTCACCACTATTATTGATAACCATTCCCCACCTTGTCCCATAATTGTCTAACATATCGATAAGATAGTATGTTTTACCATCTAAGGCAATTCTTTCATCAAGTGGAAATTCGTCATTTTTTTCGCTTACTATTTTGTAATTATAAATTCTATGCGTAAATTGAACATAAAATCGTTCAGGAGATATGACTTTTTCGAGAATGGTTATAGGTATTGATTGTTTTACTTTATATTCTGTTACTTGAATCATCGCTTGTCCAATAAAGACCGTTTTCTTATCTCCTAACTTATAATTCTTATCATGATGATAAAATGATTTATACTCCGTTGTGGGATGATGAATATACGATCTCTTTACATCGATCGACCGGCATCCAACGCAACCGACAATCACAAAAACAATAAATATACTTAAATTTTTTCTCATTTTTCGGCTCTCTCTAAATAATACAATTTAGGAACAACGGGGTGCCTATTCCGCTGATTCCGGCATGCGATTCCGAAGGAATCCGCCATGGTGTTCCGAAGGATGTCACCACCCTGTTCCGGATCAA
>JAFGLN010000116.1 GCA_016928025.1 Deltaproteobacteria bacterium
AACCCTGTAGGAAAAGTGCGTAAGAATCTGCCTTTCTTTAAAGAATTTGCCTATGAACATTTTACACAAAAATCTTGACAGTACCTCTTCATCCCCAAGTCCTTTATGACTTGATCCCTTTGGACCGAAAAAGAAAACATATCGGTTATCTATCCATAATTGTATTCATCGTCACTTTAACTCCGGCACCGTTCTGATTGTACATGAAAAATTACAAAATACCGTCTTCGCGAAAGCTGAAGAAACGATTCTCGCCAATGATGATGTGATCGTGGATGAGGATATCGAGCATTTTAGCTGTTTCCTTTATTATTTTAGTAAGACGGATATCAGCCTCGGAAGGCTTTAAAAAACCTGAAGGATGATTGTGGACAAGGATAAGGGCAGAAGCCTTTTGTTTTAAAGCGTTTTCCACTACTTTTCGCGGGTAGACAACGGCCTGATTAACAATTCCTTCCTGGAGTATTTCGATATCAATAATTTTATTTTGGCTGTCCAGATAAATAACGCGAAATTGCTCATCCTTTAGCCCACCCATTGCGATTTTTAAATAATTCAGCAAGTCGCTTGTAGAAGAAATTTGGGGACTATCTTTTGCCCTATCTTTCAAATATAGTTTTAATATATCTTTCACGATTTTAATCAAGAGAGCCGTATGCAAACCGATTCCTCTGATTTGTTTTAGATCCGTGATGTCTGCATCCATAACGCCCTTTATGGAACCGAATGCAGTTAGAAGATTTTTTGCAAGGGGTTTTATGTCTTTTCTGGGGATGGCATAAGAGAGGAGTAGCTCCAATGATTCATAATCATGAAAAGCATCGATTCCGGCATCGATATATTTTTTTTTAAGTCTTTGACGATGTTCCAAATAGTGATGTGAGTGATCATTCATGGACGCCATCAGGTTTTATGTTAAACTAAATTACCAATCTCATTGATGGTTGCAGACATTATGTAAGCGTTAGTTTATATGAGCAATGCAGAGACATGCATCCTTCGGAAATGGGATCACCGCATTGATTCTACGTTTGCTCTCATTTAAAAAGCTTAGCGGAGAAGGTCATTGATAAAATCCCGATTTATCAGGTTTTCCATAAAAACACACAAGTAGTCACCCCGGCGGTTTTGATCATCGAGATTATAGGCGTGCTCCACAACTTCGATGGTTTGGAATTACCCATTACAATATGCTTGAATTCCAACAAAATTACCATTAATTGTCAAGCGGCATTAAGATGACCGATCATTTTTTTTGTATTGACATTTTTTTTTACCAATATATACTTTTATACGTTTTTGGTTCAAAATACTAAAAATGAGGGTGAAATGAAAAAAGAAAAAAGGGAGTCCATATTAAGTGCCGCCCGGCAAATGTTCGGGAGGTATGGTATCCAAAAAACAAATATTGACGAGTTGGCACGAATGGCAAAGGTAGCCAAGGCAACGCTTTATAATTATTTTGGCGGAAAAGATCAGATTTATACCGAAGTATTGAATCGTGAGGCCAATGATCGGCTGCAACAAATTATAAGTGTCGTAGAACAAACAAGATCCCCTTTGGATAAGCTTAGGTGCTTTATCAAGATAAAATATAAGCAGATGAAGGACAGAGCTAACATCATCAATCTTCCGATCGAAGGAGGTCCCTATCAATTATTGCCGAAAATAATCAGCATTCGAGAAAAAATATTTAACCGAGAAATCCAGATCCTCCGAGCGATTTTAGAGGAGGGAATTCAGGAAGGGATATTTTATGTGGATAATGCATTACAATCGGCACGGGCCATAGGTTATGCCCTAAGAGGATTTGAATTTTCATCGCTGTTGGAACAGGACAACAAATCAATCGATGACGATATTGATCGTTTTTATACCCTCATTTGCAATGGGCTAAAGGTTGGAAAAGGAGGCATCTAAAATATGCAGATAACATTGCTCGAGATGCTTTGGTTATTTGTACTGTTTTCACTGAGTGGCTGGTTGTTGGAATTTTTCTTTCGTTCTTTTCGGAGAAAACGACTGGTTAATCCCGGTTTTCTCAAAGGGCCCTGGTTGCCTATCTATGGAATTTGCGCTGTTTTGTTTGTTCTTTCAAAAACGCATTTGCAAGAAAGTTACATTTTGCTGAAAATACTGGCGTATCTTTCGACCACAACAGGATTAGAATTGATCAATTTTAGCGATGTCTATCTTCAAGTCATTAATTTTATTATTAAATGTATTGTATATCTTTGTATTGCTACTGGTTTGGAGTTCTTCACGGGATATCTATTTGACAGAATGTTTCATATACAATTTTGGGATTATTCAAACGAGCGATATCGAATAAAAAATTATGTCTGTTTAAAATATTCATTATGCTGGTTGGCCCTGGCCCTAGGCTTCGAATACATATTAACGCCTGTTTCTTTTTCTGTCTTTTATAAATTGCCATCCAACGTTATAAAAGTTATTATCATAACTGTGGCGGAAATTATATTAATCGATTTCATATACAGAATGATCCAAGCTATAAGGGCCAAAAGAAAAGAAAATCCCGCCGTGACCAATCAGCAACCAATGGATCGCCTCTTGGAGTTCGCCGATATCATAAAGCCATTGTATGAGCACCCCGATGTCGCCAGACTTGCAAAATACAAGCATCATCGAGAAACGAGCAGGCTGGATCACAGCATGGAGGTTGCCTGGTTAAGTTATGTAATTGCAAAGAAGATGTCGCTGGATTACCAAGCTGTCATACGGGGAGCGATTTTGCATGATTTGTTTTTTTACGATTGGCTTTCTGAGGGCCCGAGATTCCATGGACTCAGACACCCAAGAATTTCCTTGAAAAATGCAGGCAAAGTGACTAATCTCTCGAATATCGAAATAGATATCATTAAGAAGCATATGTGGCCGCTAACGCCGATGCCGCCTCGCTATCCCGAGTCGTGGATTGTGTGCTTTGTTGATACATATTGTACTGTCAAGGAATACGTTTTGGTACTTAAAAAAGTCTATGAGGAATAGATATCTTTCTGGAATTGATATCGGTTCAACCACAGTCAAGATTGCCCTGTGTAAAAAAAACGGTGATATAGCTTTTGTAAGATACTGCCGTCATAACGCAATGACTGTGGATACGGTCTGTGCACTACTGAATGAGGCGCAAGACACATTAGGCGACGTCATAATGGATCTGGCTATAACGGGATCGGCAGGTATGGGCGTTGCAGAGACCTGCGGTTTACCGTTTGTTCAGGAAGTCGTGGCCTCGGCAAATTACATCAGACATCATCATTCCGATGTGCGAACCTTCATCGAAATCGGGGGTGAGGATTCAAAAATTTTGTTCTTTGATGATGAATTTCGCCCGGATATCAGGATGAATGGTAATTGTGCAGGCGGTACCGGGGCCTTCATTGATCAAATGGCCGTCCTTTTGAATATTCCGCTTTGCCAATTTAATCATGCTGCAGAAGAAAGTACCACCTTATACCCCATCGCTTCGCGGTGCGGCGTATTTGCCAAGACGGATGTTCAATCCCTGTTAAGCAACAATGTATCGGTTGAGGATATAGCGGCATCTGTATTTCATGCCATAACTTTGCAAGTCATCGCCACCCTTGCCAGAGGCTGCCAAATCCATCCCAAAATCCTCTTTGCCGGCGGGCCCCTGACATTCTTTCCCCAACTGCAGGAAAGCTTTATTAGAGTCCTGGAGTTGAACAGAGAAAAGGATATCGTTGTCTGTCATCATCCGGAAGCCCTGACGGCGATAGGAACCGCTTTTTATCCAAGGGACAAGAGTGTCCCAATCAGCATTAACGATTGCATTCAATTGTTGAAGAAAAATTTTTTTCGTTTTGAGGTGAATCAAAGCAAAAAACTCCCGGCTTTATTTGCGGATTCAGATGCATTCGATCATTGGAGGGAAAGGCATGACAGACACAAGGTGGAACGAATTGATTTGTCGGAACTCAGAAGGGAAAGATGTTATTTAGGCATCGATTCCGGTTCTACGACAACAAAAATGGTTCTTATTGATGAGGGGAAGCAGGTTGCCCTAACTTATTATGCTTCCAATCAGGGAGATCCGGTTGGGGCAGTCAGAAGAGGTTTAAAAGATTTTCATAAAAGATGCATCGATGCAAAAGTAGAGCCTACAATCCATAAAACGGCAGTCACTGGCTACGGCGAATCATTGATAAAGGCTGCCTTTGGCATCGACGAAGGCATTGTGGAAACCATGGCTCATTATCGAGCAGCCAAGCATTTTAACAAGGATGTATCTTTTGTTCTGGATATCGGGGGTCAGGACATGAAGGCCCTTTATATAAAGGACGGCTTCATATCCGATATTCAGATTAATGAAGCCTGTTCTTCCGGTTGTGGTTCATTCATTGAAACATTCGCTGTATCAATGGGATATCATGTTTCCGACTTTGCCCGACTGGCATTAAATGCCT
Source organism: Deltaproteobacteria bacterium (assembly GCA_016928025.1). GTDB lineage: Bacteria > Desulfobacterota > Syntrophia > Syntrophales > JAFGHS01 > JAFGHS01. The sequence goes on from JAFGLN010000116.1 coordinate 4,452, forward strand.
CACAGCCTTTCGACTTGGGGACGAGATGCACGGTTTTCATGAATTCCAAAGTGAAACAGGCACTTCGTGAGGGTGCTTCAACCGCGGACATTTCTGCAGGATTGGCCTACTCCGTCATCAAGAATTCACTTTATAAAGTATTAAAGCTGAGAGATCCGGCAACGCTTGGCGATCAAATTGTCGCTCAGGGGGGAACATTTAAAAACCCCGCTGTTTTAAGGGCATTTGAAAAAATTCTGGAAAAAGATGTCATCTGTCCGGACATGGCGGAATTGATGGGGGCCTTTGGGGCGGCATTGACGGCATTAAACTCGGATCGCCATAATGAAATGAAAGCGACAAAATCCACCAGTTTTGGCGAATTAATAAAGGAAAAGGGAAACCATGTTGATCGAAAGATTTTAACTTGTAAGGGATGTGAAAACCGGTGTCGCGTCATCCGTTTGATGTTTGATCATAAAAGATATTATCATACGGGCAACCGTTGTGAGCGCCACTTCAGCAACAGTGGCTCGAATGTGGAGCAGGGTGAAAATTTAATTCAGAAAAAACTGACGCTGCTCTTTGATCGGCGAATAGAACCGGACCACACTCCGATTCTCAACATAGGATTGCCTCGTGCCCTCAACATGTATGAGAATTTTCCCTTTTGGTGCGCTTTCTTCAATAATTGCGGCTTTAAAGTTACCCTTTCCGATCCTTCCGATATGAAACTCTTCGAAAAAGGCGTAGGAACGGTCATGTCGGATAATGTCTGCTTTCCAGCCAAACTGGTTCATGGTCACATCCTGAATCTTATTCAAAAGAAGGTCGACAGAATATTTTACCCCCTGGTCGTTTATGAAAAGAAAGAAACCAATCAAGCCTTCAATAGTTACAATTGCCCGATTGTAACCGGTTATCCCGATGTGGTAAGCAGTGCTTTCGATCCTGAATCCCAATATGGGATCCCTATCGACAGGCCGGCGGTAAGTTTTGAGAACATAGGACTGCTCAAGAAACAATTGTCGATATTTTTAAAATCTTTCGGTATACCTAAGCGTCGTGTCGAGCAATCAGTAGAAAAAGCCCTGGAAGCGCAGCGAAACTTTAAGCAACGCTTGAAAGAACTGGCGGCTGGCATGATAAACAATAACAAAGCCGGTGGGCGTCTGACCGTTGCCCTGTGCGGGCGGCCATATCACATCGATCCGCTGATTAATCACGGCATTCCGGAACTGCTGACAAGTCTTGGTATGGATGTCGTTTCCGAAGACATGATTACCTTGCTTGAGGAACAGCAGTTGGATGACAGCAACGTACTGACCCAGTGGGCCTATAGCAACAGAATTCTCTCCGCTGCCAAATATGTCAGTCGCCGTGATAATATGGAGATGGTCCAATTGACATCGTTCGGGTGTGGGTTGGATGCCATATCGACTGATGAAGCCAAAGACATTATCCAAAAAGCGGGGAAAATATACTCGCTGATCAAAATCGATGAAATCGCTAATATCGGTGCAGCCAGGATTCGATTGCGCTCCATGCTGGAAGCCTTTAAGGAACAAAAAGAACAGAAAAATAAAAAACAAAAGGTTGCCATTTCCGGGGGCCGAACTGTATCGAACGGCCGGGAGATGACCATCATTGTTCCCTGGGTTTCTCCCTTTTACTCACCTTTGCTTCCGACGGTATTTAAGGCCTTCAATTATCGCGTCGAACTCCTTTTGCCTCAGGAAGAATCATCCGTAGAGGTTGGCCTTAAATATGTCAATAATGATATGTGTTACCCTGCGGTAATCGTTATTGGTGATATCGTCAAAGCCTTTATGTCCGGGAGATATGATCCCCATTCGACAGCGGTTATGTTGACCCAGACCTTCGGGCAGTGCCGAGCTTCCAATTACCTTCCCTTAACCCAAAAGGCTTTGGCCCTGGCCGGATTTGCCGACATTCCCGTTTTATCCGTCTCAGCGGAAGATACGGGGGTTCATTCCGGTTTGACAATGGAAAAGAAAAACGAACTCATTAAAAGACTGGGGATCGGCCTGTTGTTCAGTGATGCCATGGCGCAAATGTATCTGGCCTCGGCAGCGCGCGAAATTCATAAAGGTGAAACGGATGCCCTCCATAAAAAATATATGCTCCTGATGGAAAAAGATGTCGGTGACGGGAATTTCAGAAATTTATTGCAATTGCTAAAAGATGCGGTGATGGCCTTCAATCGGATCGAATGTTGTACAGCATCGATTCCCTGCATCGGTATCCTGGGGGAGATATTCGTTAAATATAATTCTTTTTCGAATAACAACATTGTCGAATGGCTGATCGATCATGACATCGAAGTTTTTGTTCCCTCGCTTATGGAATTTTTTACCCAACGCTTTGTCAATGAGGCATTCAATCAAAGTGCTTATCTGAAGAGATCATTGACGGATCGTTTTTTCGTCAAGCTTCTTGATCTATACGTTCAAAGATATACATCGCAAGTGGAAAAAGTCATGCGGGATTTTCGGTTCTATCGTAAAAACCATGAATTAAAAGAATTAGCCGCCGCCGTGACGCAGGTGACGAGTCTTGCCAATCAGGCCGGAGAGGGCTGGCTTTTGACGGCCGAGATGATTTCCATGCTCAAGAACGGAATCAGCAATATCATCTGCCTTCAACCATTCGGATGTTTAGCCAATCACATCACAGGCAAGGGTATCGAAAAAAGGTTGAAGAAACTTTATCCGCAATTAAACCTGCTGTTTCTTGATATGGATGCCGGATCAAGCGAGGTCAATATCCTGAACCGCCTCCATTTTATGTTGATGACCTCCCGGGAAAGAATGAAGCTCACGCTTCAAGGGAAGCAGAATCCAGAGTTGCTTCCGGCTTTAACTGCTTAGCCTTTCCTAAAGATCGTTTGCGCATCAGTGAACGGATCGATCATTTCAGCCCTATCCGATTTTGGGGCGGTCCTCATCTGTCAAGACTTTTTTCAGTTCCTTTTGAATTCGTAAACAGTTTACTCTCGCCAATTTTATCTCAATTTTTGTAGGAAGGTTTGTAGACCTTTTAAATTCGGCAACCATGCAAGCGGTGTTTTTCATGTTTTTTCTTGACAAAACCAGCTTTTGATATCACTTTGAACGGCGTTTACCGTCTGGAATGAAAAAATGGAGAGATGGTTATGAAGGTCGAAATGAGAACACTAATTGTGTTTATGATGATGTTATTCATTTTACTCACCTCTACTGCACTGGCAATTCAGCCGCTGACTTTAAAGAAAAGCATTGATCTGGTGCCTATTCCGCTGATTCCGGCATGCGATTCCGAAGGAATCCGCCATGGTGTTCCGAAGGATGTCACCACCCTGTTCCGGATCAA
>JAFGLN010000117.1 GCA_016928025.1 Deltaproteobacteria bacterium
CTTGATTTTAATGGTGGGTCAGGGCAGAATTGAACTGCCGACACTCGGATTTTCAGTCCGATGCTCTACCGACTGAGCTACCGACCCACGCTGATATCGTCGGTAAAAAACACGATCATCTTCTATAAAACATCCGTGTCTTTGTCAAGGTATTTTTCATCCGCTTCAGGTTCTGCGGGCGCTGTTGCGGCCTTTTGCCGGGGCGGTTCATCGCGGGTTTGGACGACGACGGTGGCGGCGATCTTGTCATGCCAACCCTGTTTTCTCCCGTCGAAGGCCACCCACAGATAACCCAGATAGATGAAGACCGCAGAAACCAGATAGCCGACCCAACGGAGAAAAGCGATGCCGAAGGTCATGTCCCGGCCCGATGTCTGGATGACCCGAAGACCGAAGATCATCTTGCCCGGAGTCTGTCCCGATGCGCCGTGAAAATAGGTGAAATAGACCATGTCGACAAAAAAAGTCGCGCTGTAATAAACACCGACATAGACGCCGGACATATCCTTGAATCCGTCGATGATCATTTGAACCTGTCCCGGCGGAAGACTCAAGCGCATGGCGATCAAGGCGACTATGCCGAAGATCGTCAAGATGATGTAGAGGATAATCTTATCGATGATCAATGCCCCGGTGCGGCGCCAGAAACCGCCGTATTGGTATGTTGTCAATGGTTTGGTCCTCCTTCGGGATCGCCGCTGAAGATGCCCTTTTCGTACTGGATTACGGTTAATGCCGACATGAGCGCCGTATCGACTTTCAAGACCCGATCGCCCAGACTGACCGGCACGAATCCCTTCTCCCGTGCGCAAGCAACTTCCTCCACCGTGAATCCGCCTTCCGGTCCGATGATAATGGAAAATGCTTTGGCCTGCCTTACTTTTTTATCCCGGAATATTTGTTTCACTGTGGTCTTTTTTTCTTCTTCCCAGAAAATCAGCTTGATGTCATCTTTGGAGGGGATATTCAGACTCTCATCCAACGTCAGGATGCCTTCTATTTCAGGTATGTCGGCCCGGCCGCACTTTCTTGCCGCTTCCCGGGCGATCTTTTGCCACCGGACGCATTTGGCGGAAATTTTGTCTTTCGGTATTTTAGCCACCGATCTTACGGAGACAAAGGGAACAATCCGGGCGACGCCTAATTCCGTCGCCTTTTCGATGATGAAATCCATGACGCCCGCCTTGGCCAAGGATTGAAAAAGGGTGATTTCAATGGCGTCCGGCTGCATGCTGTTTGTTTCGATAATCTTAACGGTTGCCCCGTGAGAGGTGTAATGCTTAATAATACCCGTGCTTTCATGGCCCCGGCCGTCAAAAAGAAACACCCGCTCACCGACCTTCATCCGGAGAACGGATTTTAAATACTTCAGATCGGCTCCGTTAAGCATGCATGTTGTGTCTTTTTGTAGGAACTGGGGCAGGTATAGCCTCGGTGTCGTCACTTTTTAGGCCCATTTTTTTTCAGGATGTAACAAACCCATTCTTTTTCGGTGATGATCCGCTGGAGTTCGAGGGCTCCGGTGTAATAATGCTTTTCGATTTCCGGTTTGTCTTGCTCAATGATTCCCGAAAGGATCAGGTGCCCGTCTTGTTCCAGAAGTGAAATCAAATGTTTGTGCAGCTTGACCAACAGATTAGCTGTCAGATTCGCGATGATCAAATCAAAAGGTTCATCGACGGTGGCCACATCGCGATTGATGAAGCGAATCCGTGTCTGGACCTCGTTGATCTTCGCGTTCTCACGGGCGATAGCGATGGCCTTTTTGTCGATATCCACGCAAATGACCCGGTCCGCGCCGAGTTTTGCACTGGCAATGCCCAGAATACCGGTTCCCGTGCCGACATCGAGGACATGACACTTTTTATCCTCCTTTTTTTTAACCATCAGCTCTTCCAGTGCTTCCAGACACATTCTTGTCGAAGGATGCTGGCCGGTGCCGAAGGCCATGCCGGGATCTATTTCGATGACAATATCGGAGCCCACAGGCTCACATCTTTCCCATGTCGGTTTGATCACGATGCTCTTGCTTACCCGCAGGGGTTTGAAGTACTTTTTCCATTCCTCACCCCAGTCCGAATCGGCAACGGTCTCCGTTTTATAGCTCGGCGTTGCCTGATCGGGAAAAATATCGGATACGCTGTCGATATATCGGTCGAGGGAGGCCAGTTTTTCCTTGATGCGTTTGTCGTTGGGAAGATAGGCCGTCAAGATATCCTTGGCCCGGGGATCGGGGAAATCGTCTTCCGATTGCGGGATCAATTCTTCCTGAGAGACGCCCTGGGCGCCGATTTCCGTTAAAAAATTGGATAACGCGTCGATGAGCAATGGTTCTGCCGTCAATTCAATCTTCAGCCATTGTTTTCTTTCGTTTTTCGTCATAGGGACATCGTCCGCCATAAGTCTCCTCTCTGATTTAGAGTATAGGATTCAAAACTCCTTTGACTTTGTACCTTGAACCTCGATGCTTAAAATCATATATCTTTTTTTGGTCGATATTTCAAGCGGCTTGAATTTTCAAACTCTTCATGTTAGCTTGTTTTCCAAAAGTTTTAGCTGAAATGGCTCATTGGGGGAAAGGGGAAAGGCGGCTTGAAATACTATCCGATCGGTCTTGACATCGTTGATAAAAAATGCATTGTCGTTGGCGGGGGGGATGTGGCGGAAAGAAAGGCGATCAAACTTCTGGATTATGGGGCAAGGGTCGGTGTTGTCTCGAGAGATCTGACGCCATGCCTCCGGGACATGGCAAAGGAAGGAACGATTGTCCATATCGATTCCGATTATCAAAAGGAACATATCAGCGGGGCTTTTCTGGTCATCGGCGCCACGAACCGGCCGGTTGTCAACACTCAACTCTCGATAGACGCCCGTGAGCAGGGTATCCTGATCAACGCCGTGGACAATCCGCCGGAATGTGATTTTATCCTGCCGGCCCTGTTGGAGCGGGGAGATCTAGTTATCGCTGTGTTTACAGGGGGGAACAGCCCCGCCCTGGCCAAGAAATTGCGGATACAATTAGAGGATCATTTCGGTCCGGAATATGAGATCTTTCTCAACATCATGGGTGAGGTGCGGCAAAAGGTTTTGGCGAAAGGTCTGCCGTCGGAGGAAAACAAAAGGATTTTTGAGTTGATCATTGATAGCGATATGCCGAAATTGATTAAATACAAGAGATGGGACGTCATTAGAAACTTTTTGAAGCGGACGACCGGCGAGGACATCGAGGTGAGCGATTGATGGATGTGACTTTCTTTTATACGGCCCTCGGCGTCTATCTGATAAGCGCCGTCGGCTATGTTGCTTCAATCCTGACGCGGCGGGTCTGGGTCGCGAAGCTGTCCACCTGGATCATGGGTGCGGCTTTCGGTGTTCACTTTATCTCTTTTGCTTTCCGCTATCTCGCGACCGGCCACAATCCCGTGGTCAGTATTTACGATACCTTGTCATTACTGGCCTGGATTTTGTCTGGTGTCTATCTGGTCCTGCAGTTGAAAACGAAGACGCGGGTTCTGGGCGCCTTTGTTGCTCCGGTCACGTTCCTGCTGATGATTGCCGCTTCTTACCGTATGGCGGGTCCGGTGGCCATTCCCCCCATATTGCGTGGGGGACTGGTGCCGTTTCATGTGATTCTGTCCGTCACGGGCGAGGCCCTTTTTGTCCTCGCTTCCCTGGCTGGTGCCATGTACCTGATGCAGGATCACTTGATTAAAAATAAAAAAGTAACCAGCTTTACCAGGTTCCTGCCGTCTCTAAAAGAATTGGATCGGATCAACCATATATGCCTTCTCTGGGGATTTCCCCTGCTGACGCTGGGTGTTTTAGCCGGCTCCGTCTGGGCGAGAACGGCTTGGGGAAGCCACTGGCAATGGGACCCCAAACAGATATGGACGGTGCTCGTTTGGCTGATATACGCGGTTTTGCTCCATCAGCGGCTTGCTATCGGCTGGAAGGGTCATAAAGCGGCCCTTTATTCCATTCTGGCCTTTCTGGTTCTAATGGTTTCCTTTTGCATCGAGGCTTTCTTCTTTGAGACGGTGCACAATTTTATATAATGGGTCAATTACGCAATTTCATAAAAAATCGTGAGGCGTGAGGTGAATCCGTGACGAGTAACGGTTCACAGGTCATCAATGAAAGATGCTGGTAAATAAACAAACTCGTTACATGTCACTGGTTACCATTTACGGCTTTTGAAATACATTACAATGAATATTATTCTTATCGGCATGAACCATAAAACGGCTCCCTTGGAGATCAGGGAGCGGCTTTCTTTGTCCTGCAGGGAAGAGGCCGATGCTCTATCGGAAATTATCCGGATATCGCAGATTGATGAGGCGCTCTATCTTGCCACCTGCAACCGGGTGGAGGTGCTGGCGAAAACCGCCGCTGCCGAAACGGCCGTCGATCGTCTGAAGGGCTTTATCTACCGTCAGGGGAATCTGTCGGCGGAAGAACTGGAGCAGTGCCTTTATATCTATACCGATCGTGACGCGGTTCGCCACCTGTTTCGGGTGACGTCGAGCCTTGATTCCCTGGTGATGGGCGAACCTCAGATCCTGGGCCAGGTGAAGGACGCCTTCCGGCAGGCGGTCGAGAAAAACACGACCGGGGTCATTTTAAACAAGATCCTCCATCATGCCTTCCGGACGGCCAAACGGGTCCGGACGGAGACCGACATCGCTGAAAACGCCGTATCCGTCAGTTATGCCGCGGTGGAACTGGCCAAAAAAATATTTGGGGATCTCAAAGGCAAGACGATCCTGCTCGTGGGGGCGGGTGAGATGTCCGAACTGGCGGCCCGGCATCTGGTCAACCAGGGTGTGGATCGCATCCTCGTGGCCAACCGCAGCTATGCAAGGGCCTTGAATATGGCCGAGGTATTTAAGGGCACGGCGGTCGATTTTGCGCAACTGGGGGAAAAACTTCAGGAAGCGGACATCGTCATCAGCTCCACGGGGGCGCCTCATTTCGTGATCACCGCCGACATGGTTGCGACGGCCCTGAGGCGGCGGAAAAACCGGCTGCTTTTCCTGATCGATATTGCCGTTCCCCGGGACATCGAGCCGCAGGCCGGTGAGATCGACAATGTCTATCTGTATAATATTGACAACCTCCAGGAGATCGTGGACGAAAACCTGAAGGCCCGAAAACTGGCGGCCCGGAGGGCCGAGGCGATCATTGAGGAAGAGGTCTTGAAATATGAGCAGTGGCGAAGCACCCTGGAGGTTGTTCCGACCATTGTCTCGTTGCGGGAAAAATTTGCGGCCATTGCGGAGCGGGAGCTGCGGAAATCCGAAGGATGGATGCAGAATTTAAGCAATGAAGACAAGCAGCACATTGAAATCATAATTCATTCCATCATCAATAAAATCACGCATGAACCCATTGCGGGATTGAAGGATGAAAGTCAAAACGGCGGCGCCAAGCCCTATGTAGCGGCGGTAAGAAGGCTTTTCCGTCTGGATGCGGACGATACTTAAGGAGGGTTGAAATTCAAAAGATACTGAAAATCGGAACCCGGGGAAGCGATTTGGCCCTGGCACAGACCCGCTGGGTCATGGACAGGATAAGGACATATTATTCCGATCTGATTATAGAAGATGTTGTCATTAGAACCAAAGCGGACATCATGCAGGACGTCTCATTGGCCGGTATCGGCGGGAAAGGACTGTTCGTCAAGGAAATCGAAGATGCCCTCTTGAACGGCGAAATCGACATGGCGGTTCACAGTATGAAGGATGTACCGGCTGAAATTCCCGATGGTCTGGAGATTGCGGCGACACCGGAAAGGGAGGACCCGCGGGATGTCCTCATTGCGAAAGACCGCAGAAAATTGGAGGAATTGCCGCGGGGCGCCCGCCTGGGAACGGGATCTTTGCGCCGGGGCCTGCAGGTGCGCAATTTGCTGCCCGATGTCGAAATTGTTCCTCTGCGCGGCAATATCGGTACGCGGATCAAAAAAATCGAAACAGAAAACCTCGAAGGCGTAATTTTGGCCGCCGCAGGATTGCGGCGCATGGGGTGGATGCGGCAAATTACCCAGTTCATTCCTCCGGAAATTATGATGCCCGCCATTGGACAGGGGGCGCTCGGGGTTGAAATCCGCAGGGACGACACGAAGCTTAAAGAAATGATCACTGTTTTTCACCATCCCGCAACGTGGATCGAGGTGGGCGCTGAAAGGGCCTTTTTAAAGCGAATCGGCGGCGGCTGCCATCTGCCCATCGCAGCCTATGGGAAAATAGACAATGGTATCCTGAAATTGCGGGGTCTTATCGGTAGCCCGGACGGACGATTTATTATCCGGGAAGAGATAACGGGGCGGCCGGAAGACGGGGATGTTCTGGGATTCAACCTTGCAGAGCGGATACTGCTTCAGGGCGGGCAGGCGATTTTGAATGAAATCACCGAGGAGTCGGTCTAATTGAAAGGAAAAGTATACATTATCGGCGCGGGTCCCGGCGATCCCGGGCTGATTACGGTCAAAGGCACGCAGTGCCTGGAGAAGGCGGATGTCGTCATTTACGATCATCTGGTCAGTGAAGAAATCCTTCGGCATGTCACGGGCGCTGCTCGGTTCATTTATGCCGGTAAAGAGGGGGGAGCCCATACGCTCACACAGGACCAGATCAATGTGCGTCTTGTGGAGGAGGCGCAGAAGGGAAAGATCGTTGCCCGGCTGAAAGGCGGGGATCCTTTCATCTTCGGCCGTGGCGGCGAGGAAGCCGACGTTCTGGCCGAAGCCGGTATTCCTTTCGAAGTCATACCGGGCGTCACCTCCGCCATCGCCGTTCCGGCCTACGCGGGAATCCCGTTGACGCACCGGGGCTATACGTCGGCGGTAGCCTTTGTGACGGGTCATGAGCGTCCTGATAAAGACGAAAGCGCCATCGATTGGGAACGGCTGTCTGGCATCGGGACGCTGGTTTTCCTCATGGGGGTCAAGAACCTGCCCCGAATTACCGCCGAACTGATAAAACACGGTCGGAGCCCGGATACCCCCGCCGCCCTCATTCGCTGGGGCACGACGCCGGAGCAGCAGACGTTGACCGGGACGCTGCAGGATATTTGTCAAAAAGCCGAGGCAATACGTTTTTTGCCGCCCGCCATTCTCGTCGTCGGCGAGGTCACCTCTCTGAGGGACCGCCTGAACTGGTTCGAAAAAAAACCTCTTTTCGGCAAAGGCATTGTCATCACAAGGCCGGGAGACCAGGCAGGGCCCTTTGCCGCTCTCTTGCGGGAGCAGGGGGCACGGGTGATCTTATTCCCGACCATTCGGATCGTTCCTGTCGAAGATCAGCGGGGCATGGACAAGGCGATTGCCGGGATAGAGGCCTATCACTGGATCATTTTTACGTCCGCCAATGGGGTGCGCCACTTTTTCCAGCGGATCAAGGAATTGAAGCGCGACATCCGCGATTTGAAGAGTATCAGAATCTGCGCCATCGGTCCGGCCACGGCGGAAATGATTGAGGCGCTCGGTATTCGGGTGGATGTTGTGCCGGATGAGTTCATTTCCGAAGGGGTTGTCAAGGCGTTTGAAAAACTCGATATGGAGGGCAAAAACGTCTTGCTGCCCCGGGCGGAAAAGGCACGGGACGTCATCCCTGAAGGACTGGTGAAACTGGGGGCGAGAGTTGATGTTGTCGCTGTTTACAAAACCGTCGGTTCAGGTCGTCATAAAACGGAGCTCGAAGATTTGATGAAGGAGGGCAGGGTCGATGTGATTACCTTCACGAGCCCATCGACGGTACATCATTTTATCGAGATTATGGGAGGCAGCGGCGCTGTGGAATCTTCCGTGAAGATTGCCTGCATCGGACCCGTCACCGCCGCCGCCGTGAAGCAGGCCGGTCTGAATATTAATATCATGCAGGAACGCTATACGATTCCGGGTCTGGTGGACGCCCTGATGGAATACTATTCCGATAATGGTTAGGGTGAATGAAGGCATCATAGCTGTTGGTGATGTCCCGATACCGCAGTTAGAGTTTCATCTTGTCGTTCAGGTCATGGGCAAAGGAGGAATTGGGCGGCGAACCTTGAGGATGGTTGGTTTCGTCGTTTTCCTTCAAATGTCGCCAGAGGGTGCTGTTTCCCATGCCGAGAATGCGGGCGGCACGGGATTTGTTATAATTGGTCTGTTCAAGAACGTAGCTGATATATCTTTTTTCCAGTTCACTCCATGTCGGTAGATCTGTTGCCAGAAGTTTTATGGGGTTGGCGAGACTCCTGTTCATATCGAGTGGCAGGTGGTCCGGTCTGATCCGTTCTTTTCCGGATAGGATCACGGCATATTCCACCCAGTTTTCCAGTTCCCTGACGTTACCCGGCCAGTCGTATCCTTCCATGAGGCGGATGGTTTTCGGAAAAAATCCCGGATGATCCGAATTCATTCGGGTCAGAAAATGCCGGGCTAAAGGTAGAATATCCTCGCGGCGTTCCCGGAGGGGTGGGATCTCAATGGGGAATACGGATAAACGAAAAAACAGGTCGTCTCTAAAGCGCTCTTCCCCCACCATGGACTTTAATTCCCGGTTTGTGGCTCCGATAATGCGGGCCTGTACGGGAATTTCCTTAACGCCTCCCACTTGGCGCACGACCTTTTCCTGAATGGCCCGTAGTAGTTTCGCCTGGATTTCCAGGGGCATATCCCCGACCTCGTCGAGAAATATTGTGCCGCTTCCGGCTTCTATAAACAAACCCTTTTTATCCAGGTCGGCACCGGTGAAGGCTCCTTTGACATGGCCGAATAATTCCGACTCGAGAAGGTTTGCCGGCAATGCAGCGCAATTAATGGCCAGAAACGGGTCTTTGGCCGATGAAGAATAGCGATGGATGAAGCGGGCAATCACTTCCTTGCCCGTGCCGCTTTCTCCCTGCAACAGGACTGTTGAGCGCGTCGGGGCAACCTTTTCCGCCAGATGAAGAATCTTTGCCATGGCCGGGCTGCGATAAATGATGTCGGGGTCCCCCGGCATTTTGAACCGCTGCTTCAGATCCGCTATCTCAGACTTCTGCCGTTCCATATCGTCCCAGGCTTGTCGTAGTTCCGTCCGCAGGCGTGTCATTTCATCTTCCAGATTTTCCAGAATGAGACCGGCCTGAAAATGCGAGACTTCAATGCCCCAGCCGCTTAACGGACGGCCTTCAAATGAGCAATAGCCCCGGTGACTTTGTGTTTCGCAGACCAGCTCTTCGACCAAAACCTCCTGCCCGAAGATGGCGCTGGTGTAACCGCTTAACATTCCGGAAAGAATGATACAGACCGGTCCCGAGTATTCCTTTTTGAACTGGGATTGCCATATATAGGCTTCCAAAGAATCCCGCCAGATACCGTTAAAACGAACCAATTTCCCTTGTTCGTCCAACTCCATGTTCTCGAATTCGACATGCGCGATGCCCGACATGGTCTTTAAGGTTTCGCAAATTTTGAGAAACTCGTCCGGACTTTTGAAATTATAATGCTCCATGACGACGAGGGCCTGAGCGATGCCGGCCTCATAACCATAGCGGAAGCAGATCGTCGAACCCTTTTCCAATCCCACGGTTCTGATAATGTCGCGAATCAGACCGGCCAGTGCCGTAATGCCGAAAGTAACGATCCGGCCGGATCCGAACATCGGGAAATTATTTTCATTACCTGTTGTGACCAAATCTTTTCGAATCTCTTCGAAAAACATATCCGACTCCTGAAATTTGTGACGATTGTTTAGGATCGATTTTTCTTCCATCGACTGTACAGATTTCATCTACCATAATGAAAAACATATTTCATTATGAAATATGTTTTTATCGTATTCCCTTTACATCTTTTTACGTAACGTATGATGATGATGGAGATATTCATTATTTGCCGGTCTTGGTGCGAATCCTGCTTGCCATATCCGGAAAATATTTCGACCGGCGATATTATTTGAGGCGCAAAAATATGGATGCGGCAAGGATCGATGAAGTCGAGATAGACGAGACTAAAAAATGGTTCACAGAAAATAAACCGTCAGGAGAAGAGGTGTGAAGATCAGTAAATCCATGAAAACAAGATTGTCGATAGTTATATGCATCGTTGTTTTATGCGGTTGGGTGTTGGTTATCGGTTTGTCTCATGCGGCCAAAATTGGTGATCCCGACGAGATTTGGGGAAAGCCCGTTGAAATCGTCAAAATGCCTTCCGGCTCGGAAGAGAGATACTATACGCTTGAGAGCTGCAGCAATAGATACTATCGCGTATTTGAAGTCAGCGATGATGGTCAGATGATCGATAAGGGATTGAGCCCCGCCATGCCTTAAGAGCAGACACACAATCCCGCGATTTCAATTCAACATTGAAGGTAATAGGGCTGTACCCCCAAAGGCGTAGCTCAGGACAGGGCATGTCCGTACATCGGATGTATAAAAGGGCTGTACCCCCAAAAGTGCAGTCCTTTTGTTTTACTTAAAAGACTCTATCCTGTTTTAAGGACATCTTTCCTGAAAACAGGACGGGAAAACGTTTTTTCCAGCCCATATTATTGCACTTCAGCATCATCTAAAACACATTGATTTCAAAAAGAATATATATTCCGGATATTTGCACTGATAGTGCCATCTTTTTATGACCTTTCACGGAGTTGGCATAGTTATTGTTATTTTTTACCGGTGACAGCCCCGTAAAAAGTCATATTCCCCTCCCTTGGTGGGAGGGGATAAAGGGGAGGGGGATTGATAATCAGTTGTCATAACGTTATTTCTCACCCTCACCCCAATCCTTTCCCCTCAAGGGAGAGGGTGATTTTCGACTTTTTACGAGTTCGTCACCGGTATGGACAACAATTCCAAGAGGGGAAGGCAATAATGAAGAAAAAAACATTGAAGTTCAAGCTGGTCGTAAGTGGTATCATTGTCGTTCTCGTGCCTCTTCTGGTTGTGGGGATATTTTCCGCCATGAAGGCATCGAGTGCATTGGAGAATGCTGCCCGACATGAAATGACGGAAATCGCCAAGGCCACGGCCGGCATGGCGAATATGGTTCTGCAAGAGGAAATGAAGCTGACCGCAGCCTTGGCGGCGCAAAACAATATCATTGAGACGGCATCCAAAGTAAGCGGTACAGGTTTGGAAAGCGCGGCGGTGGAAATCGACCAGGTCGGTGCCGACCTGGCGCGCGCGGTCGGCAAAATGGGGAATGATTATGAATATATCCTTGTTGCCGACGCCAACGGCAATAGTTTTATTGACAATGGCGGCGGCAAGAGTAAGGGGATCAATGTCTTTGACCGGGATTATTTCCAGGGGGCCAAACAAGGGAAGGTTTCTATTGGCGAGCCTGTGAAATCAAGAATTTCCGGGAAACCGATCGTGGGGATCGCGGCACCGCTTCGTTCCGGTACTGGAGACTTTGTGGGGGCTGTTGTCGCTGTGATCAATATTGACTTTCTCAGTGAAAAGATTGCCGCCATCAAACTGGGAGAAACCGGTTATGCTTATTTGGTGAACAAAGCCGGTGTTCTTATTGCCCATCCCCAACGAGAATATATCCTGGAGAAGGATCTTTCAAAAGAGGCCGGCATGAAGGATATCGTTTCAAACATGCTGGCTGCGAAAACCGGCGCACTGTCATATGTATTTAACGATATTTATAAAATAGCCGGTTACGCACCGGTTCCGCTCAGCGGATGGAGTGTCGGTGTCACCCAGAATGCCGACGAATTTTTATCGTCCGCCCATATGATCAGAAATTTCATTATGATCGTCGGACTGATCTTTCTGGCGGCGACGGTTCTGTGTATCCTTTATTTTTCGCGATTCATCAGCAATCCCATTGCTCAGGCGGCGGATAATTTGAATGAAGGTGCGTTTCAAATCGCCGCCGCGGCGCAGCAGGTTTCGTCGGCCAGTCAGATGCTTGCGGAAGGATCCTCCGAGGCCGCTTCGTCCATTGAGGAGATCTCATCGTCTCTCGAGGAACTATCCGCCATGACCAAAACGAATGCCGATCATGCCAAAGAATCCAAAGGCCTGATGTTGGAGACGAAGCGGGTCGTGGAAAAGGTCGATCAGAATATGAAGAATATGGCCGATGCGATTCAAGAGGTCACATCCACGAGTGAACAGACCGGGAAGATTATCAAGACCATTGATGAGATTGCCTTCCAAACGAATTTGCTGGCCTTGAATGCCGCCGTGGAAGCCGCCCGGGCCGGCGAGGCGGGCGCCGGCTTTGCCGTGGTGGCCGATGAGGTCCGTAATCTGGCGATGCGGGCCGCCGAAGCGGCGAAGAGTACCAGCAGTCTCATTGAAAATACGATTAAAAGTGTAAAAAACAGCAATCAACTGACCCTCATGACCCAGGAAGCCTTTAAGGAAAATATGGAATTTTCCGAGAAGATGGGTATGCTGATCGATGAAATTACGGCGGCGTCCGAGGAACAGGCCCAGGGTATAGGGCAGATCAATACGGCCGTTGCCGAGTTGGAGAAGGTTACCCAGGGCAATGCCGCCAATGCGGAGGAAACGGCAAGTGCTTCCGAAGAGCTGAATGCCCAAGCGGAACAAATTAAACGGGTTTCCGTTGATTTGCATGATGTTGTCGGCGGATCTGCCGTAAATGATTTGAATCGGGTTATCAGCCGACAAGAGAATGCCCGGGACGATAAGAGAGGGAAAGTACCCGTCATCGGTCTTGGGAAAGGCGGTTTTAAAACCTTGCCTTACAAAACGGACGATAATGAAAAACAAGACGAGATGGATTGGTAGCGCCGGGCGGCACCCATCGCACCCCCCCCCATGTTCGTTGGGTTAACGCCGGGTTTTAATCAGGGCGCCGGATCATTGTGATCCGGCGCTTCTTATTTGACGGTGAGACGGAGAAGGTATGATTAATGAAGACCGAGATTGACAAAACGGGTCAACCGGAAAGGCCGTACTTATTCAAAAGAGCATAAAGACGGGAGCGGGACATTCCGGATATCCGGCAGGCCTCTTTG
Organism: Deltaproteobacteria bacterium; assembly: GCA_016928025.1. Lineage (GTDB taxonomy): Bacteria > Desulfobacterota > Syntrophia > Syntrophales > JAFGHS01 > JAFGHS01. Next base: position 12,969 of record JAFGLN010000117.1, read on the forward strand.
ATGTCCTGGTCCGCTGTCGCCAATAATGTTCTCAAATAGTTTTCATCCGACCGGTCGCGGTACTCCTGTAAAGTAAGCAGTTCCTCGGCGCCATCTCTTGAGCTTTTGTTATGGTCGGGGGGCAGGGACGCTTGGGCTAATTTTATGCGGATATTGTCCGGTAAATGACGGCTGAACAAGGTCGACTCACGATTGGCGACGGTAAAAGTCCGCTCGAGGGTGTTGAAAAGTTCGCGGACATTTCCCGGCCAGTCGTAATTCATTAAGGCTTCCAGTAAATCCGTTGAAATCCCTTTGCTTTCAACGCCGTAGCGTTCGCATATTCGTCCCATGTAGTAGAGAGTCAGAACACTAATGTCGGACCGCCGCTCCCTGAGGGGCGGCAACTCGATGCTGAATCCATCAATACGGTAGAGAAGATCCTTGCGAAAGTCGCCGTTTGCAACCATCGCGTTCAGGTCGCGGTTGGTTGCCGCAATCACCCGAAAATCACTCCGATATTCCTTTTTGCTCCCCAGAGGTCGAAACCTGTGTTCCTGAAGCACCCGAAGAAAATTTTTCTGAACGGTCGGCGGCAGTTCCCCGATTTCATCGAGAAAAAGCGTGCCCTGATCCGCCAGCCGAATCAGTCCTTCTCTCGCTCGCTCAGCGCCGGTGAAGGCCCCTTTCTCATGGCCGAAAAGAATACTTTCCGCCAGTGTTTGCGTCAAACCGGCGCAGTCGACAACGATGAACGGACCGTCAGCCCGAACGCTGTTCCGATGGATGGCCGAGGCAAAAAGTTCCTTGCCGGTGCCGGTTTCTCCCACGATCAAGACACCGGTCTCGCTGTGGGCGGCTTTTGCCATCAGGTCGATGCAGTCCCTCATCCGGCGGCTGTTACCGGCGATGCCGTGATGATCAAAGGATAGTCTGGGCCCCTGCGCTTTGTTTGCTTCCCTGAATTGCAACGCCCGGACGAGGGGGAGCATAATCGTATGAAGCGACGACGGCTTTACGATATAATCCCAGGCGTTGTTTTTGATGGCCAGTTCCGCGCCATCCGGATCACCCATGCCGGTCATAATGATAATTTCCGGACAGGATTTGGTTTCCCTGATCTTCGGCAGGGCCTCCAGACCGTTGCCGTCAGGTAAAACGACATCCAGATAGACCACATCGAAGTTCCCATGGGCCGCAGCCTTTAAGCCGTCTTTGATTGTATGGGCGATTTTAACCTGATGCCCCATCTCTTCAACCAATTTACGAAGCATTATGCAAAGTGTCTTCTCATCGTCGATAATCAGGACTTCAGCCATTTTCCCCCGTTGTTTCCAATAGCTTGAGAATCATTAAAGAAAGCTCCTCCATGGCCACCGGTTTCATGACAAATTCGCGGATTCCCAGCCTTTTAACCTCTTCCGGGCTAATAGCGTCGGTAAAACCGGTGCAAAGAACGATTGGTGTTTGGGGCCGGATACGCAGGATATGTTCCGCCAGCTGCGCGCCCGACATTTCCGGCATGGTCATGTCGGTCACCACTAAATCAAATCCATCCGGATCTTCCTGAAAGACCTTCAGGGCCTTTTGGCTGCTGGTCATGGCCATGACCCGGTAACCCAGGTACTGCAGCCTCTCCTTGTTCATTTCCAGGATGGCCGGTTCGTCATCCACGACCAGTATCCTTTCATTGGCTCTTGAAAAGGCGGATGATACGACAGGCTCCGAATCTTCCGAGCCTTCAAAGCAGGGCAAATAAATATCAACGGTGGTTCCCTGACCCTGTTTGCTTTGGATCAGGATTTTTCCCTGATATTCTTTAACGATTCCGTAGACCACCGACAGTCCCATGCCGGTTCCCTCCCCGGTCGGTTTGGTGGTGAAAAAGGGATCGAATATGCGCGGCATAATCCGGGGATCGATTCCCTCACCCGTATCAGCAACCGTCAGCTTTTGATATTTTCCCGGCTGCATATCGGCGGTCAGATGCGGATCGCCTCGCCGTAAATCAACGGCTTTTATGCTGACATCCAACCGCCCGTTATCGTTCCTCATGGCGTGGGCGGCGTTTGTGCAAAGATTCATAATGATTTGGTGAATTTGAACGGGATCCGCCATGACCACGCCGGAGGCTGGACTGATTTCCGTATCAATCTGAATATTAGAGGGGAGAGAGGCGCGAAGCAGTTTCAACGTTTCTTTAATGATGGAGGCCGTGGCAACGGGTTTGCGTTCCCGTTTCGTCTGACGGCTGAATTCCAAAATCTGCTTGACCAGGTCTTTCGCTCGGTTTCCGGCCTTCAAGACCTGTTCGAGGTATTTCTTGGCCGTGTCTCTGGGCAGATCCTTCCAGATCATCATTTCCGTGAAACCGTTGATAGACGCCAGGATATTGTTGAAATCATGGGCGATACCGCCCGCCAACGTCCCGATGGCTTCCATTTTTTGGGCCTGCAAAAGCTGTAATTCCAGGGTCCTCTGTCTGGTTAAATCGCGATAAGCACTCAGTGTGGCGGGCTGCCCCTGCCACATAATGGTGACGACGTTGATTTCACCCCATATCTCAGCGCCGCGACGGTCGATCAGCCTGAAAGAATAAACGTTATCGATATCTTCGCCACGCTGTCTCCGAAAATGACGATCGGTGACCATGGCCAGATCGTCCGGATGGATGAATTTATCAAAGGGTGCATTTTTTACTTCTTCGGTCGTGTATCCTAATAATTCTTCTGCTTTTGGGTTATGAAAGACCACCCTTCCGTCTTGAGCTATAAAGATGATATCGTTTGCATGATTCACCAGCAGGCGATACTTTTCTTCCGATTCCTGCAGCGCCCGTTGCGCTTCCTTGTAGTCTGATATATCCCGCCAAACCGTATAGAAGATGTTTTTACCCTTGACGGGAATGACCGTCAGAAGGACTTCGATGGGAAACTCCCTGTTATTGAAGGTGCGGCGGATCCATTCAAACTTGAGACTGCCCTCCTGCAATGCCTCTGCCATGAGCTCTTCAGCCAGTTCGGAGGATCGTCGCCCGCAGGGCTGGAACTCCGGCGAGATATCCGCCGGATGCAGACCGATCAGCTGTTCTTTGCCGGAACAACCCATCAGCTTTAGGGCGGCCTTGTTACAGTCTATGTATTTTCCCCCGTCAAGAAGCAGCATGCAGTCAGGAGAGTTTTCAAACAAAACGTGAAATGTTTCATCGATCTCGGGGCGCAATGGATCAGGATATGTATCTTTCTGCAGGTTCTTGTTTCCGGATATTTCCTCAGCTTCCCGTATATCCAATTCCAGCGGGGGCTGTTTATATTTCTTTGGTACGTTCATAATCTTTCAACTTCTTACCAGCATGATTATAACGAAATGGAGTCCATGTCAATTTGAATCCGCACCCCTTCATTTCAGGGATATGATTGTCGGTTCTTGTTGCTTATCCATTTGACAAATAAGCCGAATAACGGTAGCTAACAATAACAAGGTTCAAGGTTCAAGGTACAAGGTGGAAGGTCTATTTTTTAGTAAAGGTCGTTGACGGTTCCAGTTCCGGGAATGGAATAAATATATGATAGGAATTTCTAAATTATACTGCGGGGCGGTGGAGCCGGGAGACGTGTTGCGTTACAACCGCGAATCGGGGAAGCTCCCCTCCCACCTGCTGCAGTTTTCCAAAGATAAAAAACCTGTCGTTGTCTGGAACATGACACGGCGCTGTAATCTGAAATGCGTCCACTGCTATTCGAGTTCGCAGAATATCAAATACGAAGACGAACTGACGACGGCGGAGGCCAAAGCCATGATCGCCGATCTGGCCGCCTTCGGCTCGCCGGTGATCCTTTTTTCCGGCGGTGAGCCCCTGATGCGAAAAGACCTGCCGGAACTGGCACAGTTTGCCGTTGATCACGGAATGCGGGCCGTCATTTCCACCAACGGGGTCCTGCTGACAAAAAAAAGAGTGGAGCAATTCAAGCGGATCGGCCTTTCCTATGTCGGCGTCAGCCTCGACGGCATGCGCGAAACCCACGATCTGTTCCGGGGCCGAAAAGGGGCCTTCGCTGCTTCGCTGCAGGGAATCCGCACCTGCCGGGACGCCGGGATCAAGGTGGGTGTCCGCTTCACCATGAATCGCAGGAACGCCGCCGATATCGGCGCCATCTTCGATCTTTTGGAGAAGGAGGATATCCCGCGGGTCTGCTTCTATCACCTCGTCTATGCCGGACGCGGTTCGAAGCTCATGGAAGAGGACCTTTCCCATGAGGAAACCCGGCGGGTCCTTGATCTCATCATGGACCGGACGAAGGATCTCTTCGACCGGGGGATCGAAAAGGAGGTCCTCACCGTGGACAATCACGCCGACGGCCCTTATCTGTATCTGCGGCTTCTCAAAGAAAATCCCCAACGGGCGGCGGAGGTCATGGAGCTTCTGCAAATGAACGAGGGGAACAGTTCCGGAAACGGCTTCGGCTGCATCAGTTGGGACGGCGAAGTACACGCCGATCAGTTCTGGCGTAATATTTCCTTTGGAAACGTGAGGCAAAGGCCCTTCAGTGAAATCTGGTCGGACAAGTCGAATGACCTGATGGCCGGATTGAAGGATAAAAAACTTTATGTTACCGGTAAATGCAAAACCTGTCGCTGGCTTGAGGTTTGCGGCGGCAATTTCCGGGCGCGGGCGGAGGCCGCGACGGGCGATATCTGGGCGCCCGATCCGGCCTGCTATCTGACGGACGACGAAATAAAATAACAGGGAGGGGATAATGTATTTTCCGGATTACCGGCCGAGGCGGCTCAGGAGGAACGAAAATTTTCGCAGGATGATCAGAGAAACGAAACTGTCCGTCGATGATCTCGTATATCCGCTGTTCTGCGTACCGGGCAAAGGCGTCAAAAAGCCCATTAACTCCATGACCGGCCATTTTCAGCTGTCGAACGATCATCTCGTGGCGGAAGTCCGCAAAGCGAAGGATCTGGGCATCCCGGCCGTTCTGCTTTTCGGCATCCCGGACAAGAAGGATGAAATGGCCACCGGCGCCTTCGCCAAAGACGGCGTCATTCAGAAAGCCGTTCAAGCCCTTAAGGACAAGGTGCCCGATATCCTGGTGATCACCGATGTCTGCCTCTGCGAGTATACGAGCCACGGACACTGCGGCATGATTGCCGGGGGCGATGTGGACAACGATACCACCCTCGAAGTACTGGCCGAAACGGCCGTTTCCCACGCCCGGGCGGGCGCCGATATGGTGGCGCCGTCGGCCATGATGGACGGTCAGGTCGGGGCCATTCGGGAGGGTCTTGATGAGGCCGATTTTGCAAACATCCCGATTATGGCCTACGCAGCGAAATATGCCTCGTCCTTTTACGGCCCTTTCCGTGAGGCCGCCGAAAGCGCACCCCAATACGGCGACCGGAAGTCCTATCAGATGGACCCGGCCAACAGCGACGAGGCCATCCGGGAGATCAATCTTGATGTGGAGGAAGGTGCCGACATCATCATGGTGAAGCCCGCTCTGCCCTATCTGGACATTATCCGCCGGGCGAAGGAGGAGTTCGATCTGCCGCTGGCGGCCTATAACGTGAGCGGCGAGTTTGCCATGATCAAGGCGGCGGCAAACCTGGGGTGGCTGGACGGCGAAAAGGCCATGATGGAATCCCTGACGGCGATCAAACGCGCCGGCGCGGATATTATTATTACCTATTTTGCTGTTGAGGCAGCGAGAGTACTTCAAAAATGAAGAATTCATTGGTATTGCCCGCAACATTAAGAATGGTGGCCTGGGAGGTCACGCGGAGCTGCAACCTGTCCTGTCTCCACTGCCGGGCGTCTTCTCAGCATGGCCCCTATGCGGGTGAACTCGATACGGCACAGTGCTTCCGGCTCCTCGATCAGATTGCCGAGTTTGCCGACCCCGTTATCATCCTGACCGGTGGAGAGCCCATGCTTCGCGGTGATATTTATGACATCGCGGCCTACGGGACGAAAAAAGGGCTTCGCATGGTTCTGGCCACCAACGGGACGATGGTTGCGGAAGAGATCGCCCGCAAGATGATGGCGTCGGGCATTCAGCGGGTGAGTGTCAGCATCGACGGAAAAGACGCGAAAAGCCACGACGCCTTCCGGGGCGTGCCGGGGGCTTTTGACGGATCGTTTAACGGGATCGATGCCATGAAAAAAGCGGGACTGGAGTTCCAGATCAACACCACCGTAACGCGCCTGAATCTGGAGCAGCTGCCGGATATTCTGGAAATGGCCGTCGTCTCGGGGGCGGCGGCGCATCACATCTTTCTCTTGGTCCCGACGGGCCGGGGGCGGGAGATGGCGGAGCAGGCCATATCGGCCCAGGATTATGAAGATACCCTGAACTGGTTTTATGATGTCAGCATGGATTGCCCCATTCAGCTGAAAGCGACCTGCGCGCCCCACTTTATGCGGATCTTTCATCAGCGTGGGGGCGCCAGAGCCGCCAAAGCGGCCGCTCATCCGCACGGTGAAGGCGGACCGCTCCATGCCATGACGCGCGGATGCCTGGGCGGCAGTTCTTTCTGCTTCATTTCCCATACGGGACAGGTTCAGCCCTGCGGCTATCTGGAAATCGATTGCGGACAGATCAAGGAAAAGGATTTCCGGGAAATCTGGGAGCAATCGCCCGATTTCCTGAAACTGCGGGACCTCAAAAACTACGGCGGTAAATGCGGCGTCTGTGAATTCCTGAAAGTCTGCGGCGGATGCCGCGCCCGGGCCTATGAGGCGACGGGTGATTATCTGGCGGAAGAACCGCTTTGCATTTACGAACCGAAGCGGAAAGTTCGCGAACAGGCGAAGTAAAATCATGGACGCCATCGATAAGAAAATTCTCAACCTCATCCAGAAAGAATTTCCTGTTGTTCCGGAACCTTTCAAGCTTTTGGCGGAAAAAATCAGTGTCACAGAGGATGAAGTGCTGGAGCGCGTCAAAAAACTCAAAGAGGAAGGCATTATCCGCCGAATCGGCGCCGTCTTCGATCCGAAGACGCTGGGCTTTTCCAGTACCCTTTGCGCGGCCCGGGTGCCCGAGGCCGCCATGAAGCAGTTTGTGGAGACTGTTAACGCCTGTCCCGGTGTTACCCATAACTATCGAAGAAATCACGCCTACAATGTCTGGTTCACGTTTATTGCGCCCTCGGAAGACGCGATTAAACAAGCGATCGAAGATATCAAGCGCCGAACCGGCATTAAGGATATTATGACCATGAAGGCCCGGCGGACGTTCAAGATCAACGCCCGTTTCCGATTTTGATTGCGTTTTGAATGAAACGTTGACGTCCCGGATATTAAAGGAGGCAAAAAATGAAAAATATTGAAAAAATCCTGGTGGCAACTGATTTTACCGAGGCTTCCGAACAAGCTATCAAGTTGGCGGTGCTTCTGGCGAAAAAGAATGTGTCACATGTTCATCTTCTCCATGTCATTCCCCGACGAAGTGGGTGGCCTGTCGATTATTCTTCAATTGTTAGAGATGTGAATAAAATCATACAGGGGAATGTCGAAGTAATCCGCCGCGGTGGTTTGTCCGAACCACATGTATCCGTTTTGTTCGGAAACCCCGTTGAGGAGATTATCGACCAGGCAGAATCGTTGGATGTGAATGTGGTCATGATCGGCTCCGGAGAAAAAGAGACGGGCGACCGGTTTCCTCTCGGCGTTAAGGCTGAGAACATTCTTCGTGGTTCTTCACGGCCGGTCTGGGTCGTCAAAAAAGGTGCCTCGGAGGAAATAAAAAAAATTCTCTGTCCGGTCGATTTTTCCGAACATTCCCGACGAGCCCTCGTCAATGCTATAAGTCTATCAACCATGCTCGGGGCGGAATTGCAGGTGCTGACGGTGGCGGAAACAATCTCCAACGTCTATTACCGTGTGGGTAACATGCAGGCGGACTGGAAGAAGTACACGCAGAAAGAATTCACCAAATTTCTTGGAGACTTCGATTTTGGAAGCCTCTCATGGAATAAGATGGTCCGATCCGGTGAACCGCATGAAGAGATTCTGAACGCGGCCTCCGAAGTCGGCGCGGATCTGATGGTCATGGGGTCTCTTGGGAAAACGGGATTGCTCCGGTTCTTAATGGGCAGTGTGGCCGAGAAAGTCGCCCGCGAACTTCCCTGCTCACTGATCATGATGAAAGCCCACGGTATGATCGAAGAGGACGTGCCGGACAGGAAGAAAAGCGGAAAATTAAGGAAAAGATACGAGCCTCTCGAAAAAATGCCCAGAAAGGGTAATTAAACGGAGGGATGCGGGCTGTTCGATGGCAGCCGGCAAAAGTTAAGTCACGCTGGTGAAAACGAGTAAATGAAAGGAAGACGTCAAGGCCGATCTGAAGGCCTTGGGAAACAACCTGGCAAAGATATTAAGGCAGGAGCAGATCATTCGTGCCGTCGATCCGGAATTGGATTTTTCACCGCCGTCCGAGAGTGAGCTTGTTCCGGCAGATGAAGATAGTTTTGTCATGCAGCAGAATTTACGACAGATGCCGGACGAAGGATCATAGAAATAATATTGGTTGCAATTTTTATTTACTGTGGTAAAGGGAGTAAGTCCATTACCCAGCGCCAATTACCCAGCTCCGATTACAATTGAATAGAATGATCGCAAAAAAGCAGTAACCTGCGGTACGCCACTGAATATAGATATAAAAATAGGACGAAGGCTTTAGCTTAGCGAAGCCGTTTCATAAACCCGAAAAATACTATGCTGTTTTTATAGTCTTCATCAGGATGAGGTATTCCCATGGATATGAAGCGCGATTATTACGAGGATATTGAACTCTTCAAAAGCGGGACCATTCTTTTCTGGTCCATCCTCTTCGTCGCCGCCCTGTTTGTCGCCCCCCTTTTTCTGTCAAATTATCATCTCTACTTGTTTAACCTTGTGATGGTTCACGTTATCGTTGCCGTCGGCCTCAATATACTGGTTGGCTCGACGGGCCAGATCGCTCTCGGCCACGCGGGTTTCTTCGCCATCGGTGCTTACGGGACGGTTCTGCTGATGACCAAGCTCGGGCTGCCTTTCTTCCCGGCGATCGTCATCGCTGCCTTTATCTCGGCCTTCTTCGGTTTCATCCTGGGGCTTCCCGCTCTTCGCCTCGAAGGCCCTTATCTGGCCATTGCCACCCTGGCCTTCGGTCTGGCCATCATGCACATCATCGGTCATACAGAACTCTTCGGAGGGCGTCAGGGGCTTACGGCGCCGGTGTTGAATATCGGGATATCCCAATGGGGCCTGAACTGGGTCATCAAAACGGAGTTGGGCAAATACTACCTTATTCTGATTTTCACCATTATCATGGTGCTTTTGGCGATCAATATTTTAAAAACGCGCGCCGGCCGCGCCTTTGTGGCCATTCGTGACAGCGACATCGCCGCTGAGGTGATTGGCATCAACCTGACCATGTACAAAACGCTGGCGTTCGCCGTGAGCTCCTTTTTTGCCGGTATTGCGGGCGGGTTATTTGCGTTCGTCCTGGGTTTTTTTGATCCCTTTACTTTCAACCTGATTCTCTCCATTATCTTTCTGGTTATGGTTGTTGTGGGTGGGCTGGGTTCGGTCATGGGTTCCATTGCGGGGGCCACTCTCATCACTTATCTTATGTACGATCTGTTAAAAAACGTGGATGAGGTTCCCATTGTCGGCAACCTTCTGGTGGCCTTTTCGGGTAAGTTCCTGACGACGACGGGCATAGATAATTTTAACCTCGTAGCCCTGGGCCTGGTGATGATCGGGATCATCATTTTCGAGCCCCTGGGCATGTTCGGAGCGTGGATACGGATAAAAAAATACTGGAAGACATGGCCCTTCTGATGACGATGATTCATAAAAGGGATTGCCATGGGACAGCGGTTTTATTGAATGGGGACTTCATTATGACATGTGTCATGGCAGATAAAAGGGAAAGTCGACGATTGTAAGGGGGAACTATGCCGTTCAAACAGCTACTGATTGAAGGATTGGCCATGGGCGCCTGCTACGGTCTTTTTGGGCTGGCGGTGGTCATCATTTACAAAACATCTGAAGTCGTGAACTTTGCCGCGGGAACCATGGCTATGTTTTCCACCTATGTCGCCTTTCACGTCATTACCTTATACGGATTTCCCTTCTGGCTGGCTTTCCTTGTCTCGCTGTTCTTCGCGGCCGTATTGGGGGTTTTTGTGGAATTCTTTTTCATCAAACCCGCCAAGAACCCGACCCTCCTGGGGCTGATCGTCATCACCATCGGCGCCCAGCTGCTGCTGGGAGGCCTAGCAGGTTGGAAGTGGACGGCCGACCAGCAGGCCTTTTCCATTCCCTTCTCCTACAAGGTGATCTACGAACCGATTCCGGGCTTCCATATTAGCCAGTGGGCCATTGCCGTTTTCGTTATAGCCTTTATCATCGTGACCTTTCTTTTTCTGTTTTTCAAATTTACAAAGCTGGGAAGGGCCATGCGCGCAACGCAGCAGAACAAGCACGCAGCGAAAATCATGGGCATCAAGACCGACCGCGTATTCGCCTTTTCCTGGGCCTTCAGCTCCGTCATCGGCGTGACGGCAGCCATGCTCATCTCCGCCCGGACGATCCTTGACCCTGATTTCATGATGGAGCCCTTTTTGCGCGCATTCGCCGCGGCGGTGCTGGGCGGTCTAATGAGCATTCCCGGTGTCCTCATCGGGGGCGGCATAATGGGATTGCTGGAAAATTTCTTCGGTTATGCGTTTCCGTCGTGGAAGCCCATAACCGCTTTTGTCGTCATCGTGCTCGTTCTCTGTGTTCGGCCCAGCGGCCTGTTCGCCAAGCATTATGTCAAGAAGGTGTAATGATGATTGACCGGGTCGCGCGCATGGGAAAGAAGAAGCCGCCGATCAGGCTGCCGGCCGTTGCAGCGGTGATCCTGCTGACACTGGCCTGCCTTCCTGCGGTTTCCAATGCCGACGGCGGGACGGCAAACAAAGCCGAGAAGGCAGCCGTCCTTCAGGCGGCTCGAGAGTTTCTGGATGCGGAAAAAACGGGTGATCATGCCAGAGTGTATGCCTGCTTCGCCCCCTCTTCACCTTATGCCCGAAGCCACACTTATGAGGACTATCTGCGCCAGGTAAAGTCATCGGAGGATCGCGTCGCGTCGTACACCATCATGGAGGTCTCTTATATACAGAACAACGAAGACCTGAAGACCTGGCCATCGATTCAGAAAATTGCTCAGGTTGAAGTGGTAGTGGTGTTCGTTCATATACCGACTAAAAAGCGCTCTGAGCTTAATATTGGCTTTATTTTCTTGAAGGAAGGCGGAAGATGGTACAAAAGCTAACCGTTGAAAACGGGTCAAAAGCTCCTGTTCGTCTTCGTCCGGGTTTTTAAAGTTGGCGACAAATCCATTGGTGATCATTTACGTTTAAAAAAGGAGGCATGTTATGAATATCAAAAAAATGCTAACGATTCTGTTCGTACCCGTTTTCGCGATGATCTTTTCGATCGACCTGGGCTATGCCAGGGATGTGGGTTTTGATGACGAGGAAATCCGGGTTGGTCAATGGGGTCCCCAAACGGGTCCAGCGGCCCCCTGGGGCGCCGTTGCCCGCGGCACCAAACTGCTGTTCGACTTAATCAATGAGGAAGGGGGCATTCACGGGCGTAAGATCAACTATTTTATTCGTGATGATCAGTACAACCCCTCCCAGACCATGGCGGCGGTCAGGGATCTGGTCGATCGGCGCGGTGTGTTTGCCTTCGTCGGCGGCGTTGGCACGGCGCCCGGCCTGGCTGTCCAGAGTTTTTTGCGGCAGAATGAAATTGTCTGGGTCGGCGTCTGTACCGGTGCCCGGGCTTTTCAGAACAACCCCTGGCTCTGGCAGATATGGCCCGATTATTTTGACGAAGGCGCCATTCTGGCCATTCATGCCGCTGAAAACCTGAAGTTCAAAAAAATTGCCTACATGTACCAGAACGACGACTGGGGGGCAGATGCTCGGGTGGGTATTGAAGCCGTTCTGAAGCGCAACAACATCAAGCTGCTTGCCGCCATTCCCGTGGAGCCCACCGAGCGCGACCTGTCATCCCAGATTGCCCGTCTCCAGGCAACAGGTGCGGATGCGGTCATCGGCATCATGGCGCCCACGCAGGCGGCCATCGCACTCCGGACGTCCGTTTCAGTGGGTTTCAAGACTCAATGGCTGCATTCCTATAACCTGTGTGATTTTCCTCTCATGAACCATATTACCGAGGGTCTTTGGGCTCGCGAAGGCGTTATGACGGCGGCCTTTACCGACAACATCGATGCGGATACCCCCATCATGAACCGCTATCGCGAAGCGGCGAAGCGACTGGCTCCAAAAGAGCGGTGGGGCTTGTTCTACACCGCGGGAATCGCCGCAGCGGAGCCGCTGGTATGGGCCCTGCAGGCCGCGGGAAAGGATTTAAGCAAGGAAAAGGTGAGAGACGCGCTCAATTCCATCACCAAGCGGCAGGGGATTGGCCCCGTCATCACGTGGACGAAAGACAGCCATCTGCCTCCCCGGCAGCTCCGCATCTGGAAGTGCGGTCCCAAGGGGGAGACCATTGTGGTTCAGGACTGGAAGACCATCACGCTTGAAAGCGGTAAATAAACCATAAACCGCAGGGTGCGGCGCTGGCGGCATCGGATTACCGGTTCGCCGGCGCCCGGCCTCTGCATCAAAAAAAGACTGTATTGTTCCGCGGAAGTGATGTCCTGCCCCGTTCCGGCTGGGTAGGACATCGGATAAAAAAACCGGCGCCGGAAGGTGTGCAGGCGGAATTCGAAAAAGAGAGACTGATATTCCATGGCCTATTTCAGTGTCGAAAATTTGAGCATCAGTTTCGGTGGCTTAAAGGCGGTCAACGACATCAGCTTCGGTGTCGAACAGAATGAAATATTTTCCATTATCGGTCCCAACGGATCCGGGAAAACGACCATCTTTAATCTCATCAGTGGTATCTACCGGCCCGACGCGGGAGCCGTCATTTTGGACGGCAAAAACCTGGTGGGCAAAACACCGGACCGCATCGCCAAAACAGGCATTGCCCGGACTTTTCAGAACATTGAGCTGTTCGCCAATGCGACGGTCATGGATAATCTCATGCTCGGCCGGCATATCAACATGAAGACGGGCATTTTCGGCGGCGCCTTCATGTTTGGCAAGCGATCGCCTGCCGCCCGCGAGGAGATACACCATCGGGAGAAGGTGGAACAGATCATTGATTTTCTCGAACTGCAGTCTGTTCGTGACCAGTTCGTGGGCAGCCTCGCCTACGGCAAGCGCAAGCTGGTCGAGGTGGGCCGGGCCCTGGCGCTGGAGCCGAAAATCATGCTTCTGGACGAACCTTCGGCGGGGATGAATACCGAAGAAAAGGACGATCTGACCATCTGGATCAAGGATATCCGGGAAGATTACAAAGTAACCATTCTCCTGATCGAGCATGACATGAATATGATCATGGGGATTTCGGACCGCGTGTTCGCCATGAACCAGGGCCAGAAAATCACCATGGGTGCGCCTCAAGAGGTTCAGAGACATCCCGAAGTGATCAAGGCCTATCTTGGAGAGGAGGCGATCAACTGATGCTCAAAGTGAACAACATTGAAACCTGGTACGACCTGATTCGGGCGCTCCACGGCATTTCCTTCGAAATCAACAAGGGCGATGTGGTGGCCCTTCTGGGATCAAACGGTGCAGGGAAAACAACGACGCTCAAGACGATCATGCGCCTTTTTTATGACCTGAAAGAAGAGCAGCCGGAAAAAGGGACCATCGAGTTCCTCGGTGAGAGAATCGACCGGAAAGCCACCGACGAGATCGTGAAGATGGGCATCGGATATGTGCCGGAAGGACGCGAGGTATTCCCTGAACTGACGGTGCTGGAGAATATCACCATCGGCGCGTACACAAGGAAAGACAGAAGCGGCGTTAAGAGCGACTTGGAGAACGTGTTTCATCACTTTCCCATTCTCAAGGAGCGCAACAGCCAGCAGGCCGGATTGATGAGCGGCGGCGAGCAGCAGATGCTTGCCATTGGCCGGGCGCTTATGAGCCGGCCCAAGCTCCTCATGCTCGATGAACCGTCGTTGGGGCTGTCGCCCATCCTGACCCAGGAGATTTTCGGCATCATAAAGAACATCAATGAAAAGGACGGTGTGACCGTGTTACTGGTGGAGCAGAACGTCAACATGGCCCTGAAGTATTCCCACTTTGCCTACCTGCTGGAAAACGGCAGAATCGTTCGAGCCGACAAGCCCGACGTGCTGCGGGAGGATGAAGACATCAAAGAATTTTATCTGGGAATCGCCACCGAAGAGTCGGTGAAAGGCTATAAGCGTTACCGGCGAAAGGTCCGGTTCAGGTAATCCAATCCCTCGAAATACGCTGTCCATAAAAAACGTTTGCCGAAGAAGACCGCGCTCATAAACGGTTTGTGCAGATCGTCTTTCGATAGTATTGTGAAACCATGATGGACCGGGCGTTCCATTTTGAACAAATGAAGCCCTGTTAAGCCCGCGCCACAAGGATGGGCAAGACTGTGCGATGTGCAGCGCGGGGGGTAAAAACGTCAGAGATCATAAGGGGGGAGATAATGGACATCAACACGCTGCCCAAAGCGCTACTCAGCATCGCTCAGAAACAGCCCAACCGGGTCGCCATGCGCAACAAAGAATTCGGTATTTGGCGAGATATTACCTGGGCCGAGTACCTGCAGAACGTGAAGCATGTCGCCCTCGGCCTGCATGTGCTGGGCGTTAAATACCGGGAGCACGTGTCTATCATTGGCGAAAACCGGCCGGAGTGGCTCTATTCGGCGCTGGGCATTGTCTGCGCCGGGGGGGCCTGGGTGGGTATTTATACAACCAACCCCGCAACGGAATGTGAATACGTGGTGGGTCATTCCGACGCCGTGATTTATTTCTGCGAGGATGAGGAACAGTTGGACAAGGCCCTTGTCTTCAGGGAAAAAACACCCAATCTGCGGAAACTGATCGTCTGGGACATGGAAGGGCTCAAACACTTCAAGGACCCCATGCTGATGAGCTTCAATGAACTCCTCGACCTGGGGAAGGAAACGGATCAGCGCAATCCGGATCTCTTCAAGCAGCTCTGTGAGCAGGTGCAGCCCGAAGACATTGCCGGCATCATCTATACATCGGGAACGACCGGCCCGCCAAAAGGCGCCCTGCTGGCCCACGAAGGGTACCTCTGGATCGGGCAGGCGGCCCGCGAAAGCATGGACACCAATATAGACGACGAGACCATCTCGTTTCTCCCCCTCAACCACGTCTACGAACAGATATTCGACATCATGTTTCATCTGACCGTGGGGCATATCGTCAATTTCACGGAAAACACGGATACGGTCATGGCTGATATGATGGAGGTGTCACCGACGGTTTTTCATGCCGTGCCGCGGATCTGGGAAAAATACTATTCCGCCATTGTCCTCAAGATGGCGGACGCCACTTGGCTGAAGCGGACCCTCTACGATATGGCCATCCGTATCGGCACACGCTACAACAACAAGGCCCTGTCCGGCGATAAAATGCCGCCGCTACTGGCCCTGCAGTATCAGATCGCCTACTTTGTTATTTTCCGGAAGCTCAAAAAGCGGCTCGGGTTCGACAGGGTCCGCTTCGGCTCTTCCGGCGCTGCCCCTATTTCGCAGGAAGTGCTGAAGTTTTTTCTCAGCATCGGCATCCCCATTCGCGAGGGTTACGGTATGACGGAGACTACCGGCGTGACGCACATTTCAAACGAAAAGGAATTCAAGGTTGGAACCGTTGGCAAGCCCCTGCCGGGTACCGAAGTGCGCATCGCCGAGGACGGCGAGATCGTCGTCAAACACAAGGCGATATTCAAGGGATATTACAAGGACGAGGCCCAGACCAGGGAGGTTCTGCGTGATGGTTGGATGTACACAGGTGACGTAGGAGAAATCGATGCAGATGGATTTCTCAAGCTCACAGACCGCAAAAAAGACCTGATCATCACGGCCGGTGGCAAGAACATCGCGCCCCAGTATCTGGAAAATCTACTGAAGTTCTCGCCCTATATCAACGATGCCGTTGTCATCGGCGACGGCCGGAAATACCTGACGGCGATTATCGTGATCGACGATGAAAACGTTATCAAGTACGCCCAGGATCATAAGGTTCAGTATACCACATTCGCGAGCATGACGAAAACGCCGGAGGTGATTGAACTTATTCAACAGGAGGTGGACAAGGTGAACCGCCAGGTGGCCCGGGTGGAGAACATCCGGAAGTTCCGAATCCTCGATAAAAAGCTCTACACCGAAGACGGTGAAGTGACGCCGACCATGAAAGTGAAACGCAAAGCCATCAACCAGCAGTTTGCCGATTTGATTGAGTCCATGTACAGAGAGAGCGATTAAAACGTCAACATGAAAACCCATCGCATCGCCGTTATCCCCGGAGACGGTATCGGCAGGGAAGTCGTGCCGGAAGGCGTCCGCGTCCTGGATGCGGCGGCCCGTAAATTCGGTATCGGACTGGCGTTTGATCATTTCGATTTTGCGTCGTGTGAATATTACGAGAAGCATGGCCGGATGATGCCGGATCACTGGAAAGACCTGATCGGCTCTCACGACGCGATCTTTTTTGGGGCCGTGGGCTGGCCCGCCACCGTGCCCGATCACATCTCCCTTTGGGGTTCTCTCCTGAAATTCCGTCGTGAATTTAACCAGTACATCAATTTACGGCCCGTGCGTCTCATGCCGGGGGTGCCGTCACCGCTGGCGAACCGCAAGCCCGGCGATATCGATTTTTATATTGTGCGGGAGAATACGGAAGGCGAATACTCTTCCGTCGGCGGCCGCATGTTTGAAGGCACGGAGCGGGAACTGGTCGTGCAGGAAACCGTCATGACCCGCATCGGTGTCGATCGGGTGCTCAAATTCGCTTTTGAACTGGCCCGCAGGCGGCCGGAAAAGCATCTGACCTCGGCCACGAAGTCCAACGGCATCTCCATCACCATGCCCTACTGGGATGAGCGGGTTGAAACCATGGCGAAGGCCTATCCCGATGTGCGAGTCGACAAGTTTCATATTGACATTCTGGCGGCCAATTTTGTGCAGCATCCGGACTGGTTTGATGTGGTCGTGGCGAGCAACCTCTTCGGCGACATTCTGTCCGATTTGGGGCCTGCCTGTACGGGGACGATCGGCATCGCGCCGTCGGCCAACCTGAATCCGGAGCGTGAATTTCCGTCCCTGTTTGAACCCGTCCACGGTTCGGCGCCCGACATCGCCGGCAAAGGCATTGCCAATCCTATCGGCCAGATCTGGTGCGGGGCCATGATGCTGGAGTTTCTCGGTTATCCGGAAGCAGCAGGAGCGGTTCTGCGCGCCATCGAAACCGTCCTGGCGGAAGGGCCGCGGACGCCCGATGTGGGCGGCAAGGCCACGACGGGGGATGTGGGCAAGGCTGTCGCTGATATTTTATAAACGGATTTAGGCCATTTTGATTCTAAAATATTGCCTTCAGGAGCAGCCATTTGGAACCCTGGTTCGGTCTTTCTCCGGCAACGATGATCTACAATGAGGCGATTGCGGGCGGTTGGTTGAAACAGCCGGCCAACGCTTGGACGAACGTCTTTTATCTCCTGAACGCCTTGGCCCTTTTTGTTTTTTATATCAAAGACCGAAAAAGACAATTGGCGCTGACATTTGGCGTAATCTCCTTTCTGATCGGCCTTTCTTCCTTTCTTTATCACGCGTCAAACACGTTTTTCTTCCAATATTTCGATCTGGCTTCCATGTATCTGCTGTCCGGACTTTTAGCGGCCCTCGTCCTCGTCCGTCTCGGTTTTGTTCAGCCTCGCCGTTGGTTGATTGTTTTTCTGTCCGTTTTCGCTGGATCATCGGTCCTCCTTTTTATCATCCGGGGAAAATCGGGGGCGATTATTTTCGGTATCGAGGTCATCCTCATCTTGTTGCTGGAAGGGCGGACCCGGATGAAAAGCCGGAGAAAAACCCTTTATCGCAATCTTCTTTATGCCCTGGCTTTGTTTGTGGTTTCCTTTGTTTTCTGGGTTCTGGATTACAACGGACTGATATTTTCTCCGGGGAATCACTTGATACAGGGGCATGGGCTGTGGCATATCTTGAATTCCTTCTGCTTTGTTTTTCTCTATCTGTTTTACCGGCAGTTCGATAAGAAGGAGATTGGGCTTTAGAATAATTTTCATGACACGTGGTGTCTTAAATGATCATGGGAGTGAATTTGAAAACAGTTTTTCCCCCTCACCCAAATCTCTCCCCCCAGGGACGAGGGGAATCTCCCGATAACCCCCCTCCCTTGATGGGAGGGGCGGGGGGAGGGTGAACTAATTTTCATGACTAACGGCATCACACGATCATATGGTAATGAGATGAATAATGAAAAACATAAGACAGCCCTGATCGTTGAAGGCGGGGGCATGCGGTGCCTGTTTGCCTCCGGTGTTTTATAGATGAAATTCCACTTTGATAATAATTGTCTTGACATATTTACACGCTATGTTATCAAAATATAAAGAATATTTTGATCAGGGTTTTTATGGATAAACAAATTGCATACTGGATTGAAGAATCAGAAAAAGATTTACCGGTGGCAGAAATACTGTTGGAAAAAGGTCATTATACTTGGTGCTTATTTGTTGGCCATCTGGTTTTGGAAAAAATATTAAAAGCTATATATGTAAAAGAGCACCGTAAATTAGCGCCGAGAATTCATGACTTGGTTAAACTTGCAAAGTCAACGAAATTAGAACTTACTGATGATCAGTTATTGTTTTTGAGTGAGGTTTCAGACTTCAGCATGGAAGGCCGCTATCCTGACGAAAAAAGTCAGTTTGCTGCTAAATGCAATGAAGAATTTGCCGACGGCTATTTAAAGAAAATAAGGGAGATGCACTGTTGGCTAAAACAGCAAGTAGAGAAATAGAAAAAACGATCAGATCATATATTAATGACTTGGAAAAAATCGGCATTCATGTTGAGCAGGCTGTATTATATGGTTCTTATGCCAATGGGAAACATGATGAATGGAGCGATATTGACTTGGCTATTGTATCTGAGAATTTTACCGGTAACAGATTCGAGGACCGAAACAGAGTTCGTAAAGTAACCTTACAGGTCAATAGTGATATTTCACCCATGCCCTTTCGACCGGAAGATTTCAATGACAGTAATTATTTTGTCAAAGAAATATTGGAAACGGGGATTCGCATAATATAAAAGCGTATGTAATATCGATTGGTTGAGATTGTAAAAATCGGGGAAAAGACGAATCCCTTTTTGAGGTAGCGTATCGGAAAAGAGAGCATCCATCTTTGGTAAGGTACCGGTTCGTTCGACATAGAAAGTCAATATGCGTTAATGCTTTGTATTGCCCAAATCGGTGAACTTTTAAATAAAATTAAATCGCCAAATTTAACGGCCCCGTAAAAAGTCATATTCCCCTCCCCTGGTGGGCGGGGATGAAGGGGATGGGGATTTATAATCACTTGTAATAAAGTTATTGCTCACCCTCACCCCAACCCTCTCCCCTCAAGGGAGAGGGTGATTTACGGCTTTTTACGAGTACAAATTTAAAATCCACCTTGCCGATTAAAGATGCGGTTGCTTTTAGAAATGTCATTGTCCATACGGGGCTAAGCCCACGGATCGAGGCGCTTGTAGAGGGTCTGGGCTTCGGTGATGATCTGCCGGACGATCTCGCCGGCGGGCAGGATTTCGTGGATCAGTCCGGCGCCCTGGCCGGAGGTAACGCTGTTGTACCCCGGCTCCTGTGTTTTCTTTTTCTTGCGCAACTCCAGGATGCGAGCGCGGGTTTCCTCCGGGGACAGGCCGTCTTTCATGGCCTTGAGGAGGCTGTTGAGCCTGGGACTCGATATGACCCTGACCGGTTTGCCTGTGAAGATTTCCGTCACCACGGTGTCTTCCTCCCCGGCCTCCACGATCCTCTGTTTTTCTTCCGGCAATGCGGCGGATTCTTCCGCCGCCATAAACCGCGTTCCCATCTGCACGCCGCAGGCCCCCAACGCCAGAGCCGCCAGAAAGCCCCGGGCATCCATGATGCCCCCGGCGGCCACGACCGGAATCTTGACAGCATCCACGACCTGCGGAATCAGCGGCATGGTTGATACTTTTCCAACATGTCCCCCCGCCTCACAGCCGGAAGCCACCAGGGCGTCCACACCTTCCGCCTCCAGGCGCAGGGCGTGCCGGACCGTCGGCACGACACCCAGGACCTTGATGCCGTGTGATTTGAGCAATTTGATGATCGGCGCCCTTGGATCACCCCGGCCCGTTGTCACGATTTCTATCCCTTCTTCGATAGCCAGTTCCGTCCGGGATTGGGTGAAGGGACGGTTGACGGGCATAATGTTCAGGGCAAACGGTTTGGATGTCAGGTCCCGCGTCTGCCGGATGGCTACCCTCAGTTTATCCATGGACAGGCCCCAGGCGGCTAAAACACCAAGACCGCCGGCATTGGAGACGGCCGCCGTCAGGTCGGCACCGCTGACGCCGCCCCCCAGGGCGCCCTGGATGATGGGATATTCGATGTTCAGTAAATCGCATAGTTTGGTGTGGAAAGGATGTTTGTGGGATTTTTCATCATTGATGTTCGATACTTTAATTGTTCCTTTCTCTTTTTTGGGCATATCAGACCACGCTTTTTCCTTTTGTTTTAATTTTCACATTCAGGCCAAGAAATGCTCAAAGCCGCCTTAAGTTTCACGGCGGCTTTGAGATTATCGGTTCAGATGGATGTCAATATCGGAGACGTATTTTATACTTTGCGTACCTGTTTGGCCTTGGCTTTGAATTCCTCGATCTTTTTCCGGATGGCGATCTTATCGTACTTGCCGACACTGGTCTTCGGCACATCATCGACAAAGGCGACATAAACGGGCAGCATCCACTTGGTGATCTTCCCCGAATCCACGCCTTCCTTCTGGAGGAACGTCAGGATATCTTCCTCTTTTACGTCCATGCCGGGAAGTTTTTTGATGAGGGCCATCGGTATTTCGCCCCACTTTTCATCCGGGATGCCGACATAGGTGGCCTCCAGAACGAAATCGGCGTTGCTGGTCAGGTTCTCCAACAGGACCGTGGGTACCATTTCGGAGCCGCTTCGGATCACGTCGGTGATGCGATCCGCGATGATGATATAGCCGTCCTGATCGATTTTGGCCGCGTCGCCGGTATGGAACCATCCGCCCCGCCAGGCGGTGGCTGTCTTCTCCGGATCCTTGTAGTACTGCTCCGTGATCCAATGCCCCCGGAGGATGATCTCGCCAATGGTTTCGTTATCGTGCGGCACATCGTTTCCTTTCTCATCGACCACACGGGCATCGATGGCGGGAAGCATCGGCAGACCCGTCTTGACGAAGACTTTGTCGATTTCCTCTTTCGGCCAGTTCTCCATGTCCCTTTTCAAGACGGCGCCGATCACGCCGGCCATCGTTTCCGACATGCCGTAGCCGGACGCGGCCCTCATATGGGGGAAGAGTTTTTCCGCTTTGCTTTTCAAACCCAGCGGCAGAGCGCCGCCGCCGATAGCAATGGTCGTCAGGCTGCTCAGGTCCCACTTGTCGACTTCCGGATATTCCAGGAGCATGGCCAGCATGGTCGGCACCATGACGGCGGAGTTTACTTTTTCATTTTGAATGAGTTCGCAGAAGCTTTCCGGCTCATATTTGCTGGAAAAAACCATCTTGGCGGCCCCATAAACCATCATGAAAGGCGTACCCCAAGCGTGGATGTGGAAAAAGGGAATGACCGCGAAAAAAACTAACCGATTGGGCCTCTCTGGATCGTCGGGGAGTCTGACGGAATTACCCGCCCTTTCGAGGCTGTGGATACATTGCAGATAGACCTGTCGATGGGTGTACAGTGCCCCCTTCGGGAGCCCCGTCGTCCCGGTGGTGTAGTAAAGCGTCGCCAGTGAGTTTTCATCCAGTAACGGCCAATCGTATGTCTTCGGTTGTTCCTTCAACAGAGCTTCGTATTCGTAGAGGGGTTCTATCTTGGTTTGCGGCAGGCCCGGTTTGTCCGACATATAGACGAATTTTTTCACGGACCCTTTGATTTGATCATAAAGCAGCTCAACGAAAGGCATCAGTATCTCATCAAAAAAGATGACGGAGTCCTCGGCATGGTTGATGACGTAAGTCATATGTTCCAGCGACAGCCTGACATTGATGGGGTGGGAAATGGCCCCGATGCAGCACGTGGCAAAAATGTTCTCCAAATGACGGTGGTGATTGAGCGCCATGGTACCGACCCGATCGCCCTCTTTCACACCCAATGCCTTGAGTAAATGGGCGTGCTGACAAGTTCGCTCATACCATTCCCGCCAGGTTAACCGGAAGTATTGACCATCGTCGTTTCTATAGACGATTGCTTCATCATCCGGATACATGCCCATGGGTTTTTTTATGAAGTTCGTAATCAGAAGCGGATATCGACTACTGTACTCGGGATAAAAGGTCTTTTCACTCATATTGTTCCTCCTTATATTATCGTTATGCCTCCTTACGAATAAATATCATAATTTGAGGCTACCTATCATCCTGTGGAACTTTTTTTATTTTTCCCTTCGCATCGCCCCATCGAACCTGTTCACTTAACAGATTCAGGCAATAAGATACCGGTTCGGCGGAAATTATTTTCTGCAATGATATGACATATGAGCTTTAACCAGCCCCCTGGCTTCAGAATGTTTATTCTTTGTTACTTCAATAAAATGATAATGCTTTGTAAGCGTGTGTGAGGGGGAATATTCATTTAAAAATTCTGTTTCTTTTTTTTAGGAATTAATATCTTTATATCGCTGTGCTTTTTGATGGTTACAGATTGCGCTTCGTTATTCGATGCGTTGCGAACAACCTGCACTAACAATGAACTGCAATCAAGATGTGGAGACGTTAAATCATTATGTATTTTTTTTCAAGTTAATTAAATCAGATTTGGTGATTTTGCCCCATGGAAGAATTTGCTGTTTTGTTGATTCCTGCGTTTGCCGGACATTGATCAGAAATCGGCGCGTTGTGCTTTGCAAGATTTTCCTGATTGACACGTTGGTGTTACCCTGTTATGAAAAACTTCTAATTGTAAAATCATTTCAAAACGATAAGGAGAAAACCTGTTATGAGAACAACCGAACAGTATATTGAGAAACTCCGTTCCATGAGACCCAACGTCTATATGGGCGGCGAGCTGGTTAAACGAGACGATCCCCGTTTTGGACCCGGTTTGAAAACCATCGGACTGACGTTTGATTATGTGAATAAACCGGACTATGAGCCGTTGCTGACGGCCACCTCCCATCTGACGGGGAAGAAAATCAACCGCTTTTGCCATATTCACCAGAATCCCGACGATCTGTTGGCCAAACAGGAGATCGTCCGGCTCATGTGCCATAAATGCGGCCGCTGCATTCAGCGCTGCATGGGCGTGGATGCTCTCAATGGCGTGTCCGTCGTCACGAAGGACGCAGATCTGCAATATGGTACGAATTATCATGACCGCTTTTTAAAATTCCTCCATTATTTTCAGGAAAATGATTTGGTGGCCTGCTGCGCCCAGACGGACATCAAAGGGGACCGGAGCTTGAGGCCGCACCAGCAGAGCGACCCGGATCTCTATTTGCGCATCGTCGAAAAAAGAGACGACGGTATCATCGTGCGTGGTGCCAAGGCCCACATCACCATCGCTTCCTATTCCGATGAAATCATCGCCGTACCGACCCGGGCCATGACGCCGAAAGACAAGGACTACGCCGTTTCGTTCTCCATTCCGGCCGATACGGAAGGCGTAAAGCTGGTCACGGTCGCTCACATTCAACGCCCCCGGAAACATCTGCGGGCGCCCTTCGAAGACTGCGGGAATGCCCATTCCATGGTTTTATTCGAAGATGTCTTCGTCCCCTGGGAACGCGTATTCTTATGCGGCGAAACGGACCAGGCCGGCAAGCTGGCGGCCCTGTTCGCCACCTTCCACCGCCACAGCTACACGGGGTGCAAACCAGCCTATACGGACATTATTATGGGGGCGACGGCCCTGATCGCCGAGTACAGCGGCATCGGAAGCGTTTCCCACATCCGGGACAAGCTGTCCCAACTGATCACCGTGGCAGAGCTGGTTTACGGTGCCGGGATTGCGGCGGCGGTCAAGGCGGAAAAACGCGCGTCCGGCACCATGGTGCCCAGCCCCTTATTCTGTAACGTGGGCCGCTATCACGCGGGCGTCAATATTTATCATGAATACGAGACGCTGGGCGATATCGGCGGCGGTTTGAGCGCCACGCTGCCCCGTGAAGAAGACTTCTATAATCCGGACACGGCGGAGCTGTTGAACAAGTATATCAAACGCAAGGACGGCGTATCGGCGGAGAATCTGCACCGGGCCTATCGACTGATTGAAAACCTGATTGTTTCCGCGCCCGGCGCCGCGGCCCAGGTCAGCGGTCTGCACGGCGGGGGATCTCCCATCATGGAAAAGATCGCCATCGCATCCACATACGATATGGAAGCCAAAAAGCAGATCGCCAAGGATCTGGCGGGCATCGTCGACTAAAATGCGTTGACGGGATTCGATTCCTCGGTTTCAACAAAAAAGAGGGGCGGGCCGCAAGCTCGCCCCTTTTATGTTGTCTCATTATTAGCTGTTGTGCCATAAAGCATACGCGTTGGATCTCCCCAAATCCATTCTCTCTGCCTTCTATAAACCCCATTGCCAAATAGGTTGACATACCATACGCCTCAACCTATACTGCCGAAAAAAGAGGCTTTCCGTGCGGGGTTGTTGGTAAGACCGCGGAGGGGAATGTTATTTATGGAAGAAAAGGTAAGACCGGCAAGAGCCGATGAACTGGATAAACTGATCGACCTCTACCGGCATCTCAACCCCGAGGACGAGTTTGCGGATAAAGACCGTTTCGAGGCGATCTGGAAAAGGATTCAGACCGACAAAGACATCTATTATTTTGTCATTGAACAGGAAGCTCGTTTCATCGCGTCCTGCTATCTGGCGGTTATCCCAAATCTGACTCGGGGCGGGAGCCCCATCGGGTTTGTGGAAAACGTCATCACCCATCCCGACTACCGGCGGAAAGGCTATGCCGCGGCGGTCTTGAACGAAGCCATCCAAACCTCCTGGAGTCATGGCTGCTATAAGGTTATACTCCAGAGCGGCCGGAAGCGGACCGAGGGCCATAAACTTTATGAAAAAATGGGTTTCAACAAAGACTCCAAATACGGCTACGAATTGAGGCGATGACGGTACGAGGAGTTTAAGAACATATGGAACCGGTAACCATTGGAATATTAATTGCCCTGGCGGTGCTGTTCATCCTGATCGTTGTCCTGTTGGTCAAGGGGCAGTCCGCCGGCCGCTTCGATGCCGCCATCCGGGAGCAGCTGCTTGCCTTCCGTGCGGATATCCATCAGGATCTGGATGTCGCACGGGATGAAGTCATCCGTTCCAAAGACCTCATTTCGGACCATACGGTCATGACGATTGATGTGATCCGGCACATGGGCGAAACGCTCCAACAGATCATCCGGCAGCAGGAAGACACCCAGAAACTGGGGCATTCCCTGAAGGACATCCTGCAGGTTCCGAAGCTGCGCGGCAGCTACGGTGAAGTGGTTCTGGAGGAAATGCTCGAAAAAATTCTGCCCCGGGGCATCTGGGAGAGGCAGTATCCCATTGCGGGCCGCGAGCAGGTGGATGCCGTTGTCAAAGTTAAGGACGTCGTTATTCCCATCGACGCGAAGTTTCCCCGGGAAGACTATCTTCGCTATATCGAGGCCGAATCAGGGGCGGAAAAGGGAAAATGCTGGAAAAGCCACGAAGCGGCCGTGAGGAATCAGATCAGAAGCATCCGGGAGAAATATATCAAACCCGAAAGAGGAACGGCGGAGTTTGCCCTGATGTTTGTGCCGTCCGAGGCGATCTACTATGAAACGATTGCGGAGAAGAATTCTCTGGGCGAACCGTCAAGGCTTTACGAATACGCCCAGGCGAACCATGTCATCCCCGTCAGCCCCAATACGTTTTACGCTTTTCTGCAGGTCGTCATGATGGGTGTCCGCAATATCGAGATCATCAAAAGCGCCAAACAGCTCCAGGAAGGGTTGGCCGGTTTAGAGCGGTCCTTCGACCTTTTCTACCGGAAATATGAAGAGATGGGGCGCCAGATTGAGAAGGCCCAGGAGGCATACCGTCTCGGTGGCGGCCATATCGAACGCTACAAGCGCCGTCTGGACGATACCCTGCAACTCGATGTATTGAAAACGGATGAAGAAGAATCGCTGCCGGATACAGCGGAATGTGAATAAATGATTCGCCCGCTTTTTGCTTCGGATCATTTAACGATGTCCACACTAACCCAACAATTCCTCATTTCATTGGCTGGTACGCCGTTTGCCGTGTAGGTCGCTTCAGTCGCCGATTTAATATGCTCGGACAATATTGAGTTCGGCCCAGCCGCAACGAAATCGATGCCATTAATACCATCCGGACAATACAACGCTTGTGCCTGAACAAAAACAGTCCGATGATCAGCCGGTGTCCAGCTATACACAAGATGATTATTAAAGTAGTAGTCATTCCATTCATTCAGTGGAATCTTTGCGCCGTCAATATATGCCTGTAATACGCCATAATAACTTTGATTATCCCCTTGATAAGTGACCTGGGGGTTATTAACAGGGTCGGCCAGTGCCGCGAACGTAAGGGGTACAAAGTGATACATGGTAACATCCGCAATGGCATAATGGCCGTACTTGCCGTCCAGGCTGCTGCCGAACCAATTCCTGTTGCCGATCCATTCTCTCATTTCCGTCCAGGCCACCGGCTCACCTTTCATGCCCCAACTCGACCAGGTGTGATGCTGCCATGGAGGGATAAAATAACGGTCATAACGAAACCATGGTGTCAAGCAATCCCCGGAAGAATTGAATACCAGATCGCCATGGGAGAGTGATTTCGTTTCTTCAAAATCACTCTCATCACCCGTCATTTCGCCGAGCGCCCCGAAAAATTTATATTTTTTACTTATCTCCATGTCCTCTGTCATGTCCATCTTGCCGCGAAAGAAATAACTCAACACTTGAGAGGAATAACCGATGGCGCGGGAGATGAGAAATCGTGAATAGTCATAAAAAATATTTATATCCAAACAAGGCGTAACTGGATATTCATTTTCCGGAAGGGCATTGATTTGCCGCCAGTAGTCGAAATAGTCAACAGCGGCCAGTAAATATCCCTGGTAGTCCTTGTCGGGATTTGTTTCGCAATAATTTTCACTGCAACTTTTTAGGTAATATTCACGATCATCATCAGTACCTGATGGACCTTTGTGCTGCTTGTAATGTCTATTATTGCTGTTAATCTGGGGATAAGTAAAATTTGCGTAAATAATCGTATCATCACTGAAAAAGTTTGCGTTTGTATATTCCGCAAGACCAATGTTGTTAGATGTTGTCGTGATCTCAGGATTCGTGCCGACATATTGGCCGGTGTCGAAAAGGTCGGAAATCAGAAACGTTATGCCGCTTGGTGAAAAGTACTTGGGAGTATTTTTTACGTCATCTAACTTATCGGTAGTACACCATTTCTCATAACCATCACCAAGAAGATGCGAATCGTTCCGGACATGAGCCGGCACGGACATATCCTGCAGCAGATGCATCAGTTGGCCCACGCCTCTGAATGTTTCAGCAAAATATTTCTCCCTAGTCGTTTTGTCTTCCGCCGTCAATGCCTGAAAATAATAGTCGCGGACGTCGTTCCAGGAGTAATGACCGGTAGCCGGGAATGTTGTTTGTGTTCCGCAAGGGGCAGCGCCCGCTCCAGCGCTGATGAATTACCGAAAAGGCCGTTATTGGTCAGAGGATTGAGAAAATGTGCCAACATGCGGGGAATTTGATCCTCGTACTCGCCGCCGTCACGAATCCATTTAAAAACCTGTTGGTCAAGTCCGCCATTTTTAAAGTAAGTTTCTGTTCCTTCTTTCATACCCAATTGTGTTTTCAAATATTCATTAAGAGAAAAACCACCAAGACTTTGTTGCGCGATATATTCGTTTAGAGCCTTATGTGTTTTAGTATTCAATGCGAAACTAATGGTAGTTAAATCAAATAATATTAAGCATGAGATAATTAAAATTAAAAATACTACGGTAATGACCGAATTGATAATGGAAAAAGATCCATTAATTCTCAAGGTGATCTCCAACGGAGCCACGCCGGATTCCGGATAGGCGGAAAGCTTAATGAAACTGCTCAAAATTTCCGCATTCATGGTGATGGATTTAGTTGCCACAGCTCCATTGGCATCTGTGGCGATAGCCGCAATAATATTTTGACCTTCCTGCAGTGGAACATTGTTTGCCGCGAATTGATTGCCGTAAAGATTAGCTATAATACCGTTGACAACCACACCGGTCTCTGCGTCAGTGGTATTGGCGATTGTTCCCTGTACGATTACATAAGGTTCAGATAGCGTTGTCCCCTCGATTGGAGACAGAATTTCCAATGTAATAGGAGATACAACCGCAATACTGACTATAGCGGAATCAATGCCACCATTGCCGTCGCTTACCGTGTAGCTGAAACAGTCTTTGCCGTGAAAACCTGTGTTGGGGGTATAAGTAAAGATTCCGCTACTCGTATCCAACGTCACGATCCCACGGATGAGCTGACCGGGAGCAAGCTCCCGGCCAGCTCATCCGCCGCCGATTGGTTGACTGAAGGTTGATATGGTCAGGATATCGCCGTCAGTGTCCGTGTCATTGGCCAAGACATTGATTTCAACAGGCTTGCCCATGTCCGTGGTTGCCTCATCCTGATTTGCCGCAGGTGAATTGTTGGGAATGGTAACGGTGACAATTGCCGTTTTCGTCGTCGCACCTCCGGGACCGCAGGCGACGAGAGTGTATATTGTCGTTTCTGACGGCGATACGCTGTGTGTGCCGTTTAGAGATACATTCCCTATTGCCGGTTCGATATTGACCGTTTCGGCATGGGTGGTGCTCCAAGACAGTGTAGAGGTTTCACCGGCAGTGATTGTGGAGGGCTCGGCGGAGAAGGTTGCTTCGGGAGGGACTGTGTCGGTCTTCTTTTTAACAGCCAATGTTATGGAGGCGCCTGGAGTTCCCCGCAAAAAAATCATCATGCGTGTCGTGAATTTTAAAGAAACTGTTTTTTCAAATGATATGTCGCTTCCGAGGAAGAAATTGCTGAGCAGGATAATTTTATTGT
This sequence comes from Deltaproteobacteria bacterium, assembly GCA_016928025.1. GTDB lineage: Bacteria > Desulfobacterota > Syntrophia > Syntrophales > JAFGHS01 > JAFGHS01. The sequence continues at coordinate 42,234 of JAFGLN010000117.1, forward strand.
TAAAAACAATGAATCTGCCTCTGATTTCCTTATCAGGCGTGTTTTTGGTTATGTTCAGTGTTCCCTCTGCTGAATCTTCAATCATGAAATCGTGGTAGGATAGATGGAAATGGAGAAAATTGATTTTTAGTACCTCGGGTCCGAATAAAATACCATTGTCTGCATAAGCGCTAAAAGAGATAAATGTAACCCCCCATAGAACAGCTATAAAATAGAGAATTTTTTTGAAGATGTCTGCCATGCTTGGTTTCCTCCCTGCTTATCGGTTACAATAAATAAAACAAAAAGTGATATTTTTACTGATATTGTATTTCAGAAAAATTTTTACAGAATCGGAACATATACATCATATGACAATCAGTCAAAGATAAATTATAAAATAATATTATTTTAATCTATAAAGTAATAAAATATTTTTTATAAAACTAATAATATACTATGCGTATTATTTTTTAATTAATTATGCTCAAGTATTTACAAGCTCTATTTGAGGTTTTAAATTACTACCTGCATAGATTGGACACTGTTGCCATATTTATGTTCCGCCATATTTATTGACATCAAACAATCCTGACTCTATACTGCCAAATCATTTAGTTAACGAAATAGAAGAAAGGTGTAGCCTTGACTTCCGAAACTCAAAATTCAGAAATCCCCAAACCGACCTTCGTTCTCGTCGACGGCAGCAACTATATGTACCGGGCCTTTTATGCCATCCGGGAGCTTTCCAATTCCAAAGGGTTTCCGACGAATGCCATCTACGGCTTCACGACCATGCTGATGAAGCTTCTGCGCGATACGAAGCCCGATTATATCGCCATCGTCTTTGACCTCAAGGGGCCGACATTTCGCCACGAATCGTTTGACCAGTACAAGGCCACGCGAAAGGCCACGCCTGATGACCTGGTGGCCCAGATCCCCTACATCAAGGATGTCGTCCGGGGATTTTCCATTCCCGTTCTGGAACAGCAGGGGATCGAAGCGGATGACATCATCGGCGCCCTGGCCAAACGGTATGCCGAGAAAGGCATGAAGATCGTCATTGTATCGGGAGACAAGGACCTGATGCAGCTCATCTCGGAGGATGTCGTCATGGTCGATTCCATGAAGGACAAGACCTACGATGTGGCCGCCGTCAAGGAGCGTTTCGGTGTCGGACCGGAGAAGGTGGTGGAAGTGCTCGGGCTTATGGGCGATGCATCGGACAACATCCCCGGCGTACCCGGTATCGGGCCGAAGAATGCCCAGCGGTTGGTGGAGGAATACGGTTCCGTCGAAGAGATCATCAAAAATGTGGATAAACTGAGAAACGCCAAGGCGAAAAACAGTATCCGGGAGTTTGTCGATCAGGCGAGACTCAGTCGCGAACTGGCCCTGATCCGGACGGATGTGGAATTTGACTTTGACCTGGAAAGCTGCCGCTACACAGGGCCGAACAACAATGCGTTGATGGAATTGTTCCGGGAATTCGAATTTTCGTCCCTTATGCAGGAGTTGAAAATCAAGGAAGACCCGGGGCCGGGGAATTACCGATTGGTCCGCACCAGGGAGGATCTGGCGGCTCTGAGGGAAAGATTGAAATCGGCAAAAGAAATCGCCGTCGATTGTGTTCTGTCCACGGATGTTCCCATGAGCGCCGATATCCTGGGGATTGCCGTTTGTCCCGGCCCGGGCGAGGCGTTCTATATTCCCCTGGCCTTGGATGATGAGTCATCATCGAAGGGGCAAGACGAAAAGGGCACCGAGGCAAAAGCCGATCAGAATAGCAATGTCCCTGCTTCCGGAATAAAAACGCCTCCCCAAAACACCGCTCTGCCGGGGATGGAAGATCTGTTCACGGCGACACCGGTTTCTTCAAAATCGTCGAAAGATCAATCCGGGGGCGATAAACTGACCGTCCTGAAAAAACTATTGGCCGATGACAAAATCAAGAAGCACGGACATGACCTGAAAAATATCCTCATCGCCTTGGCGCAACACGGCATGGAACTGGCAAATCCGGGCTGCGACACCATGGTTGCGTCTTATGTTTTAAATCCGGCGAAACACAATTTCAATTTAGCGGAGGTGGCCAGGGACCATCTGCGTGTTCAGATCGTTGACGCCAAAAATCTCGTCGGGTCGGGCGCCAAGGCCATTCCGTTTTCTTCGGTGCCGCCGGATGAACTGGCGGACTATGCCTGCCGGCGGGCCGATGCCGTTTCGGGGCTGGCTTCAATGTTATCGGAAAAAATTATTCAGGAAGGTTTTCAGCAGCTTTTCTTCCGGGTGGAAATGCCCCTGGTTGCTGTCCTGGCGGCTATGGAGCAGAAGGGTGTTCTTCTCGATGTCGCACTGCTCAAGGATATGTCGACGGAGCTTGCCGGATTGATGGCCCTGTCGGAAGAAAAGATTTACCAACTGGCGGGTGAGAAGTTTAACGTCAATTCGCCCAAGCAGCTTCAGGTCATCCTTTTTGAAAAAATGAGACTGCCGAAGGGCAAAAAGACCAAGGAAGGGTATTCGACGGATGTGGACGTTCTGACCAAACTGGCCGAGACCCATGAGCTTCCGGCGGAAATCCTCGCCTACCGGAGTCTGGCGAAGCTTAAATCGACGTATATCGATACGCTACCCGTTCTTATCAACAACAAAACAGGACGGGTGCATACTTCCTATAACCAGACCGTCACGGCGACGGGCCGGCTCTCCAGCAGCAACCCTAATTTGCAGAACATCCCCATCCGGACGTTGGAGGGCAAAAGAATCCGCCAGGCTTTTATCGCTCCCGAGGGCTGGGAGATCGTCTCGGCGGATTATTCGCAGATCGAGCTCAGGGTGCTCGCGCATCTGTCGGGGGATAAGACCCTGGTCGCCGCATTTGAGTCGGGCGAGGACATCCACAGCCGGACGGCCTCCGACATCTTCGGCGTCTTTCCCGAGATGGTCAACGCCGAGATGAGGCGGCAGGCCAAGGTCATCAACTTCGGCATCCTGTATGGCATGAGCGCCTTCGGTCTGGCGCGGGAACTGGGGCTTAACCAGAAGCTCGCCCAGATTTATATCGATGAATATTTCAAGAAATACGACGGCGTGAAAACCTATCTTGACGGGATTCTGGAGGCGGCCAGGCGCGACGGCTTTGTGACCACTCTGTTCAACCGGCGACGCTATCTTCCGGAGCTGCAAAGCCAAAACAATGTCGTCCGGCAGTTCGCGGAACGCATGGCCGTGAACACCCCTATCCAGGGGACGGCGGCGGATCTCATCAAGATCGCCATGATCAATATCGCCGGTAAGCTTAAAGAACGCAGGCTGAAATCCGCCATGATCATGCAGGTCCATGACGAACTGGTCTTAGAGGTCCCCGCGGCGGAGAAAGAAAACGTCATGGCCCTCGTCCGTGATGAAATGGAGGGTGTCGTCGCCCTCCGGGTGCCCCTCAAGGTCGACTGCGCCTCCGGGAAGAACTGGGACGAGGCGCACGGTTAAAAAAGACGACAGTGACTTATATGTCATCCTCTTCGTCGAATTCATCGAATTCATCCAATCCATAATCCATGAGGTTGCTGGCCAGCTCCAGAAACACACCCAGGGATTCGGACAGATTCTTGACGATCTGGCTGTAGGCCGCTTTTTCCTCGACAGTTTTAGCCTTTGACATGGTTTTTAACGCGCTTCCCAATTCTTTTGACAAGTTTTCCATGATTTTGGCAGGATCCATTTGATGCCCTCCTTTTTAAATGTTTTGTATATGCTTATGTATATGAAAAATGAGTTTGAAAATCCTAAACCGTGACAGGTGACAAGTAACGGATTCGTAAAAAGTCATATTCCCCTCCCTTGGTGGGAGGGGATGAAGGGGAGGGGGAATTATAATAAGTTGTAATAACGTTATTTCTCACCCTCACCCCAACCCTCTCCCCTCAAGGGAGAGGGTGACACTCGACTTTTTACGAGACCGTTATAAGTCACGAGTGACAAGTCTTACTCCCTTGTTATCTGCTGCGAGATATACCCATTACAGGCCCTATCAGTATCCCAATTTTTTATCAACCACATTCATCAGCGGTTCATTCTCCTGGTAGCGCCGCAGGTTCTCCAGGAAGATATCTATGACGCGGTCGAAATAGAACGGCGTGAATCCGGCGTAGTGGCCGGTGATAATGACATTCTTCATATCCCAGAGCGGCGAATCTTCGGGCAGGGGCTCCGTCTCGAAGACATCCAGGCCGGCGCCGGCGATTCGGCCTTCCTGCAGGGCTTTGATCAAATCCTGTTCGCGGATGACGGCGCCGCGGGCAATGTTGATGATGTAGGCTGATTTTTTCATCAGCTTCAGTTCGTTTTCACCGATGAGGCTGTTCGTCTCCGGTGTCATGGCCGCCGTGACCACGACCCAGTCGGATTGGGACAGCACTTCGGCCAGGCCGTCCGGTCCGTACATTTGATCGACATAAAGTGACGGACGCTCCGGGTTCCGCCGTGTCGCCAAGACGCGCATGTTTACCCCCTTGGCTTTTTCCGCCGTCTTTTCGCCGATTTTTCCAAGGCCGATGATGCCCATAGTCGAGCCGTCGATCTCGACGACTTTCCCGCGGCGCTTCCACTGACGTTCGTGCTGTTTGGTGATGCTGTAAGGGATGTCGCGGGCCAGAGCGAACATGAGGGCCAAAATATGCTCGGAGATGGGAATGGCATGGACGCCCGATGCCGTGGTCAGGGTAAAATCCTTTTCAATGACGACGGGATAATTAAAGATCCAGTCGGCCCCAGCAAAGGTCTGCTGCATCCAGCGCAGGTTGGGGAGTTCCGAGTAACGGGCAATGGGCAGGAGTCCGAAGGACACCTCGACCTGTGCGGCGAGGTCTTTCACCTTACGTTCCCAGTCTTCCTTGTTTTTGACGACGATGACATTCGCCTGCGGCGCGGCCTGCCGGATTCTTTCCAGGTTCTGCCGGGTTAAGGTAAAGTCATTGATGGCGATATCGTACATCACGAGAATGGTGCTGGGGCTTTTACCCGGCATGGTGCGCTCCTGAGTTGATTTTCCGTGTGAGTATCGTTTATCGGCCTTGATAAAACCAAACGTGCTGAAAAACCATTACGAGATCAATATAAGAAAAGGCAACCCCATGTCAAATGAATATCAAATGGATTCAAAGAATTCTTGACTTCCCTGGGCTTTAAGAATATTTTTCAAACAGCCGTAATCTTTGAAAACCGCGGACAGCCGCGTCACACAGCTTTCAATTTGGAATTTTCAAAGACGAGATAATTTTTTCTGAGGTCCTCATCTTCGGAAAAATAATAGCATCGAAAATAATATCAGGAGGCAGCAATGTTTAAGACAAAAATGACGGAGCTGTTCGGAATTAAGCACCCGATCATGCTCGCCGGGATGAACTGGATCACGGACCCTAACCTCGTCGCCACGGTCTGTAACGCCGGCGGCCTGGGCATTTTGGCGACGGCCCGCTACACACCCGATGAACTGAGAAAATGCATCAGGGAAATCAAATCACTGACCGACAAACCCTTCGGCATCAATCAGATGCTGCTGATGCCCGGGGCACAGGAAGCCATCAAGATAGCCATTGAAGAGAAAGTGCCGGTTCTCAATTACACCCTGGGGAAGCCCTGGTTTATCGATCAGGTCCACGCTTACGGCGGCAAAGTGCTGGGAACGACCGCCCTGGCCAAACATGCCGTCAAGGCCGAACAGTTGGGTTGTGACGCCATCGTCATTACCGGGCATGAAGCGGCGGCCCACGGCGCCGATGCCACATCCCTGGTTTTGATCCCCACTGTGGCCAGTCAGGTCAAAATCCCGATTATTGCCGCCGGCGGTTTTTACGACGGCCGGGGATTGGCGGCGGCCCTGTCGCTGGGTGCCGACGGCATTTCCATGGGGACGCGGTTCATGCTGACCAGGGAAAGCCTCCTGCATGAGAATTTCAAGCAGCTCTGCCTCGAGGCGTCGGAGCAGGATACGCTCTATGATACGGTTTTTGACGGCATGCCGGGCCGGGCCCTCAAATCAAAAGGCGCCATTGTTCTGACGAAAAGGGGATTTCCGGTCATTGACGCCTTTAAAGGGGCCATGCAGATCAAAAATATGCTGAAACTTTCGATGGCGCAGTTCGTCGGCCTTAGCTTCAAGATGATGAGTGCCGACGATGAGTCATCGCCCCTGTGGGTGCAGGCCCGCCAGGCGGCCGGCGTCCCGAAGCACCTGAAAGGCATGTATGAAGGTGATAAGGAGGAGGGCGTTTTGTTCGCCGGCCAGTGCATCGGCGATATTCACGACCTCCCGACATGCGTGGAGTTGATCGATCGGGTTATCAAAGAAGCCCAAGAGGCCGTTAAGAATACGTCGGCGAAAATGCAGGCGTGACAAAGGAAGGAGAGGTGTTATGGAATTCAAACTGGTTAAAACCAATATGGAAGAGAATGTTGCTTATGTTTCTCTGGCGCGGGTGGACCGCTTAAACGCCGTTAATCGAGATTTGGCCGTGGAAATTATCGAGACCTTTAACATGCTGGATGCCGATATCGAGGCACGGGTCATTGTTCTGAAGAGCGACGCCAGGATTTTTTGCGCGGGGATCGACCTGAAATATGCCATGGCCGGCGTTACGGCTGATGCAGGCAGTGGGAGTGATGATGTCGAAGGAGGACATCCGCTTCTGGAGTGCTGCAACGTCATCGAACGGTGCCGGAAGCCGGTCATTGCCGCTGTTCACGGTGTCTGCGTGGGCGCGGGTCTCGATCTGATATCGGCCTGTGATATTCGTCTTTGTACGGAAGATGCCACGTTTTCCATCCGGGAGTCCGGCATCGGTCTCGTGGCTGATATGGGCTCGATCCAGCGGTTGCCTCTGGTGATCGGGCAGGGTTTCACCCGCGAGATGGCCTTTACGGCCCGGTTCTTCACGGCCGGGGAAGTGGAGAAGATGCGCCTGGTCAACGGCATTTATCCCGACCGGGAAAGCCTCTATGAAGCGGCGGCCAAGCTGGCCCGCCAGATCGCCGATAATCCGCCCCTGGGCGTTCAGTGCGCGAAGGAGTTGCTCAATGAAAGCCGTTACCTGCGGGTCGAAGAAGCCATGTTGAAGGGCGGAGAGATGAATCGAAGACTGTTTGCAACAGAGGACTTCAAAGAAGCGGCTACCGCTTTTCTGGAAAAAAGAAAACCTGTCTTCAAGGGACGATAAGTTTGATAAACGATGACGAATCCCAATATAGAACAACGCCCCTGGGGCTACTATGAAGTGCTTTCCGAGCAACCGGACCATAAGGTGAAAAGGATCACCGTCTTTTCGGGCAAGCGTTTAAGCCTGCAGCGTCATCGAAAGCGGGATGAACACTGGTATATGATATCGGGCCGGGCACTGGTGACGCTGGACGGAGAGGAGCTGCATCTTGTGGAAGGGCAGTCCGTCAATATTCCCCGCGGCACGGCCCATCGCGTGGAGAACCGGGGAACCGATAACGTCGCATTCATTGAGGTGCAGACGGGCCAGTATTTCGGCGAGGACGATATCGAACGGCTGGAGGATGATTACGGCAGGGTGTAGGCGGCGCCTTGCCTTCAGCCTTTTGACAAAGTCATACACCCAGCGTGCTTTTCAAATGTTTTATAAGACAAGGGCGCTTGTTTATTGAGAAGAGTTGCTGTTACAGGATTCCCGCATGGATTAGACCGGTTATGGCGGCGGCAGGCAAAAGTAATGCCATGGCCCGTCCGAGCCATCGGTGAGACGCTCTGATTTTTTGGGTTTTAGCCTTCCATGTAAACTGTAAAAATCCCAACGCAAGCGTAGCGGTCATCCCCAATACCGTTAAAATGCCCAGCCAGGCATGGGGAACACGGACGTGTTGCCCCATGCCGATGGAAACCATGACCACGGCCGTTGCTAATCCGAGATACACGCAGACGGTTCCGGCAATACCCGCGATTCTGTGATACGGGAAATAACGGCGTTTCAACGCCGGCGTCTTCACGATGGTGATGCCTGCGGCAACGCACAACATGCTGATGGCCATGAAACCGGCGTGAAAAAGGAAAAGCTGCATTTATTTACTTCCTTCGTCCGGGCCGATTGTTAGTTTCGTTGTTTTGGAGCCGAAAATGTTACAGGACGCTTTGACTTCTATCACGTCCCCCGCCTCCGTGGGAACGTTGTATTCGTATGAGAAGATATCCTTTGTCGGCTGCGAATCGTATTCCCTGGTTAACATGACGACCCCGTTCTTAACGACTTCAACTTTACTGATGTAATGCTTGCTCGTTGATTTCGACGTATGCGTGATGGTGACCTTCAACGTTTCGGTGGCACTCTCATAGGAGACGGTAAGATCGCCTGGACCGTGGGCGAATGCTGATCCGGAATGGACGATGAAACAGATTAAAACGGCGGCAAGCAGAACAGAAAGGACTGATAATTTTTGGGAGATCCTGTTGATGGGTTTGCTTTTCATAAAGCCACCTCCTCATGCTGATGAATGGTTTCTGATTAAGATTACCCCTATGCCAACCTTTGACAACGCTGTCATGCGCTTTCTATAATCTTATTTCCATGTCCTGATAAACGGCAAAACATTCCAGGGAGGAGGCGTGTTGGGCAATGATGCTATTACAGTTTCCGACCATTTCATCGATGGCGCTGTCTGTCCGGTCCTGATTGTGATGATAGAGTCCCAGCTTTTTTACCTTTGCATCAAGGGCCAGCCGTAACGTGTCTTTATAGACGGAATGTCCCCATGTTCTGGCTTTTTTATAATCCTGCTCAATGAATTCCGCATCATGGATCAAAAGATCGGCGCCCTTCGAAAAGGCCACATAATCCTGATAATCGAGGCCTCCGGGGTGTTTGAAATTCAGTTCGTTGTCCGTGATAAAAACCAGCTCTTTACCGTTTTCAATAAACTTGTATCCGACGCCCTGATTGGGGTGGCTGATGGGGATGGATTGAATCCGGATCGAATCGATGGAAAAATCCGTGCCGCAGGATTCATTGTAAATGATGTCGGCATGGATGTCATTAAAGTCAACAGGAAAATTGGGTGCCGACATGATGCGGGAAATCATGTGCTTGACGGATTCCTCCGAATAGGGGCAGCCGTACATAGTGATTTTGGATTTTTTAGAGTAGATCGGTTTGAAGAAGGGAAAGCCGATGAGGTGGTCCCAGTGGGCGTGGGTAAAGAGCATCGAAACGGCGTATCGCTTTTCCGCCATCAGACGGTTGCCCAACCGCCTGATGCCGGAGCCGGCATCAACAACGATGATTTCATCATTCTTGCTTCTTATTTCAACACAGGGTGTGTCGCCGCCGTACTTCAGATATTCCTTGCCGGAAACGGGCACGGACCCTCTGGCGCCCCAACATCGAATAATCATCTAAACATCCTCCGTTCGGAAAGATCATATGACTGCTGTAAATGCTTCGCTCGCTATGATCAAGCAAATAGCGCCTCATTTAGATGAACTGGTATTTTGCGCGATAATAGACGGTTTTTTCGTGATTTTCAACTATTAATACGAAAATAAATCATCGTGAACGGTGAATCGGGACAGTCCTGTAAAAAGTCATATTCCCCTCCCTTGGTGGGAGGGGATGAAGGGGAGGAGGATTCATAAGCATTTGTAATAAAGTTATTTCTCACCATCACCCCAACCCTCTCCCCTCAAGGGAGAGGGTGATTTTCGGGTTTTTAAGAGATCGTCATTAGTGAATGGTGACGAGTTTTCTTAAGTGGGTAGGAATAGTTCGATACCTCGATACATAACCCGTGAGGAGGCATGGAAATTAAGATGGAGTCGTAATAGGGTAGGGATATATCCGGCTGCGGAAAGGATCACGAGCGAATCGTGACGAGTTGACCCTCTGTTGGAACTGGTCACGATTCTTGAGGTATATGTCTATAATTCAAAAAATTCAGCCGATATCTTTGATTTCGATTCCCTGTTGCCTGATCGCCTCGGCATTCTGAAGGACTTTTTCCGCTGCGGCCCTGTCCAGAACATAGATCATTTGCCCGCCCTGTTTGGCGTACATCTTGCCGTAGGAGATGGGGACCAGGGGGGTCGGATCGTTCAAGAGCGATTCGGCGATCGGCTCTGTTTTCCGCGCGCCGTTTGCCAGCAGCACGACCGTTCGGGCCTTATACACCAGTTCCGCTCCCATGGAGACGGCGTAGGAGGGACTTTCCTGTCGGCTGGCAAAATGACCGTCCGTTACGGCGTTTTCAACCGTGTTTTCATCAAGCTTGACGAGAAGCATCCCGTTGCCTTCAAAAGGGATGCCGGATTCATGAAAGGCCACATGACCGCGGCCGCCCACACCGATGATATGAAGATCGATTCCGCCGTTTTTCAATATCTTTTCTTCATAGGCGTCCAGGATGGCTTGGCGGACCCATTTCAAGTAGTCCGATTTCGCCTGCGGATTAATAACGACAGCCTTTCCCTTATCGGCACCCTGCTCCTGCCAATCGGCGGGATTGGCCCGCAACGCCTCGATCAGTTTCTCCTGATCGATCAGGGTGCCCCAGGGGACGTTGGTTTCTTTAAACTTTTTGTTCAGAAGTCCGAATAACTCCTGGATCATAAAAAAGCTGTAGCTTTCCGGATGGAGCGCCCGTTGCTGGGCGTTTTCACCGGGAAGGCCGACATACTCATCCAGATTGAAACTCCGGATTTTAGTGCTGTCAAAGCTCCCTTCGTTGGCCGCTTTGGCCAGATACTTATAGAGGCCCGTCGGTGAGTTGCCCGTCGCCAATCCCAAAGTGAAGCTGTCTTTTGCCTTTAAGACCCGTTGAATATTTTCCGTGACAAGATCGGCGGCGACCTTGCTCATCTGTTCAAAATCCCGCGTGATGATGACTTGAAACGACATATCTGCCTCCTGTTATTTGATCGTGGAATCAGCCGAGCTTTTCCTTCACCACATCGGCAATCTGTTGACAGTACTTTAGGGTTTCTTCCTGCGTCGGGCCTTCCACCATCACGCGGCACATATTCTGTGTCCCCGAATACCGGACCAGGACCCGTCCGCTGGTTCCCAAATTCTCTTCCACCGATTTGATCACGGCGACCAGTTCCGGCACCGTCGATATCTCGGGCCGGGATTTAGTGTCCACGTTGATGAGGGACTGGGGAAAGACGTCCATCACCTTGGCAAGTTCGGACAGGGGCGTTCCTTCCTTTTTCATGGCGGCGATGACCTGGAGGGCCGTCAGGATGCCGTCTCCGGTCGTATGATGCTGCAAAAAGATGACGTGGCCCGACTCCTCGCCGCCGATGGCGCTTCCTTTGGCCTGCATTTCTTCAAGGACATAGCGGTCGCCGACCTTGGTCATGATTGAGTCGATTTTCAGTTTGTCGAGGGCGACGGAAAGGCCGATGTTGCTCATGACTGTCCGGACGACGAGATTATTGGACAGGGCCCCCTCTTTTTTCATGAGGGCGGCGCAGACGGCAATGACCTGGTCTCCCGTCAGGATTTTGCCTTTTTCATCAACGGCAATTAGACGGTCGCCGTCGCCGTCGAAGGCGAAGCCCACGTCGGCGCCCTGTTTCACGACAACTTCGGCCAGGGCTTCCGGATGCTGGGAGCCGCATTTGACATTGATGTTTCTTCCGTCCGGATCGTCGAACAGGGTCGTGACGTCTGCGCCCAACTCCGAGAAGGTTTCCGGCGCCACCCGGTAGGTCGCGCCGTTGGCGCAGTCCAGAACGACCTTTGATCCTTCGAGGGTGTATTCCCGGGGGAAGGTGTGTTTTAAGAAGACGACATAACGACCCCTGGCATCATCCATACGGGTGGCTTTGCCCAGATCGCTCGGTGCCGGCATGATTTTGTCCATTCTATTGTTTAGGATCATGTCTTCGATGGCCAGCTCCGTGTCGTCGGGCAGCTTAAAACCGTTGCCGGAGAAGATCTTGATGCCGTTGTCCTGGAAGGGGTTATGGGAAGCGGATATCACGATGCCGGCGTCGGCCCTCATGCTGCTCGTCAGATAGGCGATACCGGGCGTCGGAATGACCCCCACGAGAATGGCGTTGACGCCCATGGAGCAGATGCCGGATACCAGGGCATTTTCCAGCATGTATCCGGAAAGACGCGTATCCTTTCCGATAAGGATTTTGGGATTATGGCCCTGGCGCTTGAACATGTGAGCGGTGGCCCGGCCGATGTTCAAGGCCATCTCCGCCGTCATGGGGTATTCATTGGCCACGCCTCTGACGCCGTCGGTTCCGAATAATTTTCCCATAAGAATCTCCTTTAAATTTAAAGTATTTTCAATACAGCGTTGATTTCTACTATAGGCAGGTTGGTTTTGCAATACGGAAAGTTTTGCCGTTCGTTACGGAAGGGGGGGCAGGAGGGGGATCGATTTTTTATCCTTGAATCTTGGTCTTTGTTCCTTGACCCTTCTTCTTTTCGGCATCGGCGGTCGTCAGGAAATCATTTGGCGAATGAGGACGGCAAGTTTTTTCGAATCATGTCGGATAATGCCGCCCGCCATGTTCAGCAGATGGGCGGAATAAATTTTTCGATGTTCCCAAAACGCTTCATCGCCGTCTATTTCAACAAAATCCGCCTGTTCCTCCTCTTTATAGCGTTCGAGTATTTTCCGTTTCGGTTTTTGGGTATTATAGATGATTCCGTCGACGGTACGGCCGATGAAGTATTCGATGCTTTTGACAAAGTCGCATCCCGTAAAATTATTGGTTTCACCATACTTGGTCATGATGTTGACGACGTAAAAGATGTTTGCCTTCGTTTCCATAATGGCTTCCTTAACGCCCGGGACCAGGAGGTTCGGAATGATGCTGGTAAACAAATCGCCGGGACCGATGATGATATAATCGGCCTGACCGATGGCATCAATGACGGGCGGATAGGCCGATATTTCATCATGATGGTGCGGTACGAGATAAATGTCCTTGATTTGTTCCCGCTGTGTTTCCCGGGGGATGTTAATCGCTCTTTGTCCGTAGATGCGGCAACCGTCCGTCAATTCGGCAACCAGGGTGGCCTTGTCGACCGTCACCGGCAGGATGACGCCCCGGGCGTCGAGGATTTCCGACAGGGCGTTGACCCCTGTCGCGAAGTTGCCCGTATATTCGGCCAGCATCGTCAACAGCATATTGCCGGCATTGTGCCCCTGCAGACGGCTGTCGACGGTCAACCTTTTTAATAAAATGGTACGGATGACGTCTCGTTGCGGAGAAAGGGCCAGGACGCATTTCAAAACGTCCCCGGGCGGCAGGATGCCCAACTCGTCGCGAAGTCTTCCCGTGCTGCCCCCGCTGTCCGCCATGGACACAATGGCCGTTATATCAATGTCTTCAATATCGCGCAGACCTGACAGTAAAGCGAATTGACCGCTCCCTCCCCCGATGGTGACGATCTTTTGCTTCTCTTTTTTCATTCAAATTGCCTCTGCCAACAAGATTTTTATGTCATGAATGGATTGCTTTTATGAATCGTTTTTGGGACACGGTCGACTATATCAAAATCATGTCAGGATTCAAAGTCATAATCATCATGCCGGGTGTTCTGCACAAAGGCATGACCTATTCTCCCTTAAAGGTTAAATAGATCATGATTGACGTTATTTACAATCTCTTTACCTCTCATGACCCGTCATCCCCTATTGACCATTCACAAGTGACAGTCTCGTAAAAAAGTCGAAAATTACCCTCTCCCTTGCGGGGAGAGGGTTGGGGTAAGGGTGAAAAATAACGTTGTTGCAAATGATTATAAATCACTCTTCCCTTCATCCCCTCCCACCAAGGAAGGAGAATATGACTTTTTACGAACTCATTACAAGTCACGATTCCATTGATGTGCATGTTACGGAAGTCCGGGCCCGATGTTTCCCGTTGCTTTCTACTTGATATTTAAATATAGTTAAATACAGGATTTCAAGGGGAAATAGCCGGATGAGGAGAAGGCGCTATGAAACGGTCCGTTAAGATAACCGCGTTTATCATCGCGGTTGTTTTTGTTGTCGTTGTCGCAGGCAGTCTGATTCTGCCGCCTCTGTTAAAAAATTATCTTGCGGAAAAACTGACCTCCACCCTCCACCGCCAGGTGACAATTGATGATATCAACATTAATCCGTGGATGGTATCGGCAAGGGTTAAAGGAGTTTCGATCAAAGATGCCTCAAGGAATGCTCCGTTTGTGTCTTTTGACGAGCTTTATGTCAATGCCGAGGTGATCTCTTCGCTGATTCAAAGGTCCGTCGTTCTGAAGGATATTTGCCTTAGTCGTCCGAACATTACGATTGACCGTTATGCAGACGGTACCTTCAATTTTTCCGACCTCATTCCCGGTCGGGATAAACCGTCTGATACCAAAGAGGTCAAGCCCCTTTATTACACCCTCCGCAATATAAAAATCACTGACGGGCAAATCGTATTCAAGGATGAGAGGATTCATCAAAGCCATAACATCCGGGACATGGATCTTTCCATTCCCTTCCTGTCCAACCGAGATAAAGATATTGATGTCTCTATAGAGCCGAAATTTGCGGCAAAAGTGAACGGCAGTTCTCTCAAGGTCGGGGGGAAGACGAAACCTTTTCATCCTTCCCGTGAGGTGTCCGCAGATGTCACGGTTCAGCATCTGAACTTAACCCATTATTTGTCTTACAATCCCTTAAAGCTGAACGGCAGACTTGTGTCGGCTTTGTTTGATACAAAATTAAAAATCAATTTTATGACGCGCAAAGAGTCGACGCCGCATCTCATGGTGACGGGAATCGCCGGTCTGAGGGATGTTGCCTTTGATGATACGGAAGGCAACCGGATACTGAAATTGCCCGCCCTCGATTTGGTCTTGAAATCCGCATTGCCGCTCGATCAGGATTTCCATCTTTCCCGGGTAGCCTTTGATCGGCCTGAAATCGTCGTTCAAAGAGATAAGGACGGCCGGGTTAATCTGCTGGATATCATGCCTCCGTCCAAGAGTGAAAAGAAGTCGGCCCTTAAAATGAGGATCGACGAGTTGGTTGTGGATGCAGCCTCCATAAGTTTCCTTGATGCCGTGCCTGCAACACCGGTTAAGATTGTTATCCATCCGCTGGATTTCGAATGGCTCGATTTTTCGACGGAAAGGGATGCCATCGGGGAGTTGGATCTATCGTTGATCCTGGCGGACAAGAAAGGGGCTGTGTCGGCGAGCGGTACGATGGTTCTTGATCCGCTGAAGGCGGATATTGCGATGGATGTGAAAAACATTGCCATCCGCCTGTTTCAGC
Source organism: Deltaproteobacteria bacterium (assembly GCA_016928025.1). Classification (GTDB taxonomy): domain Bacteria; phylum Desulfobacterota; class Syntrophia; order Syntrophales; family JAFGHS01; genus JAFGHS01. The sequence continues at coordinate 57,495 of JAFGLN010000117.1, forward strand.
CCTATTTCCATGAAAAGGTCAGGATTAATATAACCGGCGGTGCCCTGTCATCAAAGGGAGAGATATCTCTGGTAATGGACGAACAGGGCAAACCAAAAGCGGACTTCAAAGGCGTTTTGTCCGTTTCCGATTTTGCCTCCGTGGACAAAGGGCATGCCAATACGTTCCTGAATTGGAAGGAACTTTATTTTGAGGGCATTAAGGGAGGATATAATCCCTTCTCCGTTGATATTAAAGGAATTTCAGTGGCGGATTTTTTTGCCCGGGTCATTGTTAATCCCGACGGCACATTAAATATCCAAAACATCTTGATGACGGCGGAAGGAGAACAAATAAAATCGGACGCGAAGGAAAACGGTGCCGGCGCACCGGCAGAAAAGGGGGCGGAGGCTGAAGCAACCGGCGGGGCCGTCCGGAATGTGAAAATCGGTGAAGTGATATTGCAGGGGGGAACGATTGATTTCTCCGACGGATTCATCACGCCGAACTATCGGGCCAAAATGTTTAATCTGGCCGGAAGCGTCAAGGGTTTGTCCTCGGAGGAATCCTCAAAAGCGCAAGTCGATCTCAAGGGAAATCTGGGAAGCGGATCACCGATTGTTATCACCGGGGAAATCAATCCCCTTGTTAAAGATCTTTTTGCCGATATGGAGCTGAGTTTCAAGAATATCGAACTGAGCCCCATGACGCCTTACGCCAGCAAATATCTCGGACATCCGATCCTGAAGGGCAAACTCACCTATGATGCCCAATATCATATCGACAAAAGAAAATTAAAGGCCGACAATAATATTTTCTTCGATCAGCTTACCCTGGGGGATCGGGTCGAAAGTCCGGATGCCCTGAAGGCGCCCGTAAAGCTTGCCGTCGCCTTGCTTGCCGATCGCAATGGACAGATCAATCTTGATATTCCCGTGACCGGCAGCCTTGACGATCCTCAATTCAGCGTCTGGTCCCTGGTCTGGAAAGTGATCGGCAATCTCATCATCAAGGCCGCGACGTCTCCCTTTGCCCTGCTTTCGGCCCTCACCGGCGGCGGCGAGGAGATGAGTTACATTGAATTTGAATACGGCAGCGCCCGGGTGACGGACCAAAACATGGAAAAAATTAAATCTCTGGTCAAGGTGTTAAAAGAAAAACCGGCCCTCAAAATGGATATTCGGGGGCATGTCGATCAAAAAAATGATGTTGAGGGATGGAAAGCCGCCGAACTGATGAGAAAAATTAAAGCGCAAAAGTTGAACGATCTCATCAAAAAAGGCGAACCGGTCAAGCCGCTCGATCGGATTGAGGTGGAACCGCCGGAATATGAAAAATATCTGACGTTGGCTTATCAGGCAGCGCCGTTTCCCAAGCCGAGAACAGACAAAGGGGAACTAAAAATCCTGACGAGGAGCGATATGGAAAAACTCATGACGACCCATATCGAGATGACGGACAGCGACTTGCGGCAGCTTGCCACCCAAAGGGCGCAGAGGGTTAGGGACCTTATTATCGGTACGGACGGTGTTGCACCTGAGCGCCTATTTATCATCGAAGCCGCCGGAGGGGAGGTAGAGGTGAAGGATAAGGTCAAAGACAGCCGGGTGGATATTAAACTCAAGTTATAACCATCATTGGCTACTAATCAGGGCCAGGAGGTGCTTTTCGATTTCTTGTTTCGGCTGGGCGCCGACGAGTTTATTGACAACCTTGCCGTCCTTAAAAAGTAGCATGGTCGGGATGCTGCGGATCTCGTAGCGTGATGCGGTCATGACATTTTCATCAACATTGAGCTTGGCGATTTTTACCGTCCCGGCATATTGAGCGGCAAGCTCTTCCATGATGGGGGCCACCAGGCGGCAGGGTCCGCACCAGGGCGCCCAGCAGTCTACAAGGACAGGCCCGGGAAAGGACAGAATCTCACCGGCAAAGTTATCATCCGTGACATTGACGGGTTTGGTCGATGGCTTATCTTCTTTGACGACCAGGGGTGCCTTGCATCTGCCGCATAACGGCCGGTCGTTCAGCCGCTCTTCGGGCATCCGGTTTTTGGCGCCGCAATTCAGGCATCTGATAATGATCTCATCCAAAAGGGCGTGGCATTTGCCGCATGTCGGCTTCTCCTGGAGTTTATTGCGGGGAATCCGGTTTTTTGTGCCGCAGTTTAGACACCTGATGATGATTTGATCGTCCTGCATGGCCTTACCTCAACGTCGAAATATTTTCACTGATACCAAAATGAAAGTCAATGGATTTTGATAACGTTTCCCTGTTTGCGCACTTTCAATTTCTTATGACAAAATACATCAATAAAGGCCAGAAAAAAGGTTATCTTCTTGACACGGTGTTTTCATTTTCTGTATAGATGTCAATCAAGCTTGTCTCAGTTCCAGATTCCGAATCCATTAGGCGAAAGACAAAATCCCATGACCGATCAGATTCTTGGCGTGTTGCAGAGCATAAGAATCCAGGATGTTTTTGATGTAGCCATTATCGCCGGCATGATTTTTGTGCTGTTGACCTGGTTTAAAGATCGGGCGTCGCGTTTTGTCCTTGTCGGCATCAGCCTGCTCGGCGTCGTTTATCTTATTGCCCGTTTTTTCCAGTTGTATCTTACAACCATTGCCCTCCAGGGTTTTTTCGCCATCCTCCTGTTCGTCCTCGTGGTTATATTTCAGGAAGACCTGCGGCGATTTTTTGAACGTCTGGCCGTATGGGGCGTGTTTCGCAAACGGAAATATGATTCATCGCCGCGGCATGCTTATGTCAATATCATTGCCGATACGGTGGATAGTTTATCGAGAAGGCGCACCGGCGCCCTCATCGTCATCCAGGGCCACGATCCTCTGGGGCGGCATCTGACGGGCGGAACGGAATTAGACGGCGTCATCAGCCAACCTCTGCTGGAGAGCATTTTTGATCCCCATTCCGCCGGTCATGACGGCGCTGTGCTGATTCTGGGGCATCGGATTACCCGATTCGGTTGCCATTTGCCCCTCTCCATCGATTCGAGCCGTTATCCCAATGTCGGTCTTCGCCATACGGCCGCCCTTGGTCTTGCGGAAAGATCGGATGCCATGTGCATTGTCGTGTCGGAGGAACGGGGCAGTGTTTCCATTGCCCGGCGGGAAAGACTTCATCCGGTACAGAGTATCACTGAGCTGAAATCCGCCATTGAATCCTTCTATGAAGAAAAAGCACCCGAGGCAAAACAGAAATTTTTAACCCGCTGGTTAAAAGATAATCCGCGTGAGAAGATTATGGCCGTCTTGCTGGCCTGCATCCTCTGGTTTTTCTTCGGCTATCAAAAAGAATCCATCAGCCGGGACTTTGTCGTGCCCATCGAATATATAAACGTGTCAAAAGATTGGGTCATTCAAGAATCGAAAACCACCCGAGCCAAGGTTGTTTTAACGGGTTCTTATCAGGGGTTTCAGCTTCTGAATGATGAAAGCCTTAAATTTTCCATTGATCTGTCAAACCTAAAAAACGGTTGGCAGGAATTTATCCTGACCAAAGAAATGATTAATGTACCGTCCAATTTGTCTGTGGACACCATATCACCCCGCTATGTACAGGTTCGTGCCTCCCGTTTAATATCCGTTTCCTATCCGGTAGATGTTATCACGAAAAACGAGCCGCTAAAGGGTTTGAAAGTGGAGCAGATAACGGTGACGCCTTTAACCGTCAAGATTCTGTTGCCGGCCAATGTCCAGCATAAAAATATTAAAATAAAAACGGAACCGATCGATCTCAAGTTGATGCAAACGTCGACGATCATAGAGCCCAGAATTCTGTATCCGCCGGAAGCACAGTTCCCGGGAGGCAAACCGCCGTCCGTTAAGGTCTATATAAAAATTGAGGAGGCAGCGGCGAATAAGAATACTAATGATTGAAAAGACAATGCGTTTTGAATATAGTAATCAAAAGATTATTGGTTGGGACTGGGGTTTCATAAAAACAATCATTCCAGAGTCCCTTTGTTTACGTTTATTTTCTATACGGTTGTCGTTTTTCCAGGTTCATGGGGGAAGTCCTGGACCGTAGTGATCGGCAACACCAAAACAGGAGGATTTAATATGAGTTCATTTGAGGCGACGGATATTCTGGAATTTGCCATTAGAATCGAAGAGAACGGGGCAAATTTCTATCGTTTTGCCGTCCAGATTGTCAAAGGTGAAGATGCAAAAAAATTGTTCACCCGTTTGGCTGACGAGGAAGACAATCATAAAAGAACGTTTGAGAAGATCTATGCCGCTATGGAAAAAACCAATATTCCGGAGAGTTACGATGGCGAGTACCGGGCGTATCTTCATGATTATGTCGATAACAGCATTGTTTTTTCCAAGGAGGCCATGACGGAGGAGTTAAAGAAAGTGACGGACACCCTTTCGGCGATCGATTTTGCCATCCGTCGCGAGATGGATTCCATCTTATATTACAGTGAGATTAAAAGGTTTGTTCCGGCGAATCAGCATGACATGATCGATAAAATCATTGAAGAGGAGAGACGGCATTTTTCCGTCTTGTCGGAGATTAGGAAAAAATACTGCTAAGGCAGATCTGAACATTCGACAAAGGCGCTCCGTCTGTTATAAGACGGAGCGCCTTTGTGTTTGATAAGACGCCGAACAATAAAGAACAGATCAATATTTCAAAGGGCTTTGTAAAAAAACCTGCAGGTAAGGCGCGCGAATCACGAGGCGTGAGGCGTACTTTCACTTACGCCGCCACAACGAGTGATGAAGCGCAACGTAGCATCCGGGCTTTTTACGAAGGCCTGTCAATGTTTGAAGCCGTACTTCTTGAGCTTATATCTCAACATCCGCTCACTGATCCCGAGGATATCCGCCGCCTTTGTCTGGTGATCGCCTGCCTTTTCCATGGCCTCGGCGATCAGTTTTTTCTCCAGATCTTCAATGGAACCCCGCAGAAGCCCCTCACCCTTCGTCGCGTCTTCCGCCTGCATGAATGTCTCATCGCGAAAGGGCAGATCTTCTATGGAGATGACGGGCTCTCTGGATATGACGACGGCCCGCTCCAGAATGTTTTCCAGTTCCCGGACATTGCCCGGATAATCGTATTTTATGAGAAGATCTTGCGCCTCGCTGCTCAGGCCTTCAATCGTCTTGCCGTTTTCTTCGGAAAATCGCTTCAAAAAATAGTCGATCAATGCGGGGATGTCTTCTTTCCTTTCCCGTAGCGGCGGGATCGACATAACGACGACATTGAGTCGATAGTAAAGGTCTTCGCGAAAGAAACCCTCCCGGACCCGAACCTCAAGGTTCCGATTGGTGGCGCTGATGATTCTGACATCCGAGCGGATAGTTTGATTACCCCCGAGGCGCTGGAATTCCCGCTCCTGTAAAAACCGCAGCAGCTTAACCTGGATGGCTGCCGACAGCTCACCGATTTCGTCCAGAAATAAAGTGCCCCCGTCGGCCTCTTCAAAGCGGCCGATCCGCCTCGTCGCGGCTCCCGTGAACGCCCCCCGTTCATGGCCGAAGAGTTCGCTTTCCAAGAGATTTTCGTGCAAAGCACCGCAATTCACAATCATAATGGGCTTTGATGATCGCGGGCTCAAGTTGTGGATCAATCTGGCGAAAAGCTCCTTGCCCGTTCCGCTTTCACCCTGGAGAAGGACGGTCGCCCGGCTTGCGGCAATTCTACCGGCAATATTGATAAGATTGCTCATTTTTTGGCTTTGGTAAATGATCTTGCTGGTGGTAACGCCCTTTTCCTGGAGGATGCCGCGGAGCATCTCATTTTCACGGATCAGGTTTCGTCTGTCGGAGACGTGATCGACTAAAATAAGCAGTTCTTCAAATTCGATGGGTTTGGTGATGTAATCAATGGCTCCGGCCTTCATGGCCTCAACAGCCGTTTCAATCGTTCCATAGGCGGTAATGATGACAATATCGATTTCCGGGTTGATCGTTTTGACTTCCTGGAGTACCTGCATGCCGTCCATACCGGGCATTTTGTAGTCCAAAAGCAGCAGATCGAAATGGTCGCTGCGAACTTTCTGGACGGCTGTTTCTCCATTTTCCGCCTCATCGACCTTGTGCCCTTCTCTGATAAGAAACTCGCTCAGCATTTTTCTTTGGGACCGGCCATCCTCAACGACAAGAATGTTTAACTTTTTCATCATTTGCCCTTTTTATCATGATGTACTTTTGAGTTTTTTTCAGTTGCTTTTCGCCCGGGGGAGGGTCACTTTAAACGTTGTACCGGACCCCTGTCGGCTTGTTACCTGAATGTCGCCGCCGTGACCGCGGATAATTTCATGGGCAAGAGAGAGCCCGAGGCCCAGTCCCTTCTCCTTGGTCGTATATTCGGGACTGAAAATACGCTCGATTTCGTCGGATGACATCCCGCAGCCCGTATCCGTTATTTTAATGCCCAGTCGATCCTTATCGGAATTCTCGATGGATAAAGTGATGGACCCTTCCCCGGAGATGGATTCCATGGCGTTTTTGATCAAATTGAAGAGGGCCTGCTGCAGTTTATCCATATCCATCGGGATGATATACGGTGTGTTCCCCCACTGAGTTTGAATGGTGATTCCTTGAGATGCTGCTTCTTCCCGAATAAGGTTAACGATTTTCTGCAGCATATCGGTCAAGGGATAATCGCGAAGATCCAGCTTGCGGCTCCGGGAAAAGGTCAGGAACTCCTCGATGATATTGTTGAGTCGTCTGATTTCATCACGAATAACGCCCGTTAATGCGTTAAATTCTTCATTTTTCCCCTGGTCAACCGGATTGAATTCTCTCTTAAGGCGCTGGCTGGCCATACTGATGGCGTTTAAAGGATTTCGGATTTCATGGGCGACGCCGGCGGCAAGACTGCCAAGAGCAGAGAGCCTTTCCGCTTTTTCCAGCTGCCTTTCCATCTCAACGATACCGGCCAAATGTCTGTTCTGGTCGTGATAGAGCAACCAGACGGATAAAAGGGCCGTGAGTGCGACGAAAAATGTAAACATGAATATGCTGTTGCGGTTTTCGGTCAGGATTTTATCCGCGCTGCTCCTGTCCAGGCCGACCCTGGCTATGCCGACAATCTTATTATTCAGATAAAGGGATGTGGTAACATCCAAAATACTCTTGCCTTGAAAATCGATTTTTCTGCTGACGACACTCCTGGTTCCCGCCAGAACCTGGGCGATTTGGACATCGTTCTTGGCGAATTTAGGCGGCATCTCCCCCGCGCTGCCGAAAATCATTTCGCGCTCGTCCATCATTACAAGATAGACCAGATGCTTACCTCCTCCCATCTCTGACATGGCTGATTCGATGGAAACCTTTGTAGCCCAATACCTTGATCCGTCAGGGTCCAAGGCAATAACGATCGTCCCGCTGCCGTCCTGTCTGCGGAGGGCAATAAAAGGGATACCTTTTTGTGTGCTGATTCGGGTAAGAAAATCAAAAGGGCCCCTCCCAATATCGGCCACGGAGGAATTATCGGCGTCATCTATCGGCTTTAAAGACCGGTTCTGGAAAACAGCTTCTCCCCTTTCATTCAGAACGGCCACCAGCCAAAGGCTGTTTTCGGCGGCAAATTTTTTTAGATAGCCGGCACTCAGATCATCCGATTTCCACTTATTGTCGACTTCGCGGCCCAGTTCCGTCAGAGCGGTGACTAATAATTTTTGCGGGGATGAATTTGCCGAAGGCCTGGGCGCAAAAGTGCTTCGGACGCCCTGTTGATGGGCCTGAACCAACGTGTGGATATTTTCCTGTGCCAGTCTTTGGATGATCCCGATGATGTCAAGCCCCCTGTTTTCCAAAACACCGACCAGGGTCCGATCAATCCTTCGCAGGTCCATAATTCCCATAAAAAGAATCAGGCCGACGAAAACGGCACCGACGATGCCGAGAGCCAGAGGCTGTAAAAACGGCCGGTTAAACTTGGCAGGGCGAAATAGTCGGGAGTCATTTCTAACGCTGTTCACTTCTTTACGCTTTCATCTTAACGATCTGCGGGTTTATTTTTTAATAATTACTTGTTATTTTCTCTGTTGCAAGGGACGCATTTTATGCTATTGCCCGCAAATGTCAAATACATATGTTTTATTCGGGGAATAGGTCGGATTAAACAATTCGACAAAAATGTCGGATGGCGGTTATGGATTATGTTTTGCAAGTACCTGATATTCAAAAATAAATCATGGACAATGTTTTTTCACCGACATTCTTTGCCGTTATTCATCCCAGCCACCGCATTTATTTTATGGAGTTAATTTAAATAATATTCAGTAAATTAAATACTTATAAATTCTATCCGTCTTGTGGCATATCCTGTGCATACACCATATCATGAGAGTCGCAATCGGTTAAACAAACGGGCATGGTTGGCCGATAGTAAACTCCAAAATGGAAGGTAAAACCTTCACTCCTCTTGAATAGGGGGAGGCTTCGAGCCTCCCCCATCCTCCTTTTTAGAGCCTTTTTTAACAAACGTCCGCTTCTGATCCATTCTTTCCCTAATGATTTTTTCATAACCTCTATCCGTCGGGAAATAGAATCGTTCGCCCCACAGTTTTTCCGGCAGATGCTCCTGATCGACCCAGGCGTCTTGATAATCATGGGCATATTTATAATCCCGGCCATAGCCCAAGTCTTTCATCAGGCGGGTGGGGGCGTTTCGTATATGCAGGGGAACCGGCAGTGTGCCCGTCTGCCGGATGGTCTTTTTGATTTTGCCGTAGCCCGTGTAAAGGGCGTTGCTCTTTGATGCCGTTGCCAGATAAACGGCGGCCTGGGCGAGGGCCAATTCTCCTTCCGGCAGGCCGATGAATTGAAAAGCCTGCATGGCGGAGACGGCGAGCATCAGTGCCCGGGGATCGGCATTTCCCACGTCTTCAGAGGCAAACCGTACCATCCGGCGGGCAATGAAAAGAGGATCTTCACCGGCCTCCAGCATTCTGCCCAGCCAATACAGGGCGGCATCCGGGTCGCAGTCGCGGAGGCTTTTATGCAGGGCGGAAATGAGATTATAATGTTCCTCTCCTTTTTTGTCATACTGGAGGGCCTTTTTCTGTAAGGCTTGTTCCGTGACCGCTTTGTCGATAACCCTTTTATTGGCCGTATCGGCCAGAAATGCGGCTGCTTCAAGACTGTTCAGGGCTGTGCGGGCGTCACCGTCGGCGGACCAGATCATATGATCGAGGGCTTCCGGCTCGATGTCCAGTCCCAGACGGCCTAAACCCCTTTCTTGATCATTTAATGCCTGGCGGATGATCGCAGACAGTTCATCGTCCGAAAAAGGCTTCAACACAAGAACGCGGGATCTGGACAGAAGCGGCGCAATCACCTCAAAAGACGGATTTTCCGTCGTTGCGCCGATCAGGGTAATGAGCCCGCTTTCCACGTGGGGTAAAAAAGCGTCCTGCTGGGCCTTGTTGAAACGATGAATTTCATCGACGAACAGGATGGTCTTCTTTTGATGATAACGGTTTTGGGTTGTTGCCTCGTCGATGACGGTTCGGATTTCCTTTACGCCCGACAGGACGGCGGAAAAGCTCGTAAAATGCGATTGTGTTTCGACCGCAATGAGCTTTGCCAGAGTAGTTTTGCCGGAGCCGGGCGGCCCCCAGAAAATCATGGAAAAGAGTTGATCTTCTTTAATGGCCAAACGAAGCAATCCATTTTCGTCCGTTAAATGCGATTGCCCGATGTATTCATCCAGCGTCCGCGGTCTCATCCGGTCGGCCAGCGGACGTGCATCTGTTTTTTTTTCTTCCTGATCGAAAAGATCCATTTTCAGCCTTGATTTCTCCTTTTTTTGGCGGCTTCGATCAAGTCGATGAGTGTCGTTACCTTGTCTTTCGGTTGTTCCCGAGTAAACCTTTCCCAGTCTTCTTCCGGCATATTGTCTTTCAGGAATTGTTCAACAGGGAAAAAAGACTGCCAGCAGGTAATTGTACGCGCGCACGGCCTATCGCCGCTTTCCCGCCGGCAATAGGCAAACTTGACTTCTCCTCCCAAACGGGGGCATCTGATTTCCAAATGATCATATGTTGTCGGCATTATCTTTCTCAATTTATCTTTTCTTAATAGAAGTGGCTGTAAATAGTGAATAGTAAATGGTAACGAGCTGTTAAAGCTTCCCTCCACCGTCAAGGATCATTTCCGCACTGCGCTGCGTCACCTCCGACTCATGAGGATGCATAACAAATTTAATGAAAACTTATAGTTGTTATCGAAACTTTAGTCAAACATTTTCGGGCGTATCCGATAGAGTCCCTGGCCTTTGGATGAAGGGAAGGGGATTAATGTGATGATATGATCGATAGCCTTGAAATTTTTCTATTAAAATGATGCTAAAAATGGTAAAGGAACTGGCAACAGTATACCCGTTTAGATTCGGTCCTGCCCCATCAACTGATCCATTCATCAATGCACCCTGAGGTAGACGGCTGTGGAAGAAAGACGGAAGTTCGAACGGTTTAAGCTCAATGTCCCGACAAAAATTGAAGTTCCGACGAAAAAAGATCGGGAAAATAAAATTGCCCTTGAAACGGACAACCTGTCAGCCGGGGGCATATTTCTAAAGAAGAGCGCGCCGTCATTTACGGAAGGGGTTCCGGTTAAAGTGGAAATATTTCTACACTTTGATGAATTGAAAACGTCCGAAGATCCGGAAGGCACTTTAATCATCAGCGCATCCGGTGTCATTCAGCGATCCAATCAGGACGGTACGGCCATCGCCTTAAATGACGACTATGATATCCTGACGCAAATGGATTTGTCTCAGACCATAAAGTAAATCCTGCCATTTTTTTGCGATGGATTTACAAATCGCAGGCACCCACGGCGCCGCTCTGCATATCACGCAGCAACCTCTGGCACGCTACATGGATCGGGTCCCAAGCCGATGAGAACGGCGGCGCGTAAGCCAGATCCAGATAGCCGATTTCCTGAAGGCCCATGCCCGCCCAGAGGGCGCAAGCCAAAGTGTTGATGCGGCTGACAACGCCTGTTTTGCCGATGGCCTGGGCGCCTAATAATTTACCCGTTGAGCGGTCGGCCACCAGCTTGACGCCGACCTCATTCGCATTCGGCATGGACCCCGTGATGGCGCTGTCCCAGATAATCGTGCAGGCGGGACTGTAACCGCTCGTTGCCGCTTCCCGTTCGTCAATGCCCGCCGCGGCCACCTCCAGATTGAATATGCGGAAGGATTGGGCTCCCACGACGCCCGGAAACATCATGCTGTCGCCGCCGATATTGATGCCTGCCACACGTCCCTGCTTGTTGGCCACGTCGCCCAGGGGGATGTTTACCCACTGTTTGCTGATCAGGTGATAGACCTCACAGCAGTCGCCGGCGGCATAGATATTTTCCTTGGAGGTGCGCTGGGCAAAATTGACTTTGACGGCACCATTTTTACCCAAATCCAGCCCCAGTTCTTTCGCCAGATTGTTGACCGGCCTGATTCCCACGGCCATAATGATCAAGTCGGCGTCCATTTCATTGCGGTTTGTATTCAGGTGAAACCGGTACCCTGTGCCTTTTTCGATCGACAGGGTCTTTGTCTCCGGCAAAAAGGGGACACCGTGACGCTCCATCTCTTCGATAATCACTTTCGTGAATTCGGAATCCCACCGCATGACCGGGCGGGGGGCCAAATCAATGACGGATGTTTCGATGTTCTTTGTGGTCAAGGCTTCGCACATTTCCATTCCGATGAATCCGCCCCCCACAATGACGGCCTTCCGACACTTTTCTTTTTCGATGAAGTGCTTGATGTTAACGGCGTCGGGCAGGCGTTTCAGAGTGAAGATACCTTCCTGATCGGCCCCGGGAATGGGAGGAACAAAGGCATCCGTTCCCGTGGCCAGCGCCAGGATGTCAAAGGGCAGGGCAGTTCCGTCGGACAGCTCGACGACGCCTTTCGCTTCATTGATCCCCTCCACACGGGTGTTGATCCGGACATCGACCCCTGACTCCCGGAATTTTTCCGGCGTCCGGGCGACCAGATGATTGACATCCTTGATCAGATCGCCAATGAAGTAAGGCATCGGGCAGGCGGCAGTTGAAATGAAGGGCCCCGCTTCGATCATAGCGACAGCGATGGAGGGATCTCTCCGTCTGACTTCAGCCGCAATGGATGCACCTCCGGCCCCCGCACCAATGATAATGAGATTTTGTCCCATGGCTGTTCCTCCTTTTGGATCAACAATTCGTTTGATTCTCGCAATCCGGCCTTTGTATTTGAGATCGACGACTTACCCCCTGTTTTTTCTTTACTGTGGAATCCCATTAGAAAGTTCGCGTCCTTAGATGAAAGGTCGAAGCGTAAAACGGCTTCGTTAACAAGTTGTTTGATTTTGCCGTCGGCCGGATCGCATAATGCCGATATACTCCGGCCGACACTTATGGTTGAGGTTTCTTCCACACAGTGATGACGAATCCTGTCAATATCATGCAGATGCAAAGCAATTGCCCCATGGTAAGACCCGCCCAGATAAAGCCCAGATGCAGATCGGGCTCGCGGAAAAATTCCAGGAAGAAGCGAAACACCCCATAGCCGATGAGATAAAGGGCAATGAGAAAACCGTCAAAGGGACTTTTTTTTCGGATGGACCACAGGACGGCAAACAATACTATGCCTTCGAAGAAGGCCTCATAAAGTTGCGACGGGTGACGGGTCAGCTTGTCGGTATCGAGGGGGAAAACCATGCCCCAGGGTGCATCGGTCGCCCGGCCGTAAAGTTCGCCGTTGATAAAATTTCCGATCCGTCCGAAGGTATAGCCCAACGGTGCAATCGGTGCGAAAAGCTCGGTCAGGTTCCAAAAATCGGCATGCTTCAGCCGGCAAAAGATAAAACCCCCCAACAGAAGACCGATCGCGCCGCCGTGAAACGACATGCCGCTGATGCCCACAAACCGCATCCCGTTAGTAAAATCGAAAGGCAGAATGATTTCCAGCGGATGGGCCAGATAATAGGAAAAATGATAAAACAGGACATAGCCCAGCCGTGCCCCGATAATCAGCCCCAGAATTCCCCATACAAACAGATCCTGGATCATTTCCTTCGAATATTGGAAATGTTCCCGCTTAATCCTGTAAATTGTCAGGATATAGGTCAGGCCGAAGGCCACGATATACATCGCGCTGTAATAGCGAACCTGCAGGGGGCCGATTTCAAAAATATTCGGGTTGATCCGGGAGGGTAAATCCCGGAGAAACTCCCACAGCCAATCCATTTAGTAGGCTTCCCCTTTCAGATCTTCCACATAGAGCTGGGCCGCATGAGCCGCGGTTGCCCCATCTCCGCAGGCCGTGACCACCTGCCGGAGCAGTTTCTGAATACAGTCGCCGCAGGCGAAGATGCCTTTTGCCGATGTTTGCATATGGGAATTTGTAATGACGTAGCCATTTTCGTCCAACTCGCAGATGCCGCGCAACAGGTCCGTTTTGGGTGTTGTACCAATAAAAATGAAGATGCCTTCCGCCGGGATTTCCGTGACGCTATCCTTTTGGTCGACATCGCGAACTCTGATTTTTTCGACGAAATTCCCGCCCGAGATTTCTTCGATAACGGAACGCCATTGAAACGCGATCTTTTCGTTGGCAAAGGCCCTTTTTTGAAGGATGTCCGTGGCGCGCAGGCGGTCGCGCCGATGAACGACAGTGACTTTTTTGGCAAAATTCGTCAGAAACAGGGCCTCCTGAATGGCCGTATCGCCGCCGCCGGCGACTACCACATCCCGGTTTCGATAAAAGGGGCCGTCGCAGGTTGCACAATAAGAAACTCCCTTGCCGAGGTAGGTCTCCTCACCGGGGACATCCAGTTTTCGCCATTGCGTGCCCGTTGCGACAATCACAGCCAAAGCCCCGTAAACGCCGCTGTCCGTCGTTACCTCCCAGCCTTTTACATCACTCCATTGCCCGGCGGCAAGGGTGTGCACATCAGCCATAATCAGTTCCAAACCGAATTGCACGGACTGCTTTTTGAATTTTTCGACCAGTTCGAAACCGCCGATGCCTTCCGGAAAACCCGGGTAATTTTCAATCATATCCGTCACGGTAATTTGGCTCGCTGCCGCCGTCCCTTCGATCAAAAGAACCTTGAAACCGGCCCTGGCCGTGTAAAGACCCGCGGTCAGTCCCGCCGGACCCCCGCCGATAATCACCATATCGTAGACATCTTCGGGAATTTGTATTTTTTCCATAAGGTTGGACTCCTTCCAGCAAATTAGCGATAAACGTCGTTAAGAATAATGGAGAAGACGGCCTTTTGTAAAGCAAATTTCCCAAGGATCTTTTAATGTTTTTCGTTTTTATTAAAAACATTGACATAAAAACTTAACTTACCTATATTTTTTAAAAATGATATGGGAGCATCATCCACCAAAACGAATGAACATCAGGAGGTCATCGGTCGAAAGCCAGGTGAGTGATTTTAATAAATCAACGGACTTGACACCCGTCATTATGTAAAGATTTAAAGGGAGGGGTATATGATTGACCAAAACGGTGTGCGTTTGGACCTTGAGGCCCTCGGATTTAAAAACGTCGGGAACATATACTGGAATGCCGCGACGCCTCAGCTTTACGAAGAGATTGTCCGGAGACGCGAAGGCCATATCGCCCATCTGGGGCCGGTGGTCGTCCGGACAGGCCATCATATGGGGCGGTCACCCAATGACCGGTTTATTGTCCGGGAACCTTCGAGCGAAAATAAGATATGGTGGGGTGATATTAACAAGGAGATCGATGAAGCCCGGTTCACCCAAATTTTTTATCGGCTCCAGGCCTATTTCCAGAATAAGGACCTTTTCATTCAGGATTGTTATGCCGGAGCGGCGCCGGAATATAAAATCCCCATCCGCGTCATTACCGAGACGGCCTGGCATAATCTGTTCGCCCGCAACCTCTTTATCCAAATGAAGGATCGGATGGAGGGGCTGACCCATAAACCCCAATACACAATCATTGCGGTTCCCAGATTTCATGCGGTTCCCGAATTTGACGGCACGTCGTCCGAGGCCTTCATTCTCCTGCATCTCGGGAAAAATCTTGTCCTCATCGGCGGGACCAGTTATGCCGGTGAGATTAAAAAATCTGTTTTCACCGTCCTCAATTACGTCTATCCCCAGGGTTCGGTCCTTTCCATGCACTGTTCAGCCAATATGGGAAAGAACGGTGATACGGCCGTCTTTTTCGGTCTTTCCGGCACGGGTAAGACGACCCTGTCGGCGGATCGGGACCGCTACCTGATCGGAGATGATGAACACGGGTGGAGCAAGGACGGAATCTTCAACTTCGAGGGCGGGTGCTACGCGAAAATTATTCGCCTGTCCCGGGAGGCCGAGCCCGATATCTTCGAATGCACCAGACGCTTCGGGACGATCCTGGAGAACGTCGGTCTTGATGTCTACACGAGATATTTGGATCTTGACGATGATTCTTTAACGGAAAACACCCGGGCGGCCTATCCCATTCCCCATATCCCGAATGCCCGCCGCGACGGCACCGGCGGTCATCCGAAAAACGTCATCATGCTGACCTGCGACGCCTTCGGTGTTATGCCGCCCGTGGCAAAACTAACGTCGGAGCAGGCCGTTTACCATTTTCTCAGCGGATATACGGCCAAAGTGGCCGGAACCGAAGTCGGCATCAAGGAGCCTGCCGCCACCTTCAGTGCCTGTTTCGGCGCCCCCTTTATGGTTCTGCCGCCGACCGTTTATGCCGATCTGTTCCTGCAGAAAATACGGGAGCACGCCGTTGACTGCTGGCTCCTCAATACCGGTTGGGTCGGGGAACCCTATGGCCGGGGTGAACGCATCAAGATCGCTTATTCCCGTGCCTTGATCAAAGCCATCCTGGAAGGCAATCTCGCCGCCGGCGAATTTGAGCCCTATCCGTTGTTTGGGTTTATGATCCCGAAAGTCTGTGAAGGCGTACCTGCGGAAATGCTCGATCCCAGGTTATGTACTTCCAATCGGGATCAATATGAAGAGCGGGCCATGAAATTGTCCCTGGATTTCAAAGAGAATTTCAAGCAGTTTGAAGCGAAAGTGCCGGCGGCCGTCCGGGAGGTTATGTTATAGAAGAGCGGGGGCCGCACCAATGCTTAGAACGTTATTTTGGGTACGATAAAGTGGCTTTCATTAAGGCCTTGATTATCAGCTTGGTTGTTGCTCTAACGGCGAGCGTTGCGGCAGCGGGCTATCAATCCATAGAAAATGAGCACTTCATTATCCGCTTCAGCGCCGGCGATGCGAGTATTGCGCAGGATCTGGCCGAGGAATCGAAGGATATACGCCGGCGGATTATCGGAGACATTGGTATTGATTTTCCCGAAAAAACGGTGGTTATCATCTCGCCGACCATTGAGGCGTTCCAGGACGATCAACCGCGTGGATCCTGGGTGCCGCTTTGGGCTGCGGGCGTCGCGTATCCGGAAAGAAATCTGATCGTTTTAAGGTCGCCGAAGTCGATCAAAAAGGGACATATCGATGTCCCGGAAATTTTCATCCATGAATTTACCCATATTGCCCTCGGCCGTGCCCTGAAAGGTATAGATGTTCCAGTCTGGCTTAATGAGGGGCTCGCCATGTATGAATCGCGGGAATGGAAGCTTCATCGGCATGCTGTGCTGACACAGGCGGTTCTGACGGGGAAATTAATCCCCTTACAGGTATTGACCCGTTCGTTTCCAGTCGATAAACATGCTGCCGAACTGGCCTATGCGGAGAGTTTCATCTTCATTTCTTTTATCATCAACAAGATCGGCCGAGAGGCCTTTCATCAGTTCATCAGGAATTACAGCCGCAGCGGCCATCTGGAAAGTTCGTTACGACATGCGACGGGCATGCCGCTTGATGAATTGGCATCCAATTGGCTGTCCTATCTCAAGCTGCGCTCTTCCTGGCTGCCCATCATCTTAAGCGCATCAACCTTGTGGTTTGTTGCCTCACTCGTTTTTATCTACGGCTATTTTCGCAAAAAAAGAGCCGCTCGCCGGAAAATTCTGCAGTGGGAGGAAGAGGAGAGATTACAGGCTGCGGAAGATGAAAGGCCGGGGTATCTCCATTGATGGGTATATGGGGTCAGGTCTTGTTTTTTGCCCATATACCCCTTTTTAAGGCAAAAAACAAGACCTGATAACCATATAAAAGGCACCTCCGGAGCATAACGGAAAGCAGATACTTTCTGCTATGCTTTGGTCAAGAGTTCCAAATCCAGACC
>JAFGLN010000009.1 GCA_016928025.1 Deltaproteobacteria bacterium
GCCAGGGGCAGACTCATGAGGGGGCAGTGCCTATGGAAGTCCGGCAGGGCGTCGCCCTTGACGACGACCTGATCGACGTCGGGGATTTCCGCCGCCAGAGCGGCCAGAGCCGCCGGCACTTCGACGATGACGCCGGCGCCCTTCACCTTGATCAGGGGGACGTAGCGCAGCATCTGAATGGCGTCGCCCAGCCCCTGTTCGGCGTGAAGGAGGATGGTTTTGTCTTTGATATCGGCATCGCCCAGCCACAGGGGTTGGGGAAAATTCCGGACGAGGTGTTTAATCTCTTCCTTTTGCCAGCGCCATTCATACAGCCGCCATCCCTCTTCATACCGGCCGGTGAGAAGCAACAGGATGCTCTTGTTCCAGTGGGCATCCGTATAATCGGGTCTGGCGGCAATGGCCCGGTCATAATGGTATAAGGCCTCGTCATAACGTTTGGTCTCTTTGAAAGTATTGCCGATGTTATTGTACGTTTCGGCAAAATCGGGTTTGAATGCCAGCGCCTTGTCGTAGTAAACCAGGGCTTCATCGTATCGCTTCAGGTCCTGCAGCACAATACCGCAGTTATTATACGCATCGGCATAGTCCGGCTTGAGGATGGCGGCCTTTTCATAACTGGCGATCGCCTCGTTGCAGCGCTTCAAGTCTTTTAAGATATTGCCTCGATTGTAATAAATTTCCGCTGAATGAGGACTGACGATCAGCGCCCTGTCGTAACTGGCGAGCGCCTCCTCGTAACGCTTGAGCTTCTTCAAGGCATTGCCTCGATTGTTGTGTACTTCGTTATAGCCGGCGTTGACGGCCAGGGCCCGGTCGTAACATCGGACGGCTTCGTCGTATCGTTCGAGATCCTGCAGGGTGTTGCCGCAATTGTAATATACTTCGGCATAGCCCGGCTTGAGAGCGGCGGCCTTTTCATAACTGGCCAAAGCTTCGTCATATCGCCGGAGTTCCTGCAGGGCATTGCCGCGGTTGTTGTATGCCTCGGCCAAATCCGGATTGACGGCCAGGGCCCTGTCGTAGCTTTGGACGGCCTCATCATACCTTTGAAGCTCCTGGAGGGCATTGCCTTGATTGGTATAGGCCTCGACGAAATCAGGTTTGAGGGCCAACGCTTTTTCATAACTTTGGATCGCCTCATCGTAGCGTTTCAGATCCTGCAGGGCATTGCCGTGATTGTTATGCACTTGGGCGTAACCCGGTTGGACGGCGAGGGCCTTCTCAAAACATTCCAGGGCCTCTTCGTATCTGTGAAGAGACTGAAATACAATCCCCCGATTATTATAGGCATCGGCGAAACCCGGATTAAGGGCGACGGCTTTTTCATAGCTGGCCAGTGCGTCGTCATGCCTGCCCAGGGCCTGTAAAACGATGCCGAGATTGTTGAAGACGTGGGGTTGATTCGGATTGATGTTTAATGATCGTTGCATGAGATCACCGGCCGCATCCAGACGACCGATCTGCTTATTGAGAATGCCCAGCAATTGAAGGGCGTCAAAATGACGGGGATTCAATCGCAGGATCGATAGATATAAGCGTTCCGCTTCGGCCATATTTCCCTGTTGATGGAGGGCCATGGCCTGTCTCAGGAGGTTCTGCCGGTCGATTTGTTTTTGTGTTGATGGTAGAGGACTTCTGGTCTGATGTCCTATTCGCCGGAATGATTTATTTTTTTTGCCCATGTGCACTCCTGTAGGTATTGTCGTTATTATGAACGGATAGACGCTTTACCTGTCTGATATTCCTGTCCATGCGTGTGTTGTTTGACGGCCAGCCTTAACCGGTTTTCCATATCTGCTGTTTTATATTGAATAAAATCAGCAAGTCTGACGGCGTCGCCTGTCTGCAGCACGGCTACGGCGTTTTGAAATATCTGCAGGACCGGATTCAGCCATTCCGTTTGGTCGATCCGGCCGGCTGGGGCCGATGTACTGATCATTTCACACAACAGGGGAATCCTTTGCAGGTATTCCTGAAACCTGCTGAAAAATTCATCCCCGTCGCCTCGGAAATAGGGTTCGAGCAGTGTGGCCCTGTCCGGTAGACCATCAGACTTTGCGCTGTCGTTGGTGGATAAATTTTTTTCGTCAGGCGGCAGCAGAAGGTGCCGTTTCGTCCATTGATCCGCCGGAATCAGGGATTGTCCGCATCCCGGCTCCACACAAGTCACAAAGGTCTTGACGCCGTCTTTTTTTGTGAAGGCCGGAAGGGGCCTGTTATTTCTCATAGCGTTGCCGAGTAAAAATCCTTCATACACATCGTTCGGGGTGATGTTGCTTTTACAGCGGTGCTGAAAGCGGCATGTTGAGGGATCGAGGCAAGGGGCGCAGGGTTCGTCCGAATACAAAACGACATGTCCTGTGCCGTATGGGCCCGTCTCCCAAGGGTAGGCCGTTCCGTAAAAGACGGCCAGCACCGGCGTGCCGACGGCTGCGGCCACATGCATCGTCCCGGTGTCACCGGTAATCAGCGCATCACAGCGTTTCATGATCCCCGCCAGGCAGGGGATGGACGTCTTGCCGACCAGATCGATCATTTGTCCGTTGCCTTTAACGACCGCAGTCTTCACCTTATCAGCCATCTCTTTTTCATTGGCCGTACCGACCAGAACGATCTTGTTGCCGTCGGCGACGAGCAGGGAAATCACCCTGCTGAAACGGTCCGGTCCCCACTGCCGGAACGGATGGGCGGCGCCCAACTGGACTCCGATAAGGGGCCGATCTTCTTTTGCTGGGGACTCGGCCAGCAGCCGATCGGCCGCCCATTGATCCGTTGATGAAATATTCAATTCCATGCTTTCCCCGGGAGAAACCCCCGCGATCAGACAGGACCAGTCCGCAAGGTTTCGTTTGTTTTTTCTGCGGTCGGACAAAATGACTTTATAAAGGTCTTCGGACCGTTGATCGTCAAAGACCAGGCCGTGTGACGATTGGTATCGGCCCCCCCAAACGTTCCGGCCCAGGATATCGGCAAGAAGACCGCCCTCCTCATACTGGCGGTTGATGACGAGATCGATGCCCTCGTCTTGCAAATCCGCGCAAAGATCGTATAAACGGTTAAACATGTAAGGGTATCTGGACGGGTCCTTTTTCAGCCAGTGCCTGTATTGGTTTTCTTTAAAGCGGATAATCCGGTCCACATGCCGGTTATGGCTCAGAAGACACCCATATTCACTGCCGGTCATGAAAGAAATGCGGCTATCGGGGTATTTCCGCTTCAAACCTTTCAGCATCGGAGTCAGCTGCAGGATATCGCCTAAACGGTGATTTCTGATAACAAGAATATGCATAGTCTATAGAGGTTCGTCATTCTCCCAGCAGATTGAGAAATTCCTTGACCGCACCGCATCGGCCGTCGCCTTCACCGTTGTTTCGGCATTCATAAATCGTCCGGTCCAGCAGGGCGGATATATTTTCATAATAGACGCTGTTAAAGGATGTCGACGGCAGAAAAAGACCGTAGCGGGTATCGGACGTGCAGAAATCCTTCAGAGCGCTTTCAAGTATTGACTGTTCGGAGACGAATAAACTTAACCGCTCCAGGGAAAAAATGTTCGTCAGATCATTGACGGACATGGCCAGGTAAAACAGGTCCATTGACGCTTCAATGACGGCGATCTTTCGGTTGCCTTGCCGTCCGTTGGCAAACGGGAGAATATGGTACCCCAGGCCGCAACCCAGCACGACATAGGGATGATACCTTTCGGCGGCGTTGATGTTGAACCAGGTTTTCCCTTCCGTAATCGGATCAAACCGGCTGCACATGCTGGCAGAACAGCCGTCAAGTTCGTCATGATGAAAAGAAAAGACGCCGGATTCTGTGAGAAAAGCCTGCCATGATGTGTCCACCAAATGGTTTTTCAGTCGTTGCGCAAGGACCGGAAATTGATTATCCAGGGCTGTTAAATTATTTGTGAAGATATTTTTTAGGTTCATGATCCAATGTGCCTTTTCCTCTCGATTCATTGAAAAATTCTGCAATATCCAGACCATAGGATGCAAACATCCGTATGTTTTCATCAAATATTCATTGTTTGATTTCTGTGGCTCAACACATTTGCTTATGAATAACAGTAAAAAATTAAAGTTACGTTTTTTTCCTGCCGATTATATGGCCAAAGGTCGGAAGATAAATACGAAAGGAGGTGAAAAAGCCGGCGGTTTCAGGAATCGGAGCTTGGTGAAGGCCAGGCTGGTTTTTTAACGAATCTTAACAAACATGGCAAGGATGCCATAAAAATTCAAATTCATTAAACAAAATCAAGGAGGATAAAAACATGGGTTTCAGAATTCAAAATAATATCGCGGCAATGAACGCATACAGAAATTTGAATATTGCCGATACCGGCTTGAGCAAATCATTGGAAAGATTGTCTTCGGGTTACCGTATTAATTCTGCAAAGGATGACGCCGCGGGGCTGGCCATTTCTCAGAGCTTCAGAGCGGATATATCCTCGGTGAAGGTTGCCCAGAGAAACATTACGGAGGCCAATGCCCTCTTGCAGACGGCAGAAGGCGCCATGACCAGTGTCGGTGATATCCTGACCCGTATGAAGGAACTGGCGACCCAGGCTGCTTCCGCCAATGTCGGTTCGGACAACCTCGATAAGGTTTCCGATGAATATAACACCCTGGTGTCGGAAATCGACCGTATCGCCAATTCAACCAAATATGCCGGCACGGCCTTGACGACGGGATCGTTTAGCGCCGGGAATACCTCCGATGAGTGGGATGCCATTGCCAATATCTATGACGCGACATTCAGTACGGCGGCAACAGGCAACTATACAGTGACTTCTTCCGGCGGGGTGCTGACCATTACGAAGGACGGCGTTTCGGAAAGCGAGACACTGACTAATGCAAGCGGAACCGCGGGCACCGTTCAGTTCTCCACCCTCGGCATCAGCTTTAAATATACCGGTGCCATGGTTGCGTCGGTCGCGGCCGCCGCCCTTGCGGCAGCTGATCCGGTCGTTACCGCGGGCTCCACGGCGGCTTTCCAGATCGGCTATGAAAACGATTCCGTGAACTCTCAGTTAGGCGTGACCATTGATGCGATCACGTCATCGACGCTTGGTCTGGCGGCGAATAACATTAATACGGCTGCGAAGGCTCTGGCCGCCCTGACGACGATTGATAACGCCATCGAAACGCTGGCGTCGTCCCGAGCGGAAATCGGCGCCTATCAGAACCGGCTGACATATGCGTCGGCCAACCTGTCCATTACGCTGGAGAACTTCACCGCCGCGGAATCCACCATCCGCGACGTGGATATGGCGGCGGAAATGACGACCTTTACGAAGAACCAGATTCTGATTCAGGCCGGTACGTCCATGTTGGCTCAGGCCAATATGTCGCCACAGCAGGTATTGTCGTTGTTCCAGTAGTAACCAAACTTTTAACCCCTTTCCAAAACCCCGCATCCCCGGATGCGGGGTTTTTTTTGGCAGAACATTTGCATAATCAAGAATAGCTTTAAAGTTTTCGGAATTATTTTCCGATGTATTTATTGATCTTAATGTCGTGTATCTAAAAAGATGTCACAAGATATCACCTTGCAGAAAACGATTCCAATAAGTATCGAGGAGATGCCATATGAGCAGTACGAGTCTGATCAGCGGCCTTTCAAGCGGTTTTGACTGGCAGAGCATGGTGACTCAGCTGATTGAAATTGAACACAGTCGGGTTGATATTATTTCCGATAAACAAGCGGAATATGAAAAGAAGCTCAGCGAATGGCAATCCTTGAATACAAAGCTTCTGGCCCTTAAGACCGCCGCCGGCAATCTGAAAGATGTTGAAGATTTTCATGTTTACAATACCACCATGTCGACGGACAGTTCCACGGTGGATGCATCGGATCTCCTGACGGTAACGACATCCTCCTCGGCCTCGGTGGGTTCTTATACGATGACGGTCAATTCCCTGGCGGCGGCTCAGAAATTGTCCTCCGGCTCTTTTGCGAGTCGAACCGACGCTCTTGGGGCCGATTTTGCGGGTGATATTCTGATCAACGGAACGGTCATCAGCGTTGCCTCGACAGACTCCTTGGGTGATGTCAAAACCAAAATCAACAATGCAAATTCCGGTGACAATCCAACCGGTGTGACGGCCAGTATCATCACGTACGGGACGGGAGATATTCGACTGATCCTGACGAGTGATGAAACCGGCGAAGATGGGATCGGCCTGCTCAACGGCGGCGCTGTGGATATCCTCAATCAATTCGGTTTTACCGATACCAGCCGGACCGCCAAGAATCATATTACCGGCGGTGATATGTCGGACTGTTTTACCAGTACGAGCGTATCCATCAAATCGCTTTTGGGCCTGTCCAGCACCCAGGCATCGGAGGATGATGAAATTGTCATTAATGGACTGACCATTGATGCCATCGACCTGAGTACGGATACATTGAGCAGCCTTCAGACCAAATTATCCGCTGCGGGCCTGTCGGCTTCGATCGTCACGGAAGTTGATGACGATGATCAAACCTATTACAGGCTGTTGATCGACGGGGCTTCCAATACCTTTACCGATGACAGCAACATTCTCGAAACCCTGGGATTTATTCAAGGCGGTGTGTCCGATGTCTACGGTGTTGTCGGTGATACGGCCAATACGGCCGATGGCGCCATTATTGATGCGGACTCCCTGATTAAGGACATAGACGGTTATACGGGCTATACAAGCACGGATTATATCCATCTGGAGGGTTTTGATACCAATGGCGCTGTCGTCACTGATGATACGCTGGTGCTGTCCGATACAACAACCATTCAGGATCTCCTGGACAAAATAGAGTCCGTATTCGGAGACGTCACGGCAATGGTTACCGGTGACGGCAAAATCAAGGTCGTGGACAATACGACCGGATCAAGCTGCTTGGCGGTCGTCATCAGTGTTAAGGACAACGGCGGTGCCGATGACGATACCTTGAATTTCGATGCGGATGACGATCTTGGTTCCGCGACCACCATGCGTAAAAGAGAACTTGTAGCGGGAGCCGATGCGTCCGTGACGGTGGATGGGGTGACCGTATCACGCTCGGAAAATACGATTGACGACATTATCGACGGCGTCACGCTCAATTTGCTGGCTGCGGATACGGAAACGACCATCTCTTTAAACATCGGCAGAGACATCGATTCCATCATGGAAAAAATCAATACCTTTGTTTCCGGTTATAATTCGATTGCCAGTTATATTTCGGAGCAGACATCTTACGATGAGACGGAGCAGGAAGCGGGAGGCGTGCTTTTTGGAGACGGGACGCTCTCCTCGGTCAAGTCCGACCTGACGTCAATACTTGTTCAAAATGTCTGGGGTGTTTCGACGGATTATTCAACGATGGGGCTGGTGGGAATCAATGTAGATCGTTATGGTCAACTTTCCGTTGACGAAAGTGAATTGCGCGCTAACCTCATCAGTCATTTTAACGATATCGTAAAGCTTTTTGCCGCTGACGGAACGACCAGCACCGGAACCCTCGAATATATCGGCCATGGAACCGATACGGTTCGAGGCGAATACACCGTCGATGTCACTCAGGCGGCTACGCAAAGCACATCGACGGCATCGGACAACACAAGCCTGAGCGGCGATGAAACCCTGACGATTACGGATGGATCTAAAGTCGCTACGGTGAGTTTAACCAGTGGCATGACGATGACGCAGATAGTAAATGCCGTCAACGATGAACTGGATGCGGTCTATACGCAGATCCTGGCAGGCTCCGAACAGCTTTATGCCGATGCCGGCCAGGCGGCGGCCGTTACATCTTCGACAACATGGAACAGCATCTATGATTCGAGCGGCTTGTCCGCCAATCTTGAAGACGGCGATGAAATTTCTTTTTACGGCACTTTACGTAACGGCGGTTCCATGAGCGGCTCTTATACCATTGAAGACATAACGAGCGATACCGTGCAAGGCCTCCTGTCCGCCATAGAGACGGCTTTTGGCGGTGATGTGACGGCGTCCATCAATGAATCCGGACAAATCATTATTACCGATGATACGACGGGTGCCAGCAGTATCTCTCTGACGTTCAACATGACATCGGCCCATGACCTTGATCTCGGAACGGTGTTGGCGACCAATACGGGAGGACAGACAGGCCGTTACGCGATGGATATAACGGCATCCACCGATTCGGGGGATCATCTGGTTATAAACAGTAACAGTTATGGTTCGGATTTCAGCTTTATGATTCAGCAACAGAATAATCTGCTCTGGACCAGTGGAGATCAAACCGTGGATAACGGGTTGGATGTTGCCGGGACCATAAACGGTGAAGCGGCCACCGGCTCGGGCCAGATACTGAAAGGAGATAGTGACGAGGCCAACATTGACGGTTTATCCATTAAATATACCGGAACAGCATCAGGTGAAGTAGGGACTGTCAAACTGACCTATGGTGTCGGTGAATTGTATGATCGTACTCTTTATTACATTACCGACACCATAGACGGATATGTTACGTACAAGCAACAATCTCTTCAGGAAAGCATTGCTTCTTTCGAGACACAGATCGAAGAATTGGAAGAAAGACTGGCAAAAAAGAGCGAACAAATGATTAACCGTTTCGTGTTGATGGAATTGGCATTGCAGAAAATTCAGAGTCAAAGCAACTGGCTTGCCAATCAGCTGAGTGCCGCCGATAGCGGGTGGAAATAAATAAATTAACTATAAAGAGGAGAGAAAGGGGCAATCAACGTTATGTACAGCAATGTTCAGAAAACCTATCAGCAGGCAAATGTTCTGACCGCCAACCCAATCAAATTGGTCTTGATGTGTTACGAAGGTGCCATCAGCAACCTCAAACTTGCCGTTAAGGCATACGAAGACCGTCAGTTTGAAACAAAAGCGAAAGCTTTGCAAAAATCGCTCAATTTTATTGATGAACTAAACGCATCGTTGGATATGGAAAAAGGCGGTGAAGTGGCGATGAACCTGCGAAAGCTGTACAATTATATGTTCCGGATTTTGACGGAGGCGGATCTTAAGAAAGACACAAGGATGTTTGATCAGGTCATTGGCATGCTGGAAGAGCTGGAGTCCGCATGGAAAGCTTTAGCAGTGCCGAATGCGGCCGAATCCGTTGAAGAAAAGGCCAATCAGGACATTATTTCAAACCAGATAAAAAATCGTCCGGTCGGGAGTACAACCTATGGATCGGGCAGAACGACAGTTGCCGCAAGGGCGTGGAGTGTTTAGATCCGTGAAAAATTCCCCGGAAGAAGTAATTCAAAATATCCTGGAGCTTAAATTAAAAGTCTATGACGAGTTTCTTTCCTGTACTCAGCTTTTGGGTCAATGCCTCGAAAAAGAGGATGTCAGAGAAGTCGACCGACTTATTAGACGCAGGGATGATTTAATCAGAACCATTGATAAGCTCGACGGCAAAATGGCGCACATCCGTAAGACCCCCTTGGGGCATAATAATCGCGTGACGCGCTCCGTGGAAACAATATTTACAGATCTTAATGAAAAGATCAAACGAATTGTCGCGGTGAACGAAGACTGCCGCGAAATCGCCCATCGTCGTTGCATGGCTTTAAATAAAGGGATTCAAACCGTACGCCATGAAAAAAACGGACGGATGAAATATGTTGCTAAGATCCAACAACGCCTTCCCAAATTTCTCGATATAAGGTCATAACCTTCGGCACAATATCCTATCTATGTATCCATAAATTAAAGTATTTTTTAAAAATACCGATAATTGTATTGAGTGAATGTTGAAAGGACCGAAAGGGGGGTCAGTTTGATGCAAATTAATTCAGTCGATGTCAGTCAAAGTGTTTTGGTTGCTCCCGTAACTGAAACATCTTCATGCAAGCGGGAAGGGCACAACAAATCACAACCCGCGGATGAGACGGCTCCAAACAAGAGTCAGGTTGCACAGATGGTTAAGGACATGCAGGATTATATCAAGAAAATGAACATCAGCCTGGAATATTCCACCTATGGCAAACGTGGAGAGAAGATTGCGGTCACGGTGGCCGATAAGGAAACCGGCGAGGTTATCCGTGAAATTCCACCCAAGGAAATCCGGGATCTGTATGTCAAAATGAGTGAGGTCGCCGGTATGATCTTCAATAAAGAAATTTGATTTTAAGGTTCTTCTGCTTTGATCTTTTTTCTGATTTCGTCCACAAAACAATCGGCTGTCAAACGGATGGGCTGATCATGGCTAATCCGTTTGCGTGATGGGTTCCCTCCTCAAGCAAGTCCTTGTTCAGATGTTCCTTATTGTCCAGAACATCGTATTGTATCGGGATCTCCGAATCCGCAAGGATGATCTGATTGGCCTTTCTGGTTCGTGCATTGATCAGAATCGGCGCTCTCAAGTTTACCGTTATTCTAAGCGGATTGGAACGGATGGTCATGATGGCCAACAAGGCAATGTCTTTCTTTTTCTTAATATCCAGGAATTCAAAATCATCCTCGGAAATGGCGGGTGCATAATCGGGTTTGACGATTTGGGGGTTGATCACGACGAAGGCCACGGCAGGTTCTTGAACCGATTGCAACCACCAGAAAGGAGTGTTCTGTTCACCGGAAAGCAGGACGAATTCTCTGAGATGCTCAAATCCGAGAATAGACCCGTGCAGGGTGATAAACTCCGATTCCTTAACGTCAATGTCACCAAACCTTGTCGTCGTTATTTTCATCGTTTTATCCCTCCATCATTTCATTCCATATCTCATGCAACGAAGTGTCCGAAGCAGCCGCCTCCCTATTTTGCTCCTGGATCAGTTGATATATCTCACCGCGGTGAATCGATACATTTTTCGGGGCGCTGATCCCAACCCTTAGTTGCTTTCCTTTGATATCCAGAAAAGTTATGACAATATCATCACCGATGGTGATCGTTTCTCCCAACTTCCTTGTCAGGATTAGCATGATTACATCCTTTTCATGATTACAAGAAATTAAGCAGCGATAATTCACCGACCTTCGCCGCCACGGAATAAGAAGCCTGCAAAGCTAATTCCTTCATGGCCAGTTTCGTCGCCAGTTCTGCCAGATCCGCGTCCTGAGTTTCGGATAGCAGTGAGGTCAATTTTTCGTCGTAATCCGACAAATTGTTTTCGGCGATTTCGAGGTGATTTAATTTCGTTCCGCATAAAGACTGGTTCAGGGAGATCTGGTTCTGCGCGTCCTTGAGATCATCGATCAGATCTGCGACAGCGCCGGCGTCATTGTCTTCCAGAGCGGTTTTTAGATCATTCAGGATTTTAAATATGTCGGCGCCGCTGCTTCCGGCGGAGGTAAAAACCTCTTCTCCCGTCAGGTTGTACGTGACGCTTGATCCCCTGTTGATGGTCAGAGACAGGTCCTGATTATTACCCTTATAGAAACCCCCGGCCATGGCATTGACATAAAAAACATCATTTTCCCCGAAAACCTCCGTGCCGCCGAGATCGTCGAATGTGAGTTCGACACCGTCACCTAAACTGATGACACCGCCTGTCATGGCCAGATCAACGCCGTTCCATGTTCTGCCCCCGTCAGTCGATATCTGACAAGTTGCCGCCGATAGGTTGCCGGCGGTGGTGACTTTCAGCACGTAAGTTTGATTGCCCGTTCCCGTGTAAGTGCCGCCTGATGTTACATTCCCGCCAAAGACATTATCTTCCCCTTTGCCGGCCGTTTCGATGACGGCCGACATTTCGGTGCCCGTGAAGGGTGCGGTGTCATTGCGGGTGCCGGCAAACAAATAGCGGTCACCTTCCTTCGCGTTGGCCAGATTCAGCATTTCTTGGATAATCGCCTCGACACTCTGGGCGGCCGTCAAGCGGGTGGCCGCTGTAGCAGTTGCCGTAGACTGTCCGACAGCGATTTCCTGAGCGCTGACGAGAAGATCAAAAGCGGACGAAAGTTTGGATTCCGCTGCGGATATCCATCGGTCGCTCATTTGCATATTTTTTCTGTATTGCTCATATTCAGCCATGCTTTTTCGGATGTCGATGATCTTGGTTGCGGCAATCGGATCGTCGGATGCCCGGTTGACATTCTTTTGGCTGGCCACCTTTTCCATGATTTCATAATACTGGCTTTCGGTGCTGAACAGATTATTCACCATGGAATTAAACCGCATATTTTCGGTCACTCTCATAAAACGCTCCTCACGATATGATGCCCATCAATTCATCCAGAAGTGAATCAACGGTGCTGCATAGCTTTGCCGCCGCTGTATATCCCATTTGGTATTTGACCAGCTTGATCATTTCTTCATCGATCGACACGCCGGAAACGGCGTCACGCCGATTAGTCAAGTGTGTTAAAATAATGCTTTGGTGATCATTGTATGTTTCGGCCGTAGAGACCTGATGGCCGATCAGACCGACCATGGCGGACAAGAAATTATTCAGGGTTGAGGTATTGCCGTCCAGAATCAATTCCTCCTGTATGGAGGCTATTTGGCTTGCTTTTTCGCCGTCGCCCGTGACGGATGCGGAAGCGGCGATCCGGTTTGCGTCTTCCGTAATGATGTCGTTGATTTTTATTGTACCGGCCGCGTTGTTCGTGTCGGTTATTTCAAAGAAATCTATGCCCGTATTTTGATAGGCATCGTAACCGGTGCTATGCAGTTCGTTGACCCTTGCGGTCAAGGCTGTAGCAAATTCATTGAGATATTGAATATAGGCGGGGATGGATTCATTCTGCAATTCAAGGAAGGCACCGAGTTTTCCTTTGAGAATGGCGTTGTTCATGGATTCGCCCGATACGTTGCTGTTGTATATTTCACTGTAGCCTTCCGTGTTCAGGGCGACGCTTAGCGTCTGACCGATAGGTCCCTGTAAAAGTGGCTGACCGTTCGACATATACACATTGATCGAACCGTCGTCATTTTCGTAGTAATTGAGATCAATCATCGTGCTGAGCTCTTTCAACGCTTCCGCCCTTTTGTCCAAAAGATCGTTGTTGTCTCCCCTGTTTTCTCCGACACTGACGATGCGCGAGTTCAGGTCCGCGACCTCGCTGATCTTGTCATTGATCTGTGATACAACGGCACGGATACTGCTGTTTATTTCCGTATTGATGTAATCAAGATTTTCTTTGTAATATTGAATCGTGTTGACAAGACTCTCCGAGGCTGAATAGAGGGCGTTCCTTTCGATTTCGCCGCTGGGATTCTGAGACAAACTTTCCCAGGCCGCCCAGAAATTGTTGAGCTGTTCGTTGAGTCCGCCGCCGCTCGTATCGTCGATAATGACCTCGATATTCTCCAGTCCTTTCAACATGGTTTCACTGTAACCGCTGTTTTGCTGCTGAGTGATGAGCTGTGATTCGATATAGCCGTCATATATCCGGCTGATACGTTCGATGGTCACGCCGATCTGAGCGGTATTAGCGGCAATATTGACGGAACCAAGGGAGGTGAATTCCACACGTTGCTGCGAATAGCCGGGTGTATCGACATTAGCGATATTTGAACCGGTAACATCGATAGCCAATTGATGGGTAATCAGGGAGTCCCTGGCTGTGAATAAAAGGCTGCTGATGGACATGTCAATATCCCTCCCGGCAGGACTGTTAACCTGCTTGTGATATTAACCTGCCATGCAAATTTTCGGCCTTAATTTGACCCTGGTGGTCGTAATTCTGGTTTGATGCTATTAAGCTATTAATATAATTGAAAGTATTTCTTATGTGGGACAGAGAAAAGCTGATCATGTTTTTATTGTTTTCATTGGCTTTTTTTGTCTGATTGATAATCCCGGCAAATTTTTCCTGGTAGTCCATCAGGTTTTGCCGGATGTCGCCGTTGGTGGAGGCGATGATTTGCGTTAGTGAAGCCGGTTTACTGAACTTGAGCTGAGATGAAAGTTCTTTTACGGCGTTTATCCGCATTTCGGCGGCCATATTTAAAGACAAAACAATGACCTCTTTCCTGGCATTGCTTTCAAGAATATGTTCCAGGGACGATTTTTTGATGATCAGGGCTTCTTCCTCGAGTGATTTCAAAAGTTCCTGATACTGAATATATTCCTGCTCCAGACAACTCAATAGAGACTGATATAATGAATCCACATCTTTTTGCATCGCTTTTCCCTGCCCAGGTGCGTATTTCTGCCCGTTGTTTGTCATTTTTCACATCGTTACGGCAATCCCCTGACGTGCCGTTTAAACAATAATGTCAATCAAGGATTCCGTGACTATTTTTTCGGCGATCTTTTCGGAATCGACTTGGTAACTGCCGTTTTCGACCTTCTGCTTCAATTCCCGGACCTTATCCGCACGAACATCGGGTGTCTGATCGATAACCTGCTTAATCTGCTGAATATCTTTTGCCTTTGCTGAGAGATCAACCTTCTCGTCCCAGGTTGATGACATGCCCGGCAGCTGTGTTTCATTTTCTTTCTTTACGGCGTCGCTTTTCTGGTACTGCTGAATTACCTGTGAGGTTGCATCTTTTATTTTTGAAATCATAATTCACCTTCTAATCTTTCCCGGCATGGCGAACCCGGTCAAGGATTACAACTCCTGTATATCTGACTGCTCACTTCCTTGCGGCAATCTAATTTTTGTTGTGATCTCAATGAGATTATCGACCATTAAAAAAAATACTTTAATATTATTTAACATATTTGGCCTTCAACTGGTTGTAAAGATTTTTTTGCAATCCCAGTCCGTCGCCCCGATGAGCCACTGATTCCGAAATATGTTGATCCAGCATCATTTCGTATGTGTCTTTGCCGTGAGAGCCGCTTAAAAACCCACTTTTAGGTATCGTTTGCCGCATCGTTTTCATGAGTTGGTAGACCATGACGGCCTCAAAGTCTGCACAGACTTTTTTTAATTTTTCGTCCTGTTCGGCTTTTTGATTCGTTGTTTTTATCGTTGCCGTTTTGTCAATGACCGACTGCGGCGGCCGGATAGAAAGATCGCTCATTTTAGATAATCCTTAAATCGGCTTGCAATGCGCCTGCCGCTTTGATCGTTTGAAGGATGGTAATCAGATCACGCGGCGTGACACCGATGGCATTCAACGCCGACACGACTTCCTGAATGGTGACGCCTCGAGGGACGACCATCAGCTGCTTTTGTTCTTCCTGGGTGGCAATGGAAGAATCCTTTGTCACCACCGTTTGACCGCCGGGCGCCATGATGGTTCCGTCTTTTTCATTGATCGACGGCATGCCGCCGTCGGGCGCTTTCGGCGCAAAAGGTGACGGTTGAGAGACATCCAGACTCTCTTTGATTTGAATGCTCAGATTACCGTGAGCAACCGCGACGGTGGAGATGCGAACATTTTCACCCATGACGACGGTTCCCGTTTTTTCATTCATGACGATAACGGCGCCGGTATCCACGGGGACATTGATATTTTCCACCTTCGCGACCAGTTGGGCCGGATTGATTTCAAATCCCGGCGTCAGACCGACGGCAATCGTGGACGCGTCGACGACCTTAGCCGCCGCCTCAGGAACGGTTTGGTTGATGATGCCGGCCATGGTCGTTGCCGTTGTAAAATCGGCCTGAAAAAGGTTGATGGTAAATTTATTGTTGCGTCCGAACTCAAAGTCCACTTCCCGTTCGACAAAGGCGCCGTTGGCAATCATCCCCACATTGGTCTGGTTTTTTGTGGCGCTGGCATTGGCACCGCCGGCGGAGAAACCTCCCAGGAGCAGGGAGCCTTGTGCCACGGCATAAACCTTGCCGTCCGCACCCCTAAGCGGCGTCATCAGGAGCTGTCCTCCTTGAAGGCTTTTGGCATTGCCGATGGACGAGACCGTTACATCTATTCGGGTGCCGATCTTGGCAAACGGCGGCAATTGAGCGGTAACAATAACGGCGGCGATATTATCCGACTTCGGGGCACTGTCCCTCATGGACAGGCCATGACGGCTGAGCATATTGGCAATGGTTTCTCTGGTAAAACCGTTTTTAACGTCATCGCCCGTGCCCATCAACCCCACAACGAGGCCGTAACCGATCAACTGGTTTTCACGAACGCCGCCGAATCCGGCGATATCTTTGATTCGTGCCGCCTGGGCGGCTTGAAACGCCGACATAATAAGCACAATTGCGAGGATCAAAAGATTTCTTTTCATCAGAACGGCCACCCCCAGTCCAGAACCCTGGTCAGCCACCCCGGGCGCTGTTTGTCGTTGATGACACCGGTGCCCGTATAAACAATCCGGGCGTCGGCGATGTGATATGACATAACCAGATTTTCCGAGCTAATATCTTCCGGCCTGACAATGCCGGTGATAACGATATAT
This sequence comes from Deltaproteobacteria bacterium, assembly GCA_016928025.1. Lineage (GTDB taxonomy): Bacteria > Desulfobacterota > Syntrophia > Syntrophales > JAFGHS01 > JAFGHS01. The sequence goes on from JAFGLN010000009.1 coordinate 16,244, forward strand.
TGATCTTCCTCATTTAATGTCAGTTGTCTGCGCCCTTCGATGAACAGATTTCCGTTTTCCAGTATTCTGACCACTCTTGCCGTGACGCGGGCCGACAATGTGCCGCCTCTGGAGGTATCTCCGGAACCTTTGAGCGAATTGGACGACTTACCGCCAACGGAGATTTCTCCACCGAGATTGGCGTTTCTCTTCGTCAGCGATGTGTCAAGGCCCAGCAGGGCGCTCACACCGGAGTTGGTTGCGGTATCACGGCTGGTATTGGTGCTGGCCTTGTTCCGGCCACTGGATGATTCTTCGATAACAATGGTCACGATGTCGTTGATATAGCGGGCCTTGTTATCGGTAAAAAACATATTCCGTCTGTTTTCGCCCGTCCACAAAGAGCCGTTGGCACGTTGTACGGGCGGCGGCGCCTCGATGGATTTTACCGCCGGCGCGATGGGTGGCGGGATGGTTGGCTCCGTTGCCATGTTCCGGGTGCGTATGGCACAGCCGCTGATCATCACGGTGATCAACAGGTGGATAATGATTATTTTTTTCATGTATAGCACCTAAATGTTCAATTCGACGATAGAGTCGCTGACGACTCGTCCGTAGATGATTTTGTTCGATGACAAATTCCTCAGTTTGATGATCGCACCGGCGGAACCGTCTTCTTCCGGTAGAGCCACGGTCACAATTTTCATCAAGTCGGTATGGTAAATCACCTTGACCGGTTTCCCTTTTTTAATCAACGGCACTTCGCGCAGCATGTTATCCACGATTTCCATGCCCGGCTGAATTTGTCGGGTCAGACGCTTGCCGATGGCGTCTTTCATGGTTGCTATGGCATGCGTATTGATTCGGTGGACCCACTTTTTGGTTTTGAGGAGATCTCCTTCCGTCAGGATAGTTCCCGCCGGCAGGGCTTTAGAGGCGACTACCATATTTCGCCGCACCTCGATGCGCGTGCGAACCGTCTCGGTCCGAAGCAATGTGGCATCTTCATAAAAGCGCACTAAAAAAGACGTGTTGCCGATGAAATCATAGTAGCCTGCGGGCTCAACCCGTAGGGTTAGGGTCTTTTTTTGATCGGAAAGGTCCGGCTCTTCCGTAAGAAAGTTTACGCGTATCGTTTCTGGTGGCCACGTCGCATTCGCCTCAATATAGTGGCGGACGGCTTCATGGACGGAAAATTCTGCGCCTGCCGCATAAGCGGGCATGATCAAAATCGCAAGGAAAAGAAACAAGATGCGTCTCATGCTATTATCTCTTCAGGTTATTGATGATGCTCAGCATGTTGTCTGCCGTTTGAATGGATTTGGAGTTGATCTCATAGTTGCGCTGGCCGATGATCATCTTGACCATTTCATCGATGACGCTGACATTGGACATCTCCAAAAAATACTGGGTGATGGCGCCCTTACCGTCAGTATTGGGGTTTCCGACAATTGCTTCACCCGAAGCGTCCGTCTGCAGGTAGAGATTATGTCCGATACTGGTGAGGCCGGCCGGATTGATAAACGATGCCAGTTGTATCTGCCCGATTTCACTGACACTGCCTGAACCGTCCGTTGCCGTAACAAGGCCGGCTTTGTCTATCGTAATGACCGTGGTACCTGTCGGGACATTAATGGCCGGTGTCAGCAGCAGGCCTTCGGAGTTACAGATGTTGCCGTCGCTGTTCAGTTTAAAGCTGCCGTTTCGGGTATAGACCGTTTCGCCGTTGCCGTCATCGATTTGAAAAAATCCGTCACCGTCAATGGCCAAATCAAGCGAGTTTCCCGTTGATTGATAATCGCCTTGGGTGTATATTTTTTGGATGGAAATGGGTTTCACACCCATGCCGATTTCAACGCCGACCGGAAGCTGAATGCCTGTAGCTGATGTGCTGCCTGCCTGGGAATAAACCTGATACATCAGGTCCTGGAAGTTGGCCCGTGATTTTTTAAAACCGACAGTATTGACGTTGGCCAGGTTATTGGCAATGACATCCTGTTCAAGTTGTTGCGCCGCCATTCCCGTTGCTGCCGTATAAAGTGACCTGATCATATAATCCTCCCTGTTAAGTTAGCGTTCCGATACGGTTGACGGCCAGATCATCCTGTTCCGAAAGCGCCTGGATCATCTTCTGATACGTTTCGAACAGACGATTGAGACCAATCATGTCCGTCATTTCTCTGACGACATTGACGTTGGACATTTCTAAAAAGCCTGATTGAATGTCGGGTTGATCCACCGTTTTCAGATTGGCCGAACCTTCATCATAGTATAAGCTTGCCCCCGCTTTGACCAGGGCCTGGCGGTCCTCAAAATCAACGATTTTCAATTGACCGACCTGATTGCCGTCAATCAATATGCCCCCGTCACGGGTGATATTGATTGGTCCCTCCATTAAGGTCACGGGGCCCGAATCACCGATCACCAGCCAACCATCCTGTGTCACCAGCTGATTATTTTGGTTGAGGGTGAAAGAGCCGTTTTTTGTGTAGGCCTCTCCCCGGTCCGTCTCGACGACAAAAAAACCATCCCTGTTAATATATAAATCCAGGGGATTTTTTGTGTTCTGGGGCACACCGCAAGAAAAATCGACTGTCAAAATATTGGGGATGGCCGTGGGTTGTTCTGCGGTGAATATTTCCTCCGTGCTTTTAAGGATATGGAGATGGACAGCCTTAAACCCCGGTGTCCCCGCGTTGGCCAGATTATTGGAAAGATGTTCCAGCTGTTTGACCTGCAAATCCATTGCGGTGCCTATTGTTGTAATGTCAGCCATTTTATCCCTCTTTCCTTTTTTGTCTTCATGATTGCAATCTGCATACCATCCATGTTTTTCTATTCAGAAAAGAAATCCTTGCAGAGGGAAACAGGGGCGATTGACGGCCAGCATGCTATAAACAAAACCAATAAAATCGATTGATTACATGAATGCGGCGTCACTTTTATGACGTGGGAAAAAAATGATTTTCCCGGTTTCGATAAACGTTTTGGGATCATTGATTCTCAAAGTAGAGAGGAGTGTTTTGGGTTAGTCGGAAAATTTTTCCGTCATGGTGTTTTGGTCATGTCCCGGAGGCGGTTATTGGCGGAGTAAATAAAGGCGAGAATATCCGCCACGGCCTTATACAACTCCACGGGGATCGCTTCGTCGATATCCAGCCGGCTTAATATCTCCACCAGGCCGGGATCACTTTGGATGGGGATATTATTTTTGCGGGCCAGCTCGATAATTTTATCGGCAACGCTTCCTTGTCCCTTGGCGATAACTTTCGGGGCGACGTCTTTTACGCTGTCATATTTTAATGCGGCGGCTTTTTGTCTTGTTTTCATATGCTTAAATTGACGGTGTTGCCGGAAAAAAGATTATATTTATGGATAATGTCTTGCTTCCAAGACGCCATTTGGCGGTCGCAAAAGCACTTCAGCGAGCGGCATTCATAGCCTGCCGCCGATAAGTGTTCCCGAAGCTCCGCCAGCAGTGAAGATATGAAATTGCAGATAAACGGATCGTTGGATTTAATCAGGCAACTCAATTCCTTCTGCCTGATCCTGACATCGCAGGCAATTTCACCCAGCGCATCCATATCCAGAAACAAAACGATGCGATACTGTTCTTCCCCGTCTTGTGAATTTCCATAGCCGTCTTTTTCGATGAAGATGTCCTGCATGCGAATGCCGTCGGGATATTGAAAGGGGATTTGCAGAACAAAAAGCTGATCCTGCTCCATGGCCGTACAATTGACGATTTGCAGATGTTCAATGACCTTGCCTCCCGACTCCATAAATTGTAAAAAAGGTTTGAGCTTTTGTTCGGCGCCGGTTTCAGCGCCATTATGGATGATCGGCATGTCGCGGAGGGTTAACTCGATTTTCAGCAACAGGCGTTTGAGATTATCGGTTAACCTATCGTCTTTCAAGACCGTCGGATCCGATAAAGCTTTGCGGAGTGTCTTTTCGAGGGTTAAGCCGAGCGATTCGACATAATGCTTAAGAAAAAAGGGATCCGTCAGGTTGTCCTTGGTTATGATGAGTTTGTTGAGGACATTCGTTAAGGCCTGAAGATCTTTTTCACCGATTAAAGGGGTTAATATTTTTAGATTGTCCCCTCTGAGTAAATCACTCGATGTCAAAATCAGATTTTTCAAGGCGTCGGGATTCGACCGGTACATCCTTAAGGATTCGTTTACTTTTGTCGTACCGGACGTTTCATGAGATGTGATCTTCAATATCAGGGAGGGACGAAGTTGATCAACGAAGAGCTTTAATCGATCATCTTTGTGAAGCTCCAGTTGACTGTGTGCTTTGAGGATGCCATTTTTAATCCGTAAGAGGACCTTGTACTGACGATCATAACCCAGTACGACAGCTTCAATATTTTCACCGACCGACAGTTTCAAATTGGCTGATAAATAGGAAGGCTTCAGGCTTGCCTGGTTCGAGGCGATGGTCTTGGATAGGTGCGATGAGATGATCATTGATCTTATGTCAAACCGGTTCAGACTTTGACGTCAACATGGCCGGGTGCGTCGGGATCGATCATCGTTTCTTCGGTCGGGACATCATTTTCCGCAGATTCCTGCGTTTCCTGATCGTCCGCCTGACGCTTCCGATCATCTTCGTCCCTGATCCTGGCGTTTTGAGCTTCTTCGGTATCCTTGGCTTTTTGCAGCATCTTTTTTCTTTCTTCTCGCAGCTGTATTTCAAAATACCGTTGCTGCATATCCGGATGCTGCTGTTGAGTCTGCTGGATCCGCTCTACAATACTTGATTGCAGGATGCTCTGTTGTCTTGCAATCGGGCTGACCATTGCGACTCCTATCGTTAATCCTTTGATTCAACTTTGTATTCGGCTCAATATTCCATGAACTTTAATCCGGCTTTCAAGATATCGTTTTTTCTTTATCCTTTCACCCTTGTCAATGTCTAATTTTTTAAATCCTTCACGACACTTCGCAGGCGCAAAGTGGCCTGGGTATGCAACTGGCAAACCCGGGATTCCGTGAGACCGAGGACACAGCCGATTTCCTTCATGGTCATTTCATCGTAATAGTAAAGGGAAATGACGATTTTTTCTTTTTGCGGCAGTTCATTAATTACTTGCTTCAATTTATGCTGAAGTTCTTTTCCCGATAACAAATCCAGGGGATTGGTATGATCAACCATCCCCGGCACTTCGGAGGAACTCCTAGATTCCATGATGTCCGGGTTCAGGTCTTCCTGGCTGATGACGGCAATTCCTTTGGTTTCATCAAGCAATTTATAATATTGGTCGATGGTGATACCCAAATATTCAGCAACTTCATATTCGTCCGGTTGCCGTCCCAGGGCTTTTTTTAAAGCATGAAAGGCTTTTTCCAGCTTATTGTCCTTGTTGCGAACCGAGCGTGGCACCCAGTCCCGTGATCGTAATTCATCTAAAATAGCGCCGCGAATCCGGAAGCGGGCATAGGTTTCAAATTGGACATTTCTCCTTTGGTCATATTTGTCGAGGGCCTCCATTAAGCCGATGATTCCGACGTTGATCAGGTCATCCCGATTTGAGGCATCGATGGGGAGCTTATACGCAATTCTCCCGACAATATGCTTGACCAGGGGGGCGTATTTCATGATCAGCTTGTCCCGTTCAGCCTTGTTCAATGCCCTAGTTGAAAAATCGGATGATACCGTCATGATCTTCGGGTTCCTGTGATGGCTGGCAGAGTTTGACTGCAATGTCCCGCAGGCAATCCATCGACGGTGAACCGGGATACAATTCCGCCAGCAGCTTTTGTTTTTTGACTGCCAATGCCAGGTTTTCGTCATACAAAACGTAACCCAGGTGCTCGATGGACAGATTCAGAAAATGATTCGTCGCCTGGGCCATGCGGATAAATACTTCCTTTGCTTCATCTTCCGTTTTCACCATGTTGACAAGCAGCCTGAACCGTTTTTTGGCATGCCGCTGATATAGCACCTTGATGAGGGCGTAGGCATCCGTGAGCGAGGTCGGCTCCGGCGTAACGACAACGATAATGTCTCCCGCTACCATATTGAAATACATGACATTTTCATTGATGCCGGCGCTGGTATCAATGAGCATAAAATCCGGCCTTGAATGGAGACTGTTCAATTCGTCCTGGAGGGCGAATTTCTGTCCTTTTGAAAGACTGGTCAGCTCTTGAATGCCCGACGAGGAGGGAAGGATCTTAATGCCCCCCGGACCGTTGATAATGGTTTCTTTAAGGGTTTTTTCACCGGTCAGGACATGATAAAGATTGTATTTCGGTGTCAGGCCCAGGATCAGATCGATGTTTGCCAGTCCGCAATCCGCGTCAAAAATAAGGGTTTTTTTCTTCATCTGTGAAAGCAGATAAGCCAGATTGGCGACAATATTGGTCTTTCCGACGCCGCCTTTACCACTGGTTACAGAAATAACGCAGATTTTTTTCGAGTCGGCACTTTTTTCTTTCTGTATATTATTCGGCATCGTTTTCCTTTGCGAGGCGATTTGCCTGAGTATTGCAGCTTGGTCCAATGTAACCTCTTTGTATGAATCAATTCTGTAAGATCATTCGCGCGAGCCTTTCAGGACTTGCCTTTTCAATATCTCTGGGAACGTTCTGTCCTGTGGTCACATAGGATACGGGTTTCCTGATTTCATCGAGAACGTCGTACATGAGCCCCAGGTGCCGGCACTCGTCCACTTTTGTCAGGATGATCCGATGGTAGTCGAACATTTTAAACTGTTCGGCCGTATCCACCAGATATTCTTCGCGGACGGACGGATTAATCAATAAAACGGTTTCTACGGACGTGTCCAGCGTATTCTTCAGAGATTTCAAGGAGCCTTCATCATATTGATTGCGACCCGGCGTATCGACAAGGATCATGTCTTTATCGGAAAATTTCGCCACAGAGCGATCGAAGAGCTTTTTTTCGGACGCGATATCAAGAGGCAGCCCCATGATTTTTGCGTAGATCTTTAGCTGTTCCGTAGCGGCTATTCGATAGGTATCCGTCGTGATCAGACCGACTTTCAATTTTTTGTCCAGGCTGTAGTGAGCAGCCAGTTTGGCCAGGGTCGTGGTCTTGCCCACGCCGGTCGGTCCGATGAACGCCTTGATTCGCCTCTCTTTTTGATCGTCTTTGAGGATCGACCGGGCGATCAGCTTTTCGGCGATTCGAGTCCCCTTTTCATAAGTGTCGCAAGATTCGGAAGGGAATTCATTCTTTATCGTTTCAACCAAATTCGCCGCTCTGGATCGCGATATCCCGTTTTCCACCAATTTTACATAAACATCATACAGATGATCTTTTATCCCTGATGCAAACCGTTCCCATAAAACATCCATCGTTTCATTCAGCATGTTTTTCTGCTGAAATACTTTTTGCGTCAGAAGATCGATGGATGATTTCAGGCCGCTGATTTCCTCCGTCAGATTCCGTATATCATCATCCTGCCGTGGGAAATTTTTACCGACGGCCTTGTCCAAGGAGGCGGCGAGGTCCAGGCCGTTGTCACGTGCGGCGGTGACTTCGATCAAGGGGCTGCCGGTCATTTTTTTGGTGGAGAGAATAATGGCGTCAGGGCCGAGCTCCTTTTTAATTTGTGCCATGGCTTCCCTGAGGTTGTTTACTTCATAGCGTTTGATTTGCATGTCAGATTTCCACCATTCCCATAGACGTAATGTTTGCATCCGCCGTTATTTCATTATGGGCGATAACGGCAATATTCGGGAAAAACCGCTCCAATATTCTTCTTAAATGGATCCTTGTATTGGCGGAGCAAAGAATAATCGGTTGCAGTCCTTTGGCCGTGAAAACGCTGATATATTTTTGAGTGTTTTCAATTAATTTTTTGACGAAATCCTGATCGGGCGAAACAAAGGATTCATATTCCGTATGCTGCACGGATCGGCCGATGACATCATCAATGTCCGGAGAAACCATAATGACATTGATGGTCCGATCCTGGTCCTGATACTGGCGGGTAATGGTCCTGGCGATGGCCTGGCGGACATAGCCCGTCAGGATATCAACATTTTTCGTTATGGGCAGATAATCCGCCAGGGTTTCGATGATGGTCAGCATATCCCGGATGGATACCCTCTCTTTAAGCAGTCGCTGTAACACTTTCTGTAATGTACCGATGGGAATGACTTTGGGAACCAGGTCTTCCACCAGTTTCGGGTAGGTTTGCGCAAGGCTGTCGATAATCGACTGGACTTCCTGGCGGCCCAGGAGCTCATCGATATGTGATTTAATGGTTTCTGTAATGTGCGTGGTCATAACCGTCGCCGGATCGACACAAACCAGACCCTTGGCTTGTGCGGTTTCCGATTCTTTTTCCGGAATCCAGACGGCCGGCAGACCAAACGCCGGTTCTTTGGTCCGCGTCCCCGAAATTTTAACATGGGCGTCTTCGGGGGTGATCACCAGGCAGTGATTGGGCATCAATTCGCCCCGGGCGATTTCGATTTCCTTCAGAAGAAAGGAATATTCGTTGGGTTTAAGCTGGAGATTGTCCCGTATATGCACCGCCGGCATGATAAATCCCAGCTCGGTCGCCAGCTGTTTTCTCAGGGCCTTGATTCGATGGAGCAGTTCACCGCCTTGAGACGTATCCACCATGGAAATCAACCCATAACCGACTTCAAGTCCCAAGGGATCCAGAGGGGTTAAAATATCGGATGACGTTTCGGCAACAGGCGCCGGGGTCTCTTCTACGGTCTCTTCTTTTTTCTCCTTTGACTGAAAAAGACGGTAAGACAGAAAGGCCATAATGGCGGCGACGATAATGAAAGCAATTTTAGGCATTCCCGGAACCAGGGCAAAGGTAAAAAGCATGACCGCCGCGATAGCGAAGGCCTTCGGCTGCGTGAAAATTTGCGATTTCAATTCTTCGCCCATTTCCGCCGAACTGCCGCTCCTGGTCACCAGCATACCGGCCGCCGTTGAGACGATCAATGCGGGGATCTGGGTAACCAGTCCGTCTCCAATGGATAAAAGGGTATAGGCCCGGGCCGCGTCGGCAACCGCCATATCCTGCTGCATGACACCGATGATCAGGCCGCCGATAATATTGACCAGGACAATAATGATGCCGGCAATGGCGTCTCCCCGGACGAATTTGCTGGCACCGTCCATAGCGCCGTAAAAATTGGCTTCATTTTCAATGTCCCGCCGGCGTTTGCGGGCCTGATTGTCGGAAATCAGACCGGTGTTCAAATCGGCGTCGATGCTCATCTGTTTTCCCGGCATGGCATCAAGGGTAAATCGCGCGGCGACTTCGGCGATTCTTGTGGCGCCTTTGGTAATAACCACGAAATTGATCAGAACCAGAACGCAAAAGACAATCATGCCGATAACATAGTTTCCGCCGACCACAAAGGACCCAAAGGCTTTGATCACCTGTCCGGCGGCACCGGCGCCTTCACTGCCGTGAAGCAGGATCAGCCGGGTCGAAGCCACATTCAGGGAAAGCCGCAAAAGGGTTACCGTCAAGAGGACGGACGGAAAAGTCGAAAAATCGAGGGGCTTCGAGACAAACATAGCCATCAGTAAAATGATGATCGATAAAGTAATGCTGAACGACAGAAGGATGTCGAGAATCATGGGCGGCAGGGGAACCATCATGACCAGCAATATGCCGATCACCGCAATGGCCAGAAAAGCACTGCTGCTGTATTTTATTTTGGACCACGTTGATTTCTTGGTGGTGATTGCCTCTGCCATGGGTTAATAGATCCTTTTTTGTTTTAGTGAATAAACATAAACCAGTATTTCCGCGATGGCCTTATACAAGGTTTCCGGTATGGCATGTTCCACTTCTACCATTCTATACAATACCTGTGCCACTGCCTTGTTTTCGACGATGGGAACATCATGTTTTTTAGCAATCTCTTTGATTTTTTCCGCTAAGAAATCAGCGCCTTTGGCGACTACAACAGGGGCATTCATTTTTTCCGGGACATAACTGACGGCAACGGCCAGATGCGTCGGGTTTGTAATAACAACATCGGCTTTGGGTACCTGGGCCATCATCCGCTTCCTGGCGATATCCCGCTGGAGTCTTCGGATACGGCCCTTTACCAAAGGATCGCCTTCGGTTTGCTTGTTTTCCTCTTTGACTTCCTGCTTGGACATCTTCAGATTTTTCTCCAATTCCCATTTCTGATAGGCGTAATCGAAGATGGCCAGAATCAGAAGGACCAGGCAGGTTGTGTAAAGAATTTTAAAGCAGACCCGGCTGATGAAGACGACAATATCGGAGACACCATATTGCATGAGGGGTAGGATCTGATCTAATTCGTTTCTCATCGTTAAATAGGCGACCAGGCCGACAATCGCCATCTTTAATATGCTTTTTGCCAGTTCGACGAGCGATCGGAGAGAAAAAAGCCTCTGAAATCCCTTTAGTGGATCGATTTTCGAAAACTTCGGGGTGATGGATTCGGTGGAAAACAAAAAACCCACCTGCAGAATATTCACAATAAAACCGGATAGAACCACAACCAGCAGAATGGGGACCAGAATAAGACACGTCTGATAGACAAGATCCAGGACAATGATATGAATATTATCAATGGTAACGGATAGTTGGCCGGACTTGGCCAAATTTGATCTCATGAGATTACTCATCTGAGAGACCATATAGGGGGCGCCGAAATAGAAATAAATCAGGCAGGCGCCGAGAACGGCAACAGAGGCCAATTCCCGACTTTTGGCCACCTGACCTTTTTCGCGTGCTTCCTCCCGTCTTTTGGGGGTCGCTTGCTCGGTCTTTTCCTGATCTTTGTTCTCTTCAGCCATTCTCTAATCCGTCTGTTTTATGACGTCTGCGTTAAAAATTTTACGCTTTCATGACATTAATTTCAGTAAGGTATGAACATCAATGGATAAATGATTCATGACCGCTTGCAACGTGGCGACGAAAATCGGCGCCGTCAAACCGAAAAATATAAGACCCACGGCAATTTGGAGAGGAAAGCCCACGATAAAGATGTTGATCTGCGGAACCGTTCTGGCAATAATGCCCAGTGCCGTATTGGTGAAAAATAAAACGGCGATAACCGGTGCGCCGATCTTGACGGCGGTAATAAACAGGTTTCCTGAAAATTGTATCAAGGCCTTCATTAAAGGGCCGGAAAAATGATAGCCCAATGGGGTGACTATTTGGTAACTATCGGTAATAGCGGCTAAAAAGATATGATGGCCGTCAACGGCCAGATACACCAGTAAGGCGATGAGGTATTGAAATTCCGCAATAATGGATACCTGGGTGCTCGAGACGGGATCGATGATGTTGGCCATGTAAAATCCCATCTTAATGCCGATCATTTCCCCGGCAAATTGAACCCCCGCAAAGATCATTCTCACAGCAAATCCAATCGTAATGCCGATCATGATTTCACCGATCATGGCGGTAAATATGGCGAAGGTCTGTGCTTCTTGCAACAGACTCGGCATATCGGCACGGACGAAGGGAAAAACCGTCAGGGTGATGATAATGGCCAGCCCGCCCTTTACTCGGGCTGGGACGGTCCTTTCACCGAATGCCGGAATGACGAAAAGAACGGCGCTTACCCTGAGGAAAACCAGCATCAACATCAGGATTTGTTCGGAATCAGGGATCGGTGGCCCCATCGTTGCCTCTATCTGATATAATTAGGGATATTGGAAAACAGGTTGTGCGTAAACGATACGAGAAGATTCAGCATCCAGGGAAGCGCGGCGACCAGGGCCACGAGGCAGGCGACAATTTTAGGGACGAATACCAGGGTCATCTCCTGTACCTGCGTAACCGCTTGAAACAAACTGATCAGTACCCCGACGACGAGGCCGACGAGGAGCACGGGCGCCGCCAAAAACAGGGTGACCTTGATGGTTTCCGCCATAATGCCCACAACAAAATCCAAACTCATGGTTGACCTCCTCTCTTGTTATCCAAAACTCTGAACCAGGGACCCGACAATCAAATACCAGCCGTCTACGAGGACAAAAAGCAGCAGCTTAAACGGCAGACTGATCATAATGGGCGGCAGCATCATCATACCCATGGACAGCAGAATGCTGGCAATGACAATATCGATGATAAAAAAAGGCAGATAGATTAAAAACCCGATTTGGAACGCCGTTTTCAGTTCACTGATAACGAAGGCGGGAATCAGAACGGTCAGCGATATGTCGTCCGGATTTTCGGGCCTTTTTTCCTTTGATATTTTGACAAACAAAGCGAGATCCTTTTCACGGGTCTGCTTGAGCATAAAACTCTTGATTGGCTCGGAAGCAAACGCCAATGCCTCTTCTCCCGTGATTCTGTCTTCGTAATAAGGTTTCAGGGCGTTGTTGTTGACCTGCATCCATACCGGTGTCATGATGAAAAAGCTGAGAAACAAAGCCAGGCCGATAATAATCTGATTGGGGGGCATCTGTTGGGTGCCCAGGGCATGTCTAATCAGGGAAAGGACGACGACGATGCGGGTGAAAGACGTCAGCATCATGAGAATGGCCGGGGCGAGAGACAGGACGGTAATAATCAGCAGCAATTGAACCACGGTGGATGCCTTGCTTTGATCGGCGTTGCCGCCGATGTTTAAGCTGACATTGGGAAGAGGAAGCGGCTCCGCCCATGCGCAAACGGCAGGTAAAAGCATCATGATGATCGCGATGAGAAGGATGAAGCGTTTGGTTGACATGAATTAGCGGTCCTTTCGCGTTCCGGCGATATTGCGAAACATTGATTTGAAAGGCGTTATATTATCGGATTGAGGCGTGAGCGGCTCTGTCGATCTGATTTTTGTTAGTTTATCCAAGGCTGCCGGATCATCGATGGTCGTCAGCATGGACAACTGTTGACCGGAAAAGCTGACCACCATGAGTTTGCCCAGAACTTCGATCAGCATAATACTGTTTTTGGGGCCTAAATGACGGGTTGATATGATATTGATCAGTCCGGTTCCCTGAATGATCGAAGGAGACTGATAGACATATTTCTTCCAGAGGTACATGGCCCCGATCATCAATCCGATAACAACGGCCAGGGAAGCCAGCATCTTGAAAAATGACCAGAAAAAACTAATGGAATCCATAGTCGGCCGTTCGCTTTCTATCTGAGTTTGTTGATCCGTTCGGCGGGAGAAATGATGTCCGTCAGACGGACGCCGAACTTTTCGTTCACCACAACGACCTCGCCACGGGCAATCAGGCGTTGATTGATAAAAATATCCATGGGCTCGCCGGCCAGCTTGGTCAATTCGATAACGGACCCCTGTCCTAATTGAAGAAGCTCGCTGATCAACATCCTGTTGCGGCCCAGCTCAACGGTAAGAGACAGAGGAATATCCAGAATGAAATCCAGATTCAAATTGGATTTGACGGGCGCCCCCTTGTGGATTTCTTCAAATGAAGCCGGACTGACTTCCACGGTCGGTTTCACATCCTTTTGGGACAACTCCATTTCGGTTTGGACATCGTCCCAGTTCAGTTCTTTTTCGTCATCTGAAAGACTACTTTCGGAAACATCCGCTTCCGTTCCTTCAGACAGATCGATATCTTTCAACATGGCGTCAATTTCACTCTGTTCCATAGTCGACTACCTCTTCTTTTTCGATGGTATTGCAAATTTGAATGGCTTGATTGCCTTTATAAATGACCGGATTACCCTGAAATTTCAAAACCCCTTCCACAAAAACGTTGACCGGTTCCGTCGCGTATTGGTCGAGGGTGATAACGTCTCCCTTTTTTAAATTAATGACTTCGCCGGCATGGATTTCCGCGCCGCCCAATTTTGCGGTCAGATCAATTTTTGATGAATGAAGTTCGGCCTTAAAACGGTTGATCCAGGTTTTATCGGCTTCCATCTGTTCGCTTTGATAGCCGGCCTGCAGACGTTCACGCAGCGGTTCCAGGGTGGAATAGGGGATGACGAAAGAAATGATACCGGACGAATATTCCACCTCGATTTCAAAATTTGAGACGACGACGACATCCGTCGGTGTGACCAATTGGACGAATTGCGGGTTGATCTCGGATCGTGAATAGGTAATGTTGAAATTAATGAGAGACTGCCATGCTTTTTCAATATCTCCCAGGGCCGCCAGGACGACTTTCTTGATGATGTTGGTTTCGATGGCGGTAAATTCCCGCCCCTCGATTTTATAAGTGTTCTGGCCGGTGCCTCCGAAAATAATATCGACAAGCATAAAAATGATCTTGGATTCAACGATGATAAGACCGCTGCCCCGGAGCGGGTCGAGTTTGAAAATATGCATGCTGGTCGGGACGGGGATGGTTCTGAGAAATTCCCCGAATTTAATCATATCCGTTGAGACGGCGCTGACACTGGTGACTTTTCGAAGCAATGCCGACAAGGTGGTTCTAAACATGCGGGCGAATTTTTCGTTGGTCATTTCCATCGTCGGCATGCGCCCCCGGATGATCCGGTCCTGACTGGTCAGGTCATAGGGCACAATGTCCGACGGATCATGAAAATCGGGCAATTCCGTTTCAATGTCACCGCCTGAAATACCCCTCAAGAGGGCATCAATTTCTTCCTGTGATAATATATTGGCCATGATGTTTTCCCTATTGCATCACGAAATCAGTAAAGTAGACTTTGGTGATTTTGCCCTTGCTCAGCGCATTGTTCACCCTTCCGGCAATATCTTCCCGTAATCGCTGTTTCGCCGACAGATCGATGAGATCCTTATAGGGTTTGGATGTCAAAAGATCGATGATACTGTCCCGGAGCCGGGGTTTAAGCTGGTCAAGCTCGGCGATGACGCCGGCGTCGGAAACTTCCAGTTGAATAACCACTTTTAAGTATCTTTCTTCTTCTGTATCGGAGATATTGACGATAAAAGTGTCCATCGGCCAGACCTGTAAGGTGACCGGTTTTTGGACCTTGGCCACCGGCTCGTTCGATGCCGATTTAGACAAGAAATACCATCCGCCTCCGCCCATGGCCAGTATGACAACCCCGGCAAGCGCCAAAAGGATGATCAATTTCCCCTTCGATTTCTTGGAAGGGACTTCCTGGACTTCTTGTTCTTCCATTTCTTCATTTCTATCTCTTGCCATACCATCCTCACTGTAATGATATAATAATGTTTACCCGTCTGTTTAACGCACGGCCCTCCGATGTATCGTTCGATGCGATGGATCGCGAATCGGCATAGCCGGCTGCCGAGAGTTTGGCCGGATCGATACCGCACTCATCAGCCAGAAATTTAACGACATTGACCGCCCTTTGGGTGGAAAGTTCCCAGTTTGACGAAAAAGGTCCGCGGGCGATGGGAACATTGTCCGTGTGTCCTTCAACTTTTATGGTGCCGCCTGTAGCCTTGAGCTTATCGCCCAGAGTTTTTAAGGCATCTTTATGAATAATATCCGCGGATCCCGACCCATAAAGCAGGGAGTCCGGCAGAACCACGTAAATGTTTTTGCCGGAGGCTTGCGCCTTGATCCCGCCGACGGCATTGATGGACTGCAGCAGTTCCACCTGTTGATCATCCGTTTTCTTCGTGCCGAAGGCCTCCACCGCCGCCAATGACGCCTCCCGAATCCTGTCCATGTTAATATTGGACATGGACGCCAGCAGGATAAAGAACGTCAGCAGGATCGTCAGCAGATCGATAAAGCTCATCTGCCAGGTCCTCGGCCTCATTTCTTTTGTCCTGTCCGTTTTTTTCATTTTACCGGCCTGAAAAAAATTTCAATCCGCCTGTTTTTTTGCCTTCCTTCAGGCGTTTTATTGTCGGCGATGGGATGATATTCGCCATAGCCGACGGCTATCAGCCTGCTTGACGGGATGCGCCCTTTGTTTTTTAAATATCTCAATATGTTGACAGCCCGCATCGTTGATAATTCCCAGTTCGAAGGGAACTTGTCCGTTTTGATGGGCCGGTCGTCCGTATGACCCGCGATCCGGATTTCCAGATGATTCTTCTTGGCGATGGTCGTAATGCCGTCCAAAATACCCAACATGTTCGGATTCAAAGAATCGTCGCCTGATTTGAACAGAACAGGCGCCGCAACAACGGCTTTGAAGCCTTCGGAGGTCCGGACAATCGGCGTATCATTTTTCAAACCCAGGTCTCCCAGAACTTTTTCCATTGATTTCATCGCCTGATTCATATCGTGTGCGGGAGGGGCGGTCGCTTTTTGTTTGGCCTCGATATTTTTTTTTTCGAGAAATCGTTCCCGGTCGATGGAGGAGTGGGCGATCAGCATCACAAAAAAAACGACCAGCAGAAGCAGGAGGGAGCAGTAGATGGTTTGCCACTGTAGGACCGCCTCCCCTTCTACATGTCTAAGCCGCATAATCACGATAGAATTTCGACCTCCTTTCCCTCGGGGCAATGTACGAATGAAGCTTTTGTTCGAGCACCCGTGGATTATCTCCCGACTGGATGGACAATATGCCGTTGATGATCAGCTGTTTTAATAAAATTTCCTGCGAACTTTTGGTTCTGAGCTTCCCGGCGATCGGCAGAAATACCAAATTGGCCAGCAGAACGCCGTAAAAAGTCGTGATCAGCGCCACGGCCATTGCCGGGCCGATGCTGCCGGGATTGTTCATCTGGGTGAGCATTTGAACCAGACCGATCAAGGTGCCGATCAGCCCCATGGCCGGCGCGAAATTGCCCATGGTGGTAAAAATCTCCGCACCCAGGCGGTGCCGCTCTCCGATAAAATCCAGCTCCGTTTCCAGAATTTCGGATACATGGGCGGGATCGATGCCGTCCATTACGAGATTGATGGCCTTGACCAAAAATGGATCTCTTTTCTTGCCGATTTTTTTCTGGAGCGACATGATTCCCTCTCGGCGCGATAATCGGGACATTTCCACCAGTTCGTTGATGATGTCTCCCGGCTGTTGTTTTTTGCCGGTGAAGACATTTCTCGCCACTTTGATGACACCTAAAATATCGGCGATGGGGTAATTGATTAAAACAGCGCCGAATGTGCCGCCGAATACGATCATGGCCGACGGTCCGTCCAGGAACCAGGCGAGCCCACCGCCGGAGGCCATGGCGATAATCACAAGGCCGAATCCCCCCAGGATTCCGATAATCGTTGCAAAATCCACAAAATCCTCAATTACAGATGTCATTCAATCGTCTTACAGGGAATAAATGAGCAAGGAATATACCAGAATGGAAAAAAGGGTTTAAATGCGAAAAATGAAGGAATTCCGATAAATAGAAGGGTGACAGGCGGAGAAATAATGTCAAAGTATTGACGAAAACGTCAAATCCAAATATCAATCAGGGTGCCCGTCGTTTTTTGCGGTTCCCGCAGGGTCCCATAGTTTGTTTGAGGCCGGTCCGGAGCGGCGGATCCGTTTGACTGCAGTTCGACATAGTCGACCACATCATCGGGGGCGACCGGCGAAGTCAGAGGGGTGGGGCGCAGAGGTTCCTGGAGGTGCCGCTGCTGATAGACAGCAGGAACAATGTTGCCGCCTTGTGCGGCTGTGGGGTTGATTCCCATATCTCTCCCTGCCGGAAGGTTATATAAGCGGGGCCGGCGACGGATCATCTGTCGACCCCGCTGTTACAAACCCTTACCGTTTGATGTTCATGAGTTCCGTGAGCATGTCGTTCGCGGTGGTGATGACCCGGGCGTTAGCCTGGTATGCCCGCTGGGCCGTAATCATGTTAATAAACTCTTTTGCCACATCCGTATTCGATATTTCAAGAGAATTCGACAAAACCTCACCCAAACCGCCCGATCCCGGCTCATTCGCCAGAGCCGCCCCGGATTCATTGGTTTCCGCAAAATAGTTGCCGACTTTTTTCAAACCGGAAATATTGGGGAAATTGGCCAAAATAATTTGTCCCAACTGTGAGGTCTGCCCATTGGTAAAGACCCCGTAGATTTCCCCGTCGCCTTCAATAGCTAAGCTTTTAAGAACACCCGATGCGTAGCCGTCGCTGTTGAGGGATTTGACGACGGAGGTGCTGGCGTAACCGGTAATATCGTACGCTGTGTCTCCGATAATATCCCAGGTCATGATATTTTTTACCGTTGAGCCGGAGCCTTCGGGGACACCGATGGTCGGGACGTTGCCGGCGGCCGTCGTCTCAAGGGCGCCGAAGGACAGAAGCAGGTCCTGTGATGTGACAGACGTACAGGTGGTGTCAAACGTAACGGTATCGTTGGCCGCCCAGGTTCCGGCCAGGGTAAAGGTGAGGTCCGTGCCGCCCTTGCCGTCGAGGTCTACATAAAGATAATTCCCCGATTGACTTGCCGCGGCATTTTCATAACCGGCGGCATTCGTCAGATCCCAGACGCCTGTGGCCGCGCTCTTGGTGAATTCGATACCCGTTGCATCCTGATAGATCTGCCCCGGTTTGTCTACCGTAGAAGCGGAGATGGTTCCGCCTCCGGCGCTGACAACCGTAGGCGTACCGATGCTGCCCATGTACATACTGTCCAGAAGACCGTCTGAATCGAAAACCAGGCCGCAGGCAGCCATATCGTCCGTATCACTCACATTGGTGCCGTCGAGGGTCGCTTCGAAACCCCACATACCGGAGCCTTCGGTCTTAAGAAAGGTAATGGACAGATTGTGCAGGCCGCCCAATGAATCGAAGACGTTTTGAGAGACATTGAACGATTCGCCATAGCCTTCCGTAGAGTCGAGATTTGCGCCGATGCTGATTTCCGTGGACGCACTGGGCTCCGACTGCACATTGGCCAGGGTGATCTCCGTCAACTGAGAAGAATTGACCGGAAATCCCTGAACCTTGTAACCGCTATTGTCCACCAGATAGCCGTCTTTATCGATGTTAAAGTTGCCGGCCCGTGTATAATACCTGGCACCGTCGGCGTCTTCCACGATAAAGAATCCGTCGCCGTCAATGGCCAGATCCGTGGTGCTGCTGGTTGTTTCAAAAGATCCCTGGGAAAACTGGGTTGCAATACTGGAGACTTCCACCCCCTGTCCGACCGTCAGGGCTCCGGATCCGGACAAGCTCTGATTAAGGACGGCGGCAAAATACGTATTGCCGGCCTTGTATCCCAATGTGCTTGAGTTGGCCAGATTGTTGCCGATGACATCCATTTGTTTTGAACTTGACGTCAGTCCTGTTGTTGCGATTGTTATTGCTCCTGCCATAATCTTTTCCCTCCTTGATAATCAGTATATGTTATTTGTCGTTTTGTTGTTCGACGGATACGATATCGTTTAAAGCCAGTTCCTGACCGTTAACGGTGAGCGTGATGCTATTGTTCTTAAAATGAACGGCGGTAACGGTACCCGACATCCGGGTTGAGGCCGTTACACTGTTTCCACTTGCATCGGCGGCGGATACCTGGAAGGTATAATCGCCTTTTTCCATATTGCTGCAATCCCAGGTCGTTTTGTTCATCCCCGGGGTCTTGTTGCTCTCTTCAATGGAGTCCACAAGGTTTCCGTTCCGGTCATAGATGGATATATAAACGGTTTGCGCATCATCGGTCAGTTCATAATTCAAGGTGGCCGTATCTCCGGAAACGGTAACGGCGTCGCCGCTTTGAGCAATCACTTCCTTTCCGATCATGCTGACGGACTGGGCATAACCTAAGGTCATCTGATTGACGCCCTGGGTCTGAATTTCGGTATTCATGTTCGTCAGCTGCTCCAGTGTGGAAAACTGCGCCAGCTGAGCGACAAAATCGGTGTTTTCCATGGGATCCAAGGGGTCCTGGTTTTTGAGCTGGGCAATCAGCAGTTGCATGAAATCTTCTTTGCCGAGGGTTTGCGTTGCCGTGCTTGATTTTGTTGTCGTACTATCCTTACTGACGACGTTTATGATGTCACTGATGGTTGTACTGCTCATGATTTACCTCCTAAGCAAACACGCTGACTAACCCCTGTGCAGGCGGAAGGGGATTCTTTTCCTGAACGAAAGGGGTATCTTCTGTATTTACGGTATCTTTTGAGTGATGGAGACGGTTTGCGCCCCATGGGTTCCGGCCTTCCATAGACGCCCAATGCCCCGACGGCTGCTGGTTATCGTCGCCGTTGTTTTGCAGGGAAACCTGAAAATGATCGATTTTCATGTCCTGCCTCTGCAGGGCCGATTTCACTTCATCCGCATGGGCCTGCAGCAGTTGTTGCGCCGAAGCGTGATCGGCAATCATGGTAACATTTACTCTGTTTTGACGAACGATGACTTCCAAATCGATGGTGCCCAGATTGGGGGGATTCAAGGTAATTTTCACCCGTCCGCCATCCGTGCCTATTTGCTGTTTCGCCAGGGAAATCTGATCGATCATGGATTGTAATCTTACGGACTGGGGAGTTTTTGCTTGAGATGTCAATAAATCGGAAAAGGCAGCCCCAACACCTTTTGCATCTCTGCCCGCTATGAAAGACGTTTTATCCTCATTCTTTATCTTGGTGACACCTGGGACCGGTCGTTGGGATGCCGGCAAGGCCTCATGCATGATCTTCGCATCTTGAGCTGAATAAGCGTTAAAGGTTGCATTTCTTACGGAGACCGGTTTTTCACCGCCGGGCAATATGACGGTGGGGGACGTTTCCGTTTGATTTCCCGCAGGGGAAGCTTCCCGATTGGCGGTTTCGGCGGCAAAAGCAATAGATTCTTTCGCGCCGAAATCACGTGTCGTTTTAGTCGGGGCCGTTGCGGTCAAATTCCTGACCTTCGTAATCATTTGGGTGATGGCGCCGTCTTTGTCGCCCTTATCTCCTAAAAATTCCGCAAGCCGCCTCACGAATGTCTCTTTGGTGTTTTCGGATTTTTTCCCCCGGTTTTTCCCTTCGTAGGGAAAAGCGGTGTCTGCGTTTTCATAACTCGCCGCGATCTTTGTGTTGTTTTGATTTTCTTCAGCGTTTGTTTCCGTTTGCTTCCCGTTAATCAATGTCTTTAAGGCATCTTTGAACAGGTCGATTTTGTTTTCGGCCGGTATATCCTGTTGACTGCCGATTTCGCTGACGGCGGCTGTTATCTGCGCGTTCGTTTGATCGGTCTTTTGATTGACGGCGGTTTCTGCTTTATTTGATTTTTCATTGAGGACAGCCATGAGGGCATCATTTAAAAGATTAATATTCTTTTCCGTCAACGACCGTTGGATGTCGGCTGTGGCGATTTTTATATTTCCGTTTAGTTGTTCGCTGTTTTGAGAGGCGACGGAGGCTGCTTCGGTCTGTCCTTCGTTGAAGACAGATTTGAGGGCGTCTATCAACAGATTGACGTTTTCGTCCGTCAACAGCGGCTGCCGGAGGCCGGTTTCAGTAGCGACGGCTATTATATTTCCGTTTTGTTGTTCGCTGTTTTGCGAGGCGACGGAGGCTGCTTCGGTCTGTCCTTCGTTGAAGACAGATTTGAGGGCGTCTATCAACAGATTGACGTTTTCATTCGTCACCAACGGCTGCCGGATGTCGGTTTCAGTAGCGACGGCTATTATATTTCCGTTTTGTTGTTCGCTGTTTTGCGAGGCGATAGAGGCTGCTTTGGTCTGCCCTTCGTTGAGGACAGATTTGATGGCGTCTATCAACAGATTGACGTTTTCATCCGTCACCAACGGCTGCCGGCTGCCGGTTTCGGGCGCGGCGGCTATTATATTTCCGGTCAATGGTTTGCTGTTTTGCGAGGTGACGGAGGCTTCTTCTGTCGGTTCTACCTTGAGGGCGGTTCTAATGGCGTCGATTAGCAGGTTGACATTCTCGTCCGTCAACTGTCCCTGCTGATTATCGGGTTCAACTGCCGCAAGGTCGATAAACTCAGCCGTATTTCCGGTTTTTTGATAAGCGGAGGCTGTTTCACCGTGCCTTTCGTTGAGGATTGCTGTCAGCGCATTTCTCAACGCTTCCGATTCTTTATCATTTGGAAGGATTTGTGAATGAACCGTTCCAACTGTTTCTTCGGTTATTGCTGATGCGTCCGGGGAAGTTTCTTTTTCTGACCATGCTTTTAAAACGGCCATTATTTTATCCGGAATATCATCACTATTGGTTTCGACAGTTTTTGTTGGTTGTTCTGACTGTAAAAGTTTCGCAAAAGTATCGATTAATTGGCTGATATCCTCATGATTGTTCATTTCAGGGACCGATCCGAAAATTTCGGAATTTACGGTTAAAAGAGATTCACCGCCTTTTGGCCGGTCGATAGATTCCGTATTGCCGGCAAATAAAATCCCGGCAAGTTTTTCCATGGTTTCTGTGGAATTGGCTAACCCTTGAAAAACAGGCACGTAGTCATCCTTACTCTGATGATGGCTTATGGTTGTGCCGATTGTCCTGTCGTTGTCCGCTTTACCCTGCTTTATGGATGATATAAGCGGATTTATATTGATGAAAAGATCGGCAAATATATCATCGCCCTGTTGTTCTTCTAAAGGTGCCTGAATCGGATCTGCTTGTTTGGGGACGGCCGTTTCCGGGTTTGCCTTTATTTCCGGCAAAGTTGTTAAGCCGTTTATTTTTTCTTTGTCAACGACGCTCCATTTGTCGAATCCAATGCCGTTAATTTTCTGATTATCCGCTATACTTTGATGGTTTTCCGTATTCTCACTGATTGAGGATGCTTTTTCCGTCAAATGCGCGGCAAAGGATTTTGATCGGCCTTCAGTACCCTTGTTGGTGCTCTTGTCGGTCAAGGCCGTTAAGAGGATCAATAATCCGGATGGTTTAGAATTCGCTTTATCGGTCTGTGAGGTCAAATTCATGTTGAAAGTCCGTATCCTTCTGCGCGTTTTTAATTGATTCTTCGTGCCGCTCAATCCGTTACGGCATTTAATAAATTCATATTTCCGGATGTTACAGCCATGCGTTGATTTTTTTTGTTTAAATAGCAGAAACTGTGCCACGAATAATTATCAATGATTACAATGGGATACAATTGCGAGGTTTTGGTTTTGAAAAAAACAGGAAAAAATTGCCGGAAGGGTCGGCATGCGGAAGATATGAGTGGCTGAAGAATTACGGATTGGATATGCCGGCGGCTCGGGTGATTTCGTTGGTGATATCCACAGCCTTCTCAGGACTGAGATGTCCAAGAATCAATCCCGCGCGGTCGCGCTTCATATTGATTGTTATAATAGCGGCGGTCTTGACGCCCAGTTTTTCGATGGCGGCGGCGGCTTTTTCCGGCGGCGCTGATTCATAAACCTTTGCCAGGTCCCGGATACGTTTTTCGTCATTCTTCATTTCATCATCGATCAGCGGCGCGAGCTGGGCTTCCAATGCTTTCAGCGCATCTATTTTTTGTTCGATTTCCGTCTTCAGGGCCGTCATTCTTTCTTCTTGTGATTTGATGGCATTTTCCCTTGCTTCCAGGTCTTTTTGTTTTTTCTGTAAAAAAGCAAACAAGTCTCTCTCGTTTTTGAGATGGTCTTCCGTAATATCTTTTACCTTCGATGATGTGACGTTGTTTGTTGTCTGAGCAATGGCTTGAGTCGCTGTAATCCAGGGAAACGTTGAGGAAATCGACGGTCGATAGGCTGCTTCCGCCAAAAACAGGATTTTTACGACAAAAAGAAATATGACGGCGATCTGGCAACCAATGATGAGTTTTCTCATGTCCTTTCCCTCCTGTTATGACGGACAATTGCCATTTCATCAATCGCAGTTCTTTCTAAACGTATTTCATTGGCTTTGAATTTTTCAAAGGCTTTTGATTTTAATATTTCCATCATTTTTCTTTTCTGAGTTGCCTCAAGCAATGCCTCTCTCTTTTGATCCACTTTTACCCCGGCACTCTGGACCCGTTCTTTTTGTAAGGCTTCATTCTTTTGACATTGTTTGATATTTGACGATCTTAAGATGATTTCATAAATATTTGTGCTTTGGCCTTTTAATTCCCGAAAGCTATTGATGAGTTTGATTTTCTGCTCTTTTATTTTCTTCAGTGTCTCTTTTTCGTGTTCAAATTCCTTTTGCTGTTCGGAGAATTCTGTAAGGGCCTTATCTTCAAACGTTTTTTTGACATCCAGGATGGTTTGCAATCGAAAATTAAACATCTTATTCCATTTGATTATATGAATTCATCTTCTTCCGCACCACGCAGAATGAGGATTTTGCCTTCGGCCTCCAGCCTTTTTGTGACATCGAGGATCTCACGCTGGCTGGCTTCCACCTCCGACAGTCTGATCGGCGGCATCAATTCAATATCTTCTTTCAGCATTTCGGCGCCACGTTTCGACATATTCTTGAAAATCTTTTCTCTCGCCGATTCGTCTACCAGCTTCAGGGCCTTGGCCAGATCCTCTGTGGTGATTTCACGCAGAAGCTCCTGCAGACTCTTGTCGTCGAGTTTTAAGACATCCTCGAAGGTAAACATCAGGCCTCGCAGTTCTGCGGCCAATTCTGCATCTTCTTCGTCAAGGGCGGCAAGGATCTCGCTTTCCGTGTTGCGATTCATGCGGTTAAGAATTTCCGACATAAATTTGATGCCGCCGATCTGCTGGTCCATCACGTTTCCCGTAACAATTTCCTTTTCCAGAGTTTCAGCGACATCTTCCAGAAATTCCTGAGGAACGCTCTTAAGGGTTGCCATTCTTTTGGTAATTTCTGTTTGCATTGCACCGGAAAAATCTTCCAGCATCACGGCCGCCTGTTCCGGCGTCAGATGAGCAAGGATGAGTGCGATGGTTTGCGGATGCTCCGTTCTTGTGAAGTCCATTAGAATTTTGGGATCGATGTCTCGGAGTTTTTCCGTAATCGGGTTTTCGCCAATCTTGGAATCGGCGACTTCCGCTAAAATCTCCTGAGCGTCCTTTTCCCCCAGGGCCTTGGTAAAAATACTTCTGGTTGTTTTATCATTGACGGCGAGACTGCCGCCTCTTTCTTTTGCCATGACAAGGAACTCTTTGGCTACGGCATTGACCGTTTCCGACGGGATGGTCGTAATGCGGTTCATGTACTTGCCGATGCGCCGTATTTCGGCAGGTCGGAGATTTTTCATGACATTGGCCGCCAGATCTTCCTCAAGGGACAAAAGCATGACGGCGGCTTTTTCTTCGTTTTTCATTTAATCCAATTCCTTAACAGTTCTGCAAATTTTTGTGCGTTGGCTCCGGCGAGCTGTTTCGCCATTTCCACTTCCGTCAATGTCGATTCCGTAAGTTGATTCAGGGTTACTTGCGGTATTTGATTTGACTCAGCTCCGGTGCCCGGTGTCGCCGGAATTTGTGCCGCGGCGTTTTTCGTCGTTCTTGCGGCATTCGCCAAAATGTTTGTGATTATCGGTTTTATGACAAAGATAAACATGAAAAAGACGCCGATGGTAATGATTATATATTTAATAATCGGTGTGGCCGTGGCAATATAATCGAACCATGATGTGGTTATCATTTCCTGGTCGGCGTTGGTCCGGTGAAAAGGCATGCTCGTGACGACAACCTGGTCGCCTCTTTGCGCGTTGAAGCCTGACGACTTGCGAACCAGATCCTCAAGAGATTCCAGCTCCTTTTTCGGCCGCTCCTGGTAAACGAGTTCGCCGTCATTGTTTTTGGTGTAAAGCCCGTCAACCAGTACGGCAATGGAAATTTTCTCGATTTCGCCGACGGGCATGACGGTTTTGCGGACCGTCTTGTTAATTTCGTAATTGATCGTCTCTTCGATTTTTTCCTTATTGGCGCCGATTGATTTTGTATCCGGTGTTGTTTTGGACGTTGCCGATGTTACATCGCTCTGTTTCTGTGAACTTCTAACAACGGTTGCCTCCGGGTCATAAATTTCTTCCATCTTTTCCGTTACGGTGAAGTCAAGTTCCGCATTGACCCTGACGACGGCTTTACCCTGTCCGACGACATTTTCCAGCAATGTCTGGATTTCACGGGATAAATCCTTCTCAATGTTGTGCTGGTATTCAATTTGTGAGGCGGACAGACGGGCAGTCTTAGAATCCGCCTGATTTCTGGACAAAACGTTTCCCCGGTTGTCGATGACGATGACGTCGTCGGCATGCAGCCCCTCCACGGAACTGGCCACGAGATGGCCGATGCCCTCAATCTGTGATGGTGTTAATTTTCTACCGTCTTTTAACCGAATGGTAACGGATGCCGTGGGCTTTTTTTGCTGGTCAATAAATAGAGAGTCCTTAGGAAGGGCAATGTGAACCCGGCATTGTTGAATGGCGTCCAGGCTGTTAATGGTCCTTGCCAGTTCCCCCTGGAGGGCACGGCGGAAATTAATTTGCTGTTCAAATTCCGTCGCCCCAAGGGTTTTATTATCGAAGATCTCAAAGCCGACTCCTCCTCCATGGGGCAGCCCGGCGGCGGCCAGTTCCAGCCTCAATTCCGACACCTGGCTGGATGGGACGGAGATCACATCCTGGGAGGGAGATATTTCAAAGGGCACCTTCTTTTCTTTCAACTTCGTGACGATACTTGCGGCGTCTTCACCCGTCAGATTAGAAAAAAGGACGCGGTAATCCTGTTGATTGATAAAATAAACAAAAGACAGAATACCCGTCATGATCAATAAGGTGATAATGACCAGATTTATTTTTCTCTGGACCGGTAGAGAATTGAATCCCTGCCATAAATTTTGAAGGAATTGCGTAGGGTTCATGTCTTATACTTGCATCCGCATAATTTCTTGATAGGCTTCGATCACTTTATTTCTGATCTGCAGCATCGTTCTGAATGATACGTCGGCTTTTTCCAAGGCGATAATCGCTTCATGCAGTGAGCCCGCTTTGCCCGTTTGCGCGTTTGTTATGGCGGTATCCGCTTCATGTTGGAGTTGGTCGACTTCGTTGACGGCATTGCGCAGAGCATCGGTAAAACTGCCCAGCGGTGTGGAGTCTTTTTGCGCCGTCTGAGTCGTCAGCTCCGTCAGTCGAGTGCCGTGTCCGAGCTGGATCTTATCCATAATGGTTCCTTTCTTTTATCGGGACCCGTCAGTTCCCCATGTCCAATGTTTTAAGCGCCATGTTCTTTGTGGCGTCAAAAACCGTTACGCACGCTTCATAGGCGCGGCTTACCGTTATCATGTCCACCATTTCGGAAATGACGTTAATATTGGGCATGGCGACGTAACCTTTGTCGTCCGCGTCGGGATGAGAAGGGTCATAGACCATTTTAATCGGATTCGGGTCTTCGCTGATGCCGGCAATTTCTACCGATTTCACGGCGTCTTTTATGGTGGCATCAAAATGATTTTCGATCTCGGACGCTTCAAAAGCGATATTTTTTTTCTTGTACGGACCGCCTTCATCGGTGCGGGTCGTATTGACATTAGCCAGATTAGATGTGATGACATCCATTTTTGCCCTTTGCGCGGCAAGGCCTGATCCGCAAATCTTAAAGGACGTTATGAAATCCATATTACTTTGCCTCCTTCAATACCGTCTTGAGTCCTCTGAATTTCCGGGCCAGCATTTCCACGGTCGTGTTGTACATCAGGTGATTTTCCGCCAGATCGGCCATTTCCTTGTCGATAACCACCTTTTCATCCGATTGGGATATTTCGTAATCCAAAGGATGCCTGCTCGTATTTTTTTTCGGGATGTGCATTGAATCCGTTGTCTTTAGGGACAGCTTGCCTGCTTTGGCGTATTGATCTTTAAAGGAGATGTCCGACGGCTGAAAGCCGGGCGTATCGATATTGGTGATATTCGAGGCAATGATCTTATGCCGTTTTGTCCGGTAATCCAACATATTTTCAAGCATCTTCATTGTCTGATTGAATAAAATATCCATAGCTCACCTTATCGAGTTTCTCTGCAAAGCATATACCAGATCAAAAAATGAGGATTAAATCCTCCGGTCTTGCTGTCTGCGAATCTTTATCGGGATGGTCCATCCGGGGATTGTAAGCCGGTGTTTTCATTATCCTGCATGCCGTATTCCTGAACCTTGTTCCAGAGGGTCCGAACACTGATGCCGAGAATTTTCGCGGCTTTGGTTTTATTGCCTTCAACTTTGGCCAGGGTATCGCAGATTAATGCCTTTTCCACTTCCTTCAGGGTCATGGACTCGCCTGAGGAAGTGCCATTGGATACCGTTGGGGAATCAAGGATGTTGGCGGATGGGGTATTTATTTCCGGTTGACGGCTGCTTGATTCCTCCAGACCCAGGGCTTCCGGGGGAATGGTGTGGCTACCCGTCATCAAGACGGCCCGCTCGATGATATTTTCCAACTCCCTGATATTGCCGGGAAAGTTATATGATTCTAAAAGCGCTGCCGCTTTGTTTGACAGGGCGATGTTTTTTACCCCTTTTTCCTTGCCGAAGATTTTGAGGAAGTGATTGGAAAGATTTAAAATGTCACTCTTTCTTTCCCGCAGTGGCGGAATTTTGACAGGGATTACATTGAGCCGGTAGAAAAGATCGCTCCGGAAGGTTTTATTTTCAATCGCTCTGGACAAGTCGGTATTGGTTGTCGCTATGATTCTGACATCAATAGGAATGGGGGCACTTCCTCCCACGCGGTCCACCTCGGATTCCTGGATAACCCTGAGGAGTTTGGCCTGCAGTTGGACATCCATTTCGCTGACTTCGTCTAAGAGAAGGGTGCCGGTGTCGGCCAGCTCAAATTTGCCCAGCTTTTTCTGGGACGCGCCTGTAAAAGCGCCTTTTTCATAGCCGAACATTTCACTTTCCAAAAGATTGTGCGGAATAGCCGCACAGTTGACGGCCACGAACGGATTTTTTCTCCGCCGGCTATGCTCATGAATGTACCTGGCCAGCAGCTCTTTGCCGGTTCCGCTTTCCCCCTGTATTAAAATATTGGCTTTGCTTTTGGCAACATTGCGCAAGGTATCCAGAATAGCGATGAACTTTGGGTCTCTGGTCACGATTTTTGATGTTACCGGTGTGACTTCCGGTATATCTGCCGGTTCCACTTCAGAGATGCTCAGGACGTTTTGAACGGCGGATTCAAGGTCATCCAGGGTAAAGGGCTTCATGATGAATTCGGCCGCTCCTTCTTTCATGGCTTCAACGGCGGTATTAACGGTGCCATATGCCGTAATCAGAATGACCGGCGTTTCCGGTGACATTAATTTGACGCTCTTTAAAACCTCAATGCCTGTTATTCCCGGCATCTTCATGTCGGTCAGGACCAGGTCAAATTTCCTTTGCTTGAACATTGCCAAGGCTTCGTGCCCGTTTTCAACGGCCTGTGTTTTATAGCCGCAGCTTTCCAGAGATTCCGCAAGCGCTGATTTCATGGACTGATCGTCGTCGACAATTAAGATGCTTTTTCTGTTCATTATCCGTGGCCTTTTGATCTGTATTTATATTTTCATGCCCGATGGCGTTTCCACAGGGGGTGGGGGATTCGTCAGAGGAAATGAAAAAACGAATGCCGTTCCCGTGCCTTCCGTAAATTCAATTTTTAGAGACCCCTTATACAGATTGATAATATTATGGACGACAGCCAATCCCAGATAAGAGTTGTTCTCGTTTATTCGTGAAAAGCGCTCGAAGATTCTGGAGGGTATATGGTCGGGGGGGTAAGCGCCGTTGTCGATGAAGCAGATTTCAATGCTTTGATCTTCCTGATGGTAACGGGTGACAATATCAAGACGGCATTCTTCCGGCATGGTCTGCAGGGCATTGAGAATCAGATTTAAAAAAACCTGCTTAATCATGTCCGGATTGCATTCTACCAGAGGTTCAATCTCGGCATATTGAACCGATAAAAAGATGGTTTCATCTTCGATAATCTGTTCGGAGAATAGAAGAATATCCTTTAAGAGAGAATGAATATTTACGGATTGTGTCGGTATGTCAAACCTTTTGCTCAGAAGAATTAAACTCTTGATTTTATTTTCAACAATTTTCGCGGCCGCAATAATCTGATTAACGCGATGGATATCCTTTTTTCTTTTCAGCTCTTTTTTCAACAACGAGGCGTACAGTTCGATACTGCCCAGGGGGTTCCTGATTTCATGGGCCACATCGGCGCTAAATGCTTCCAGGGCAGCGTATTTTTCCTTTTTTAATTCCAGCTCCCGGTGTGTTTCCGCTTTGGTGATGTCCTTAATCATAATCAGGGTGCCGGTTGATTGTCCATCCGTATTGCTTAAAGGGGTTATGGATGTTTCAAAAATTTTTCCGTTTTTTTTGACGGTGAATGGACCGCGTTCAACGACGTCTCGGGCCCTTAAGACAATATCATTAAGGATTGAGCCCCGAATGTTTATTGCATCTCCGGCATCATCAGATAAATCCATAAAAGATTTTGCCTGCTTATTCATCATCGTTATACTGCCGTTTAGATCGGTGGCCATAACACCCAGGGGCATGCTTTCGATAATGTCAACAGGCAGATGATTGTTCATACGGTTTATTACGTTAGTTCTTTTTCTTCAAATAATTGTGGTACTTTTTATGCCAATGGTTTTCCTGGAGGGCATAGTCTGTTATTTTCGACCAGAAAGGTTCATCGCTTGCGTTTTTCAACTCAGATAATTTTTTTTGCGCCATGGGCAGATCATCAGCCTTAAGGTATGCTTTCCCCGACTCGTAAAGCTTCCATTTTTCCTTAACCTGATTTGACGAGGCATAATGATTTAGACGGAGTCTTTCAATTTCCTTGGCGGTGTTATTGAACTTCGATAGAAACGCCTCATTTCTGCTTTGCGGTCTGAGCCGTTTTAAAATGTTCACGGAAATGTCGTACATTCCCATTTGAGCGAAACTTAAACAGGACTGCAATATGGTATCAGTATCACCGTAGCCGATGAGATTTTTATCCGTTGCTTCAAAAAAAAGATCGATCGCGGCGATATGATCGCCTGCCTGATGGTAATGATTAATTAAGGTAACGGCATTGGTTTTCATCATGTCCAGGATTTCATTCCGATAGACCGTTTGCGGAGCGTCATAGATTAAAGACGATAAACAGTCGTAACTCATTTGATGATGATCCCGCTTGAGTAAAGCCCGTCCTTTTTTAAAACGAACAGCTTCGGCCATTTGGGCCGGTATTTTATGTCGGAGGGCCTTGTCGTACGCCAGGACCGGGTCCCTTACGTACTGCGCACCTTCCATGAATACGGGATATTTCAAGGAGGGGTGACGGACGCTGATGTCTGCCATGGCGATCATTCCGGTGAACGCTTCCGGCGATTCAGGGTATTGTTTCAAAACACGGCCGAATATATTGAGAGCGGAAAGAGGGTGCCCCATTTCCTCAAAACTCTTGCCGATGATGAAAAGGACCGCAGAGCAATGTTCGCTTTTCGGCCATAAGCTCAGGTACCGGGTTAAGTGGCTTATGGCCTCCTGATATTGTTTATCATAATAATATTGCATACCAGCTTTTAGCAGTTGAACCTTTTCCTGCTTTGTCGTTTCAGCCGTTTCATGTTTCTTTTCCGATATAGACGCCTCGGAGACCTCGCTTGCCGCAGAGGATTTTTCCTTCGTAACCTCATCCGCTTTGCTTGAAATATCAGGACACGTAATATTTTTCTCTGTTGCGTTTAATGAAGCATCTGTTCCTGTCGATGAACCTTTACCGGTTACGAATCCGGGGGATGCCGTTTTGGCGGCTGCCTTTTCGGGTGGCGATGGAAGCACTTTTGAGGCAACGGTTTTAGCCTTTCGCGAGGGTTTCGTTTCCCGAATAATTTGGTAACCGTCTTCGCCACATAATCGGAGGAAAGCGTCATGAAATTGTCTCCTGACTTGATGCAAGGAAACATAAGCATCTGCCTTTGATTTGTAATGTCCAATACTTACAGTGTATGACCCGTTCGATTTTTCAATCCTTTTATTTTCATAAGAGCCCACTTTATCATAGGTGGCTTCAGCATTTGCCCGGACCGAACAGCGAATGACTTGTATACACCAGTCGGGTTGATCTGCATAAGCGACGGAAAATATTAACCATAATGCTATGGAAAGGTAGAGTGTTTTCAAGATATTGCCTTCATCAATTATTCACGTGTTCAACGAAGCAATTTATATACCACAGGGCGTCATTTCTCAGTTTTATGTGTCGTGAGTTTTTTTTATGGGTTGAAGTTGTTTTCATGGCACCACGATTGCATAATCTTTACCAACATGAACCGTGCAAATTTCATGACATGAAAATTTTCAAAAAATAAGTCGAATTCCAAGTATTTGATGTTGTCTTGTGGTGGAGGACGGAGGGATGTTTCAATAATGAATGACGACATTCAGCGACGTGAATTTTCCAGGGTAGATGCCTATCTGCCTTTTGAATACCGCCTTATCAGTCGGGCGGAAATAGATTATGTTCAGGCTCGTATTTCCGGAGACCTGGCCGTGCCGTCGGAGGCGAAACCGGTTCCGGAGTTAGGAGATTA
>JAFGLN010000118.1 GCA_016928025.1 Deltaproteobacteria bacterium
AAACCTATATATCACACTTTGTGACGCTATACTACTAATTATTTCAATATGTTATAGATATTTCGCTCCTGCGAAAGTTGAGTTAATATCCTTTAACTCTTCGCCATTTACTATTCAGGTTTTTTTATTTTCTTATTAACACAGACAGACCTTCTGCTTAACGCGAGCGCATTGATTCCTATCAGGGCATTCTAGTTGGTTTCGACCCAGGAATCGTTCAAAAAAATATCATAGGGACAAGGGCTTTGAATTTTTCGGCAATATAGGATATAGTCGCTGCGAAAATCAGGACTGCAGTTCACCAATGCGGACTGAATGAGCAGATTCAAGATTTTATCTTATTTCTATAAATTGATTAAGGAGGATCATAATGAAAGAAGTAGTCGTTGTCAGCAGCGTGCGGACGCCAATCGGTGCATATTGTGGAATGCTCAGGGAAATTCCCGTGGAGAAGCTTGCCGCCGTTGTATTGAATGATGTTATCAAAAGGGCAGGCATCAAGCCGGAAGAAGTGGACGATGTGTATTTGTCCCAGTCATATCAAAACGGCGAGGCCCCCAATCTTGGTCGAAAGGCCTTGTTGGAAGCCGGCTGGCCCGTTGAAATACCGGGGTGCACCATTGATCGTCGATGCTGTTCCGGCGTGCAGTCCGTCTGGAGTGCAGCCATGCAAATTCAAACGGGTTATGCCGACATTATCGTAGCGGGCGGTGCGGAAAGCATGAGCCGCGCCGAATTTTATATCCCCGGCGAATATTTAAAGTGGGGTGTGGGAGGCAAAACCGATCCCAAATGGGGCTTTTTCCCGAGACAGCACGGCAGCATGGCCCTATGGGGGATTCCTTTTTATGACAGAATTCAGCGAGGCCGCCCCATGCATCAGCCGATCGACCGATTCGGCGAACTGAACTCCATGATGACCTGGGCCGATACGGCGGCGAGAAACGAAGGCATCACCCGCGAAGACGTTGATAAGTGGGCATTGCGCTCCCATCAGCGGGCAGTTGAAGCGCAAGATTCCGGCAAATTCAAGGAAGAAATCGTACCCATTTCCTATACGGAAAAAGGAAAAACCGTCACACTGGACACCGATGAAGGTCCACGCCGCGACACATCGTTAGAGAAACTGGCCAAACTGAAAGCCGTATATGAAGACGGTGTCAGTACGGCGGGCAACTCCTCCAGTGAAAATGACGGGGCCGCGGCAATGACGTTGATGTCGGCGGACACGGCAAAAGCCCGTGGTATCAACCCCATGGCTTACCTGATCGGTTTCGGTATCGGCGGCGCCGATCCATCCCTGACCTATCCTGCCGTTCCCATAGCGGTTAACAAGGCGCTTGAGAAAGCGGGCATTACTATCGATCAGGTCGATCTGATTGAGGTACAGGAAGCCTTCGCCGCTCAGTTGCTGGCGGATGTGAAATTGATGGGTTTGAAAGCTGAAGATATCGATAAGAAAGTCAACGTTAATGGATCGGGTATTTCACTGGGACATCCCATCGGCGCCACCGGCGGCATGCGTATGGTGACCCTGCTCCATGAAATGGTCAGACGCAATTCCCACTACGGCCTGCTGACCATTTGCGGCGGCGGCGGTTTGGGTATTTGTACCGTGATTGAAAGAAAATAAAATTTTTCAGTAAATTATAATGAAAAGGGGGGCAAATATAATTTGCTCCCCCTTTTCATCATTTTCTTCCCCTGGCCTTGAAGAATGTGTAACAGAACACACCGTCCGGCTCTGTCGTCCGATACAAATCCCTGACGCCCTGATCGAAGACATCCGGTTCAATCATTCCCGCCCGGATGGCTGCCTCACGAACGCCCTCGATCATGGCCGTAAACGTTTTTTTGGTGAATCCATCGACCAGATCCGGCTTGCCGGCATCGACATAAACCATCCGGGGTGAAACACGAACATCCTCATAGCCGGCTTTATGCAGCAGCGGATAAAGCTCCCGGCCGATCATCGCATTGCCGCCCGCTTCCTTCTGTAACCGGACCTGACAGTCAATCGCCCGATACGCCGCTTCACTGACAGGATAAAAATAAGTCGACCCATGATCCCCTTCGATGACCGTGATGGTTCCACCGGGCTTTAAATGGTTTTTAAGTGTGCGAAGCGCATCAATAGGCTGTGAGAGATGTTCCAGAACAAAGCAGATAAAAATATGATCGAAGAAGGCTCTTTCATAGGGCAGATTGAAGATATCCGCCTGCCGGAATTCAACATTCGTTACACCTGCCGCCAGAGTTTTTCTTTCAGCTTCTCTAACGGATACTTCCGATATATCGACAGAGATGATTCGGGCATCCGGGCTGTTTTTGGCCAGGGTTACGGTTTGGGCGCCGATGCCGCAGCCCGCTTCCAGAACGAGGCATCCGGCCGGATAGGCCGTATCGGAATGCAGCAACTCCGCCAAAGTGGAGGCTTGGTCCTGCAGGCGAATGTTCTCTCTCGCATCATAGCCGTGAACATAGTTGCCGGTCATACTGGTCCTTCATGGATGTCATAGGACAGGAAGGCAACGCGGAAAGGCAGGTGGGTAAATTCCTTCGTTTCGTTCTCGATGAATCCGATTTTCCTGTACCAGTTCTTCAACTCCGTTTGCTCGGCAATGATGCCGATGCTGACACTGTGGGCGCCAGACCGCCGGGCATCGGCCAGCACATGGTCCACCAGCGCCTTTCCCAAACCTTGACACCGTTGATCCGGAAGCACCGCGAGGCGCTCGACATAGCACACCTCCGGATTTGCCAGTTCCCGGGCGACACAGCCCACGGCAGTACCGTCCTTTTCAATGAGAAAATAGACAACGCCCCGCGCCAGGTCTTTTTGCAGCCGGTCGGCGGTATAATTCGACGGATGACTGGGGACCGTCTCCGGCGTCAGGCTGAAACGCTCCGCCACATCCCGGAAGGACTTCCGAATCATTCCCACCAAAAGACCGATGTCTTCATTTGTACAAGTACGAATTTTCGGATTCATAGTTCTTTTACCGTTATTTATGGCGATCACGGAAATCTCTTTCTATTTCCCTTTTGTCTGTTCTTCTTTTGATGTCTTCCCGTTTGTCGTAAAGCTTCTTGCCCCGGCCGACCCCCAGTTCCACCTTCACCTTGCCGTTGTGGAAATACATCTTGAGGGGGACAATGGTCAGGCCCTTCTCTCTCGATCGGCCATAGAGCTTCTTGATTTCGTGTTTATGAAGCAAGAGTTTCCGGACACGCAGGGGATTGTGGTTGGCCCGGTTGCCATGTGTGTAAGGGCTGACATGGACATCATACAGAAAGACCTCACCGTCCTTCACCAGGGCGTAACTGTCCTTCAGATTGGCCTTTCCATCCCGCAGGGATTTAACCTCCGTGCCGACCAGAGCGATGCCCGCCTCATAGGTGTCCTCAATAAAATAGTTGACCCTCGCCATTTTATTCTGGCAGATCAGCTTTTCTCCCGTTTCTTTCTTCGGCAAATATCTAGCTCCTCACGTCATCCCAGCAACTGCGGTTATCTTGCTATTTTTATCTTTTCAAACTCCCGCATGCACGGGACTAGCAAAAATCTCAACGTTTTTCCAATAAATTAAACTCTCCCCAGCGGTATCGTAAAAACGCCGCAGGCAAGGCACTCAAATCTCGAGGAATGAGGCGTACTTTTTTGTACGCCGCAGTGACGAGAGACGCAGAGTAACGCAGCATCCGACGTTTTTACGACGCCGCTCCCGTTTTCTTCGGAAGATAGTCAGTTTTAACATGTCCCATCGCCCGAAAAATATTATCCCGGATATCCTTGTTGTCCTTTTCCAACTCCTTTAACAGGTTTTTGATATACATCCGCCGCGAGACCTTGCTTGTTGGGCACAGGTTTTCTATCGCCGGAAATCGCCGTTCTTTTCCGTATTTCTTTACCAGATCCTCTCCGACATAACTCAACGGGCGAATGATATGCAGCTTGCCCCCGAAGATGGATTGATCCGGAACCATCGTGCTGATCTCCCGGGCATAGAACATGTTGATCAGGAGCGTTTCAACGATGTCATCCCGATGATGGGCGAAGGCGATTTTGTTACAGCCCATCTCGTCGGCGATTTCAAAAATCCGTTTCCGGCGCAGACGCGAGCAGAGAAAGCAGGGATTTTTCTTGTTGTAATCACTGTGCGAAAGCGGGCCGATGTCCGTCTTTTCTATTCTGTAGTCGCATCCATTGTCCTTTAAATAGGCATTCAGGTCATTATAAGCTTTAAATTCCTTATCAAAACCCAGATCAATATGAACGGCCGCAATAGAAAACGGCGGGACATAGAGCATCGGCGTATTCAGAAGATCAAGGAGTGCCAAGCTGTCGATTCCCCCGGATACACCGACAAGGACCCGGTCGCCCTCCACGATCATTCCATAATCCAGAACCGCCTTCTCCAGCCATTTTTTTAAATGGAGAAAGAGCTTTGTTTGACGGCCGTTCGCATCAACATTTTTCTGTTCGGACTTGATGATTCCCTGCAACCTATTTTACCTCTTAATAAAAACGTGAATGGTGAATAGTAAATAGTGACGAGTTTGTAAATCTATGAAAATCAAATACTATCTCGCACTACTGGGATTTTCATGTCTCATGGGTATGAAGATAAAAATATATTTCCATTTCCTTATGCATTTCACTCCATACCATATTTTTATCCTACATCATTTCTAATAGCTCAAAATATTAACAAGATTTTATATATCAATATGGTTGGGGAAATTCATTTGGCTTTACAGGGGCGAATGTAAGATTTTTCCGGGCACCATGCCATCGCAGCGCAGCGCACGCCGGGGGCGATGTTTGAGGATGCTCTTTATGGGGACAGATTTTAAATCTGTCTCCATAAAGGTAGGAAAAATATTTTGAGCCCCGGAAAAGCCAAATGGATTAACCCTCACCCTTCTACACAACTTCATCATTTGAAGCAAGAAGCTTTAAAAGCCCCATGAATGATCTTGATAATTTCCCCTTATTGTATTAAAAATTCACTTCAAATTTAACAATCGACGACATCTTAAAACATATAAATACAAAAGGAGTTATCATGAGCGAGATCATCAGTGTCCATGCCAGAGAAATTCTGGATTCAAGAGGAAACCCGACCGTTGAGGCCGAAGTCACTTTATTGTCCGGCATCATGGGACGCGCAGCGGTACCGTCCGGCGCATCGACGGGAGAGCATGAAATGCTGGAGCTTCGGGACGGCGACAAAAAGCGTTTCCAGGGTCGCGGTGTCGAAAAGGCCGTCGCTAATGTCATCCATAAAATCGGACCGGAAATCATCGGGATGGACAGTCTGAACCAGCGGGACATCGATTTTGCCATGCTCGCCCTCGACGGCACGGAAAACAAGAGTGGCCTGGGCGCCAATGCCATTCTGGCCGTATCGCTGGCCTGCTGCAAGGCCGCGGCCAACTTCCTGCAGATACCGATTTACCGCTATGTCGGCGGTGTCAACGCCAAGGAACTGCCCGTCCCCATGGCCAATATTCTGAACGGCGGCCAGCATGCCGACAACAATGTCGATATCCAGGAGTTCATGATCATGCCCGCGGGGGCCAAAACCTTCAAGGAAGGCCTGCGCATGTGCGCCGAAGTGTTCCAGCATCTGAAAGCCGTTTTAAAGGCCAAGGGCTACAACACCGCAGTGGGCGACGAAGGCGGCTTCGCTCCTAACCTGAAGTCCAATGAGGACGCTTTGGGCTTCATCATGGAAGCCATCAAGAAAGCGGGCTACAAGGCGGGCCAGGATATGTTCATTGCTCTGGACGCCGCGGCCAGCTCCTTCTACCAAAAAGGCAAATATGTCCTGGCGGCGGAAAAGAAACCCAATAAATCGGCCGAAGACATGATCAAATTTTACAGTGTTCTCGTCAAAAAATATCCCATCATCTCCATCGAAGACGGTCTGGATGAAAACGACTGGGACGGCTGGAAGATGCTTACGGACGAATTGGGCGCCAAGGTCCAGATCGTGGGCGACGATCTTTTCGTGACAAATCAGAAACGGCTGGAACGCGGCATTTCTCTGGGCGTCGCCAATTCCATCCTGATCAAACTGAATCAGATCGGCTCCCTGACGGAAACCCTCGAGACGATCCAGTGCGCAAAGGAAGCGGGATACACAAACGTCGTTTCCCACCGCTCCGGCGAAACGGAAGACACCTTCATGGCCGACATCGCCGTGGCGACCAACTGCGGACAGATCAAAACGGGCTCTCTGTCCCGAAGCGAGCGCCTGGCCAAATACAACCAGATCCTTCGCATCGAGGAAGAGTTGGGAGACGCCGCCGTCTACCGGGGCAAAGCGGCGTTTTATTCGATCAAAAGTTAAGCGACATTCCGTCTTCCTACAAGCCATGAACGTAATTCTTCAGTTTTAAACTGAAAGGTACGAATTTGTTTGTGATCATTAAACAGACAAAAACAGTTTGACATCAATATCAATATTGATACTATATTGAACATGGCAAAAGTTGAAGATGTTCTGCTTAAGATGAAAATTAATCCATCAGATGTTCGATTTTCTGATTTGTGTCTTGTTTGTACAGATTATTTTGGTCAGGCAAGACATAAGAGTGGAAGTCACCATATTTATAAAACACCATGGAAAGGAGATCCACGGATTAACATACAAAACCACAAAGGAAAGGCCAAGGCATACCAGGTAAAACAGGTATTGCTTGCCATTGAGAAACTGGAGGTCGAAAATGCCATTGAAAAATGACCGTTATACATATCGCGTAACCTGGTCTGAAGACGATAAGGAATATGTCGGCTTGTGTGCTGAATTCCCGAGCTTAAGCTGGCTGGACCAAACGCCTGAGGCCGCTCTTAAGGGAATCCGCACGACTGTTGAGAGTGCCATCAAAGATATGAAACATACTGGCGAGGAGATCCCTCAACCAATCGCATGCAGAAAATACAGCGGCAAGTTTATGGTTCGCGTCCCTCCCGAAGTCCATAGAAACCTCGTCATTCAGGCATCTGAATCAGGGATAAGCTTAAACCGGATCGCAGGAGCAAAGTTAAGCCGATAGAACAACAGTTGGGAGACGCGGCAATCTACCGGGGCAAAGCGGTATTTTATTCGATCAAAAAATAATTTTGTAATGTCATCAGATGCCATATGACATTTGACAGGTAACGGGAAAAAGATATTTATCACAAATCAAGTACCTGTCACTCGTAACCTGTCACCGGTTACTCTTTCTATCTTAAGAAGCTCTTTTCAGAAATATAAATCTTCAAATCGAAAATCAGACCTTTTACAGGAAAGGGAATCCAGTATGAAGATATTCAGCAAGAGAA
This sequence comes from Deltaproteobacteria bacterium, assembly GCA_016928025.1. Classification (GTDB taxonomy): domain Bacteria; phylum Desulfobacterota; class Syntrophia; order Syntrophales; family JAFGHS01; genus JAFGHS01. The sequence continues at coordinate 7,337 of JAFGLN010000118.1, forward strand.
GAGTTGTTCTCGGCCTGATCGTTATCCTCGTTCTGATCGCCGCTGTAACGGTCAGATATGCCGACCAGCAGATACCCATCGGCTGCGCCTTCAAGGCCAAAACCCTGTGCGCGGCCGTTTTCGTTTCCGGACGCGACCCGGAGTCAACCGAGCGGGAGGATTTGGGCTTTAATCCGCTGTTCAAGTTTTTCAAGGCAAAGATCGACAATACCGAAAAAAGCGTGATCTGCTCGCTTTTGGGTACCGGCCTGTATCGGAAAAAGGCCATCTATATCGATCCACTGGGCAGCATTCTTCTGTCCGGCATCTCCGAAGAAACCATCCGCGCCTGGAAACCGGCCATCCATCCGCCTGAGCCTGCCAATCCTGAAGCCCTGCCTTGGCCCCAGGGCGACCGCATGCCCGAGGACCCGCTTCCGGCCCATATCGATCTGGCTGTGATCAATGAAGCGGTTGAAAAGGTCTTCACCGAATCGGACCCCGAAAAAAAGCTCTATACCCGTGCCCTGATTGTTGCCCACAACGGACGCATTATCGTTGAGAGATACGGGCAGGGGATCACCAAAGATACACCTCTTCTCAGCTGGTCCATGGCCAAAAGCGTCACCAACGCCCTCATCGGCATCCTTGTCAAACAGGGAAAGCTCGCCCTTAAAGAGCCGACGGACGTTCCGGAATGGCAAAAAGAAGGCGATCCCCGGCGTGCTATTACTCTGGACCAACTTTTGAGAATGAGTTCAGGACTGAAGTGGGCGGAGGCTTATGAAGAGAGCCCTGTTTCGGACGTCAATGTCATGCTCCTTCTCAAGCCCGACATGGGGGCCTATGCGGCATCCATGTCTCTCGCCACGCAGCCGGATATGGTCTGGTATTATTCCTCAGGGACGACCAATATCATCAGCCGGCTCATCCGCGACATAATCAGAAGCCGGAAGGCATACTGGGCGTTTCCCCGGCGGGAACTGTTCAACAAAATCGGTATGCGCAGCGCCGTCTGGGAAACGGATGCCACGGGCACATTTATCGGCTCATCCTACCTTTACGCGACGGCCCGCGATTACGCCCGCTTCGGGCTCCTGTACCTGAATGACGGCGTCTGGCTGGGCGAACGGATCCTCCCGGAGGGCTGGGTGGCCTACAGCACCACCCCGACGCCTGCCGCCCCCCAGGGCCGCTACGGCGCCCATTTCTGGCTGAACGGCGGCCAGGATTCAACGCCGGCGAATCGCATGTTTCCCCAACTGCCGGGCGACATGTTCTTCGCCAGGGGCTACCAGGGCCAGACCATCGCCGTCAGCCCCTCCCGCAACATGGTTGTCGTCCGCCTGGGTATGACCTATGACGAAAACTGGGGATTGGAAGCATTCATCAAAAGCATTCTTGAAGCTGTTGCCGAATAAAGACGGGCAAGCACCGGCCCTATTTTTAAAAGTTCCCGCTATTGATTAAACGTCATATTTTCTTGAATGACGCCTGACAAATGAAAAATAGATACTTGATAGACCCAAAATATAAACTGAAGGAGGAAAGAAGATGAGTGATCAATTTTACGCGAAGGACGGACTTAAAAGTATTGGCAAGCTGATGGAATTGAAAGCGGACCTTTTCAGTTCTTTTTATACGTTCGATCAAAAGGTCTTTGCCGAAGGTGCCCTGCCAGTGAAAACCAAGGAGTTGATTGCCGTCGGTGCGGCCCATATTACGCGCTGCCCGTATTGTATTGACGGCCATGTAAAACGTGCGAAAGCGGCGGGGGCCACTGACGAGGAAATTGCCGAGGCAATCTTCGTCGGAATTGCCATGAGTGCCGGGGCTGCCGTTGCCCATTCATGCGTTGCCATGGATGCCATTAAAACAAAGGAATAACCGCATCCGGATTACAGACTTTTCGACAGGAATTCACTTGACGGTCTTCCGCCATCTTAAGATATTTCTGTCGTTAGAATAACAGTCATAAAACTCATCAAGGGAATAACGCATATCCCCCACCTTCATTGACGAACTTGATTCAATTTGATTCTTGTTTGCCATAAATACCGGATTTTATGCATTTTCATCTTTTATGACAATAAAGACATATTATGCATACCTTCCATAATAATTATTTGATTTTTTAAAAAATTTTATCTTGATGAAAATATCAGACAAAACTTATTGAATTCCAAAAAGTCGGATTTTATGACAAGTCGTATATCTGACAGAAAGATGAATATAAAAGATCAATTATCTAAAATCGATTATTGGTGAAAAAAATAACCAAAACATCAATGCTTTTGAGAAACTTGAAAATGTGGTAAATACATACCTGTATGAAGGTTGGAAGCCCGTTGGAGGAGTTTCAGTATCATCAGTAGAAGGACCTAAAACTGCTGGTTCAACAAAAGACACATGGTTTACGCGTGCAACGCAGGCCGTTATCCGTGACAACAAATTAATTAAATTTTGGAGAAATGTTATGCAAAAACAACTAACAGCAATTATTGAGCGCGAGGGTAACGGTTATGTTTCGCTTTGTCCGGAACTCGATATTGCCAGTCAAGGTGACACTATCGAGGAAGCCCGTATGAATCTTCGAGAAGCTTTCGTTATAAAATGAAAAAACGATTCGGAATATTTTTTGATTTAGATGGTACCCTTGTCGAAAATGTGCAGCCGACTCTTGCGGAGCGCATACAAATCATGCGTCCCCAGTTTGAGCGGGTTGCGGCAGGGGCCAGGACACTCGCCGCCCTGGATCAACTGCTGAACACGACGCCTTACGCCGGATACCACCGGCAAACAACGCTCACGACAGCGGGACAGCTCTACGACAAGCGCAACCTGGTGACGCTTTCACGATTTCCCTTCGTGGAGACACAAATTATCCGCGACAGCGACGGACCGAGGCCGAGCTATCAGATGGCCACAGCTCATCCGCCTGATGCTGTGGCGAACTTCCTGGAGTGGGAGCGACCCATACTGTATACCCAGATAGATATCGGCGCGGGCCGAACACTACATTTGATCAATGTGCATTTGAAGTCAAAGCTCGCTTCAAGTATTCCGGGCCGGAAGATCGATAGTTACACGTGGCGAAGCGTGTCGGCCTGGGCCGAGGGAAGCTTTATCTCATCGATGAAACGCATGGGGCAGGCGCTTCAGGCAAGACAATTGATTGACGGCATCTTCGACGCGCACGGAACGGACTCGCTGATTATCATCGCCGGGGATTTCAATGCCGACGCCGAGGAGGTTTGTTTTAAAGCCATTTGCGGCCCCGTCGAAGAAACCGGCAATCCGGCCCATGCGGCCCGCGTGATGGTTCCCTGCGAAAACAACATTCCCGATTCCGCCCGATATTCCCTCTTCCACCTGGGGAAAGGCCAGATGCTGGATCACATCATCGCGTCCCGGCCGCTCCTCAGATATTTTCGAGGGGCGGAAATTCACAACGAGGCTTTGCCGGATGAATCCGGCGCCTTCAGGCAGGACACCAAATTTCCGGAGTCGGATCACGCCCCGGTTATAGCCGAATTTGATATCAGGTAATCCGTACGTCTCCTGCTGCACATTGAGCGCTTTTGATTATTGCGGAAGGATCTCCTCGGAAATGGAAAAACTCACTAAAGTATCGGGCATCTACGCATTGATCAGCGCTGTTTCCATGGTCATGGTCTGGTCGCTGCTGATCGGGTTTGATTTTCTCCAGGATGAAATGCGGGCGCATCCCCTCCGATATTATTTTCTGGCAGCGGCAGAATTGATAACCGCCTGTATGCTGTTTATCAGCGGCGTCGGCCTCCTGAAAAAATCCGAGCGCATTCTCAAATTATTCTACATCTCCATGGGCATGATGCTGTATGCGGTTATATTGGCGACAGGGGAATTTCTCAGCATCGGCCTCCCCTGGTTTGCCGCATTGTTTGCGGTTGTGGCCATCGCCACGGCGGCTATTCTGGGTATTCATTTGATGAAGAATCAGTGACAGGTGACAAGCAACGAATGACAAGTCATCAGTTGATAACATAGAATCATTTCACCCCTTGTCTGTTACCTGTTAACCGTCAAACAATTTTCATGCCTCGGTTCACCCTACAGGGGGATCGGGATAATTAAAACAAAAAAATGGGGCCGTGTCCTTTTATGCTTTCGGCAATCAAAAAGACCCGGCCCCGATTGATGCGTACTTCTCAAATTAATTTAAACCGTTACGTTACAACTGAATATCCCCTTTTTTCAGCATTTCCGTCGGCATGAACCATTTGATGCCCAGTTTCTGGGAAATCGCTTCACAGCGCTCCGCCACCTTCGCCCAGCCCATGCCCTGAGCCAGCGCAAAGGGCCCGAAAGGTGAGCCGCCGCCGTTGACCATGGCCTTATCGATTTCCGCGGCGCTGCTGGCCACGCCGTCCTGGATCAGTTTGGTCCCCTCATTCACCTGGAGGCAGAAAATGTCCATGGGATCGAAGTTGGGATCGGCCTTGCCCATGTCGATGGTCGGTCTTGCGCCACCCGGCCAGGCAAAAATGCCTTTCTCGCTTTTCTTGCCCAGCGTTCCCGCTTCATTCATCTTTTTCAGCCAATTGCTGGGTTTGAATTCCGGCGATAACGTTTTTTCGAAATATTCGTTGCCGTGCAGGTAAACATCCAGTCCGGAGAAGTCCATGGTTTCATAAGGACCCATCGGCGCGCCCAGGGAACGGACTTTAGCGTCCACGGCCTCCGGTTCGACCAGACCTTTTTCATAAATTTCCGCCAGGAACAGCCCCACCGGCGCGTTGACCCGGTTGAAGATAAAGCCCGGCGTATCCTTTTCCACCCGGACCGGGACCATGGCGCCCCGGAAATTCTTCAGAGACGAAATGAAATCGTAACTGACCGTCATGGTTTCGTCAGAAGTTTTTTGGCCCTTGATGACTTCGACCAGAGCCATCATTACCGGCGGATTGAAAAAATGAATGCCCAGCACTTTGTCCGGCCGGCCTGTTGCGGCACCCATTTCGGTGATGCTCATGTTCGAGGTATTGGAAGCAAGAATTGCATGCTTCGGGGCGGCTTCATCAATCTCTTTAAAGATCTTGATTTTAAGGTCCAAAATCTCGGGAGCCGCTTCGATCAGGAAATCGATGTTGCTGACAGCGTCCTTCAACACGGTAAACCCTTTGATATTATTCATGGCTTTATTGAAATCATCCGCAGCCATTTTTTGTTTCGAGACCTGTTTCTCAAGACTTTCTTTTATTTTGGTTTTACCTTTGTCCACAAATTCCTGTTTAATGTCATAAAGATTAACTTTTACATTCGCCATGGCGCAGAGTTCGGCAATACCATGACCCATATCGCCCGCACCCACTATTGCGATGGTTTTGATTTCTGCCGCTTCCATAAATTTTTTCTCCTTTCTCTTATTTATTGATCTAACGATACGCTATAGGATCCACCGCTTTTATTGAATCGAGTATAGGGAGAAGCGTCTATCATGTCAAGATAATTAAATATTTTAATATTTAAACAATCTGTGTCTCAACGTCTTTTATTTTTGCACGATCATCTATTATGCGACAATGACTTTAACAATTCCTGATGCTTAAACACGATTGTACCAGGCCGTTATTTCGGCCGGTCCATATTTTTTTTCGAGTCCCCGGATAATAAAATGACCTCTTGCCATGTTCTGAAAATGATCCATGAAGAGGGAATTGATCAACGCGCCTCCGGCGGCGCCGATTAAGGGGACTGCCGAAGCGGCAACTTTCTGAGTTACATTGACCCCAAAGCGGGATGCGACCGTCGCAATGAGCCTCACCAGAGCCGGAGCGCCCTCTTCAGCCAGCCCCCGCTCAACAATATACCGGGCCGCTTCCGAAACCTGTTGCGCCAGAACCGCCCTGATCGCGTAATAGCCACTCTCAGCGCTGTCATCTCTGTCGGAACGCCCACCCAGGGCAAAAACCTCCAGACAGGCCAGTTTAGTCTCTATCATCCGAACGTCTTCTCCTTCGCTTCTGGCAATATCCACAATGGAACGGAACATGAGAACGGTCGTGGCCGGCAATTCAACAGCCAGCGCAGGAAGACCAAAAGCGCCTCCAATGCCGCCGGATGTCGCAACCAAGATCTTATGCATCCTATCTCTTGAAGATTTTTTATCGTTACAATTGATGGTTCTTACGGCGGCATCCAGAGCCTGTTTTAGGGATTTCTGCGTGATCTCCTGAACGACATCGTTCCATTTAGCCGGCAGGCGGCTGAAGGCTTTCTCGAAAGGCATGCCGATCAGATGGGTCAGTTTGGCGGCAAGACCGGGATTTTCCAGAAGGTCTTTCGCGTACCGCAAACGATCCATATCTTCCCGTGTCATGTTCATTGCTGATCGACCTGATATTAAACGCTGGTTGAAGTAAAAAACCTATTATCTGAAAAAAATTTTATCGCCCGTTTCTGTTTTGTTCAAGAATTTTTTTGATCCTATATCATGATATTCAGTTTTTTCGGGGACTTAAATCCAGACTTAAAACAAATCCGGTTGCGGTTGAAAGGTCAGGACGTTTTCCATCGGCGGCGGCATCACAAGAAAATCCAAGCCGGCTTCCCGGCATTCCCTGCACACTTTACTGCTCATTCTCCAACGATTTACGTCGTCGGGCCGGACATTAAATAATTTGTCCATAGGCGTCGTATCGCCGCAACAGGTTATGATATTGCAGTGCTCGTCAATGGCCAGTTTAGAGAATTGGGGACAGACATAATTTTGGGGTCTCTGTTTTTTCCTGTCCTCCGAAAAATAATAAAGAAACAATTTCTGCGACGCCCTTTTGAGTTCATGGTCATCCAGCTCATTTCTCATATATTTAAGCTGTCGTTGGAAATCATTGATAAAGGCAAGGAACGGGACGAACTCGAATTGATTTTGACCGGCAAACTCCGCTGCCGGCTGGATTTCATTGACATTAAACTGATAAATATGAAATGCTAGAATGAACATACCTATAAAGCCGGCACTCCGGAAATTTTGTTTAATTTCCAACATATTCTTGACGATCTTTTCGAATTTGAAGCCGTGTATTTTGTCGTAGGATTGTTGACTGAAGCCGGGCATGGAGAACATGACGAAATGCAAATTTGAGAGGATGTTCCCTTCGTCAAATAAGACGACCTTGGAACAATTCGTACTCAGGATGACTTTCAGGCGTTCTCCGTTCAGGAATTTCATAATGTCCTTGAATCGGGAAGCAGGAAGGGCTCTCCCCAGTTATACAGGGCAATTTCCGAGTCCCTGCTCATAAATCCGTTTTCCCGTAGATAGTGAACAGACCTTTTAAATTCTTCAAAATCGACATATTTGCCGGATGCGGTTCGGTTAATATTTTTTATACCTGTGTGACACCAGAAGCATCTTCCATTGCAGATCCCCGATATCTCAAAGTAAACCCTGCCAAACATCCGAACACCTCATTTCTGTCGTTTATTACCCAATCATACAAAAGTTGCGCCTGTTTCCTTTACCCTCTTCCATCATAATCACTGGATATTATCAAGCAAATATTACCCCCCGCCATAAAAATGAATTTTCGGTTCGTGATTCTTTATGCCCAAAAAGCCATATTTGTGATAACTAAACCACCGGAGAAAGGCAGATCAAATCGATGACGAATAAAAAACGCATAATCGTTGCCATGAGCGGCGGCGTCGATTCTTCCGTGGCCGCTTTACTCCTTAGGGAACAGGGACATGACATAGCAGGCATGACCATGTCGCTGGGGCTTTCGAATCGTGATGAGTACAACGGTATGAAGCGCGGCAGCGCCGAAGAGATTGAAGACGCCCGCCGGGTCTGCCGGACACTGGGCATCGATCATTATGTAATGGATTGCGCATTGGCATTGGAAGATAAAGTCATCCAGCCGTTTATCTCGGAGTATCTCCGGGGCCGGACGCCGAACCCCTGTGTGGAATGCAACCGGAGCATCAAGTTTGATCTCCTTCTCAACAAAGCGCTGTCTCTGGGTTTTGACGCCATTGCCACGGGCCACTACGCCAGGATAGCGCAGGAAAGCCCTCACTATTTCTTAAGAACGCCCAAAGACCAAAAGAAAGATCAGACCTATTTTCTGTATGTCTTGAATCCGAGCGCCCTGCCCCGTATCGTATTTCCATTGGCGGATTATACAAAAGATGAAGTCAGACAAAAAGCGAAAGCCGCGGGTTTGCCGGTTTCGGAAAAAACGGACAGCCAGGATGTCTGCTTCATCCCTCAAAAAAGATTGGATCTTTTTCTGGAAAAGCGGTCCATCACCGTCAAGACAGGACCGATTATTCATCGTACCGGCAGACGGCTCGGTTATCATCAGGGTATCGCCCACTACACCGTCGGACAGCGTACGGGCCTGGGTATCAGCTGGCCTGTGCCTTTGTATGTTCTTGAGATTGACGCGGAGGACAACGAACTGATCGTGGGAGAGAAGGAAGATTTGAAAGCGGAAGGGCTCAAAGCGGATTGCGTCAATTTACTTGTCGATTGCTTGCCTTCCCGAGCTGTGGTAAAAATACGCTATGCGCATCAAGGCGTTAAATCGCATGTCTCATTGAAAGACGGCGAGCTCTGTGTGCGGTTTGACGTCCCCCAGGAAGCTGTGGCACCGGGACAATCCGCCGTTCTTTATGAAGAAAAAACCATTCTGGGCGGCGGCATCATTAAGGAGGTTTTAGTTGGATATCAAGGAAAAAATTAAAAAACTGAAAAAAGAGCGCCGGGCGGTGATCCTGGCCCATAACTATCAGATCCCCGAAGTTCACGATATTGCCGATTACATCGGTGATTCTTTGGGATTGAGCATCCAGGCGGCCAAAACCGACGCGGAGATGATCGTCTTTTGCGGTGTTCATTTTATGGCGGAAACGGCGAAGATCCTCTCGCCGGACAAAAAAGTCCTGCTGCCCGACGAACGTGCGGGCTGCCCGATGGCGGATATGATCAACGCCGACCAGTTGCGGGCGCTGAAAGCGGAGCATTCCCAGGCCAAGGTGATCTGCTACGTCAACACGACGGCCGCCGTCAAGGCGGAATGCGACCTGTGCTGCACATCGGCCAATGCCGTCCAGATGGTTGGCGAAGCCCTGAAGGACGCCGAAGAAATTATCTTCGTTCCCGATCAATATCTTGCCGCCTACGTCACCGAGCACACGCATCGACAGATGATTACCTGGAAGGGCTACTGCCCGACCCACGCCAACATCCGTCCGGATCATCTTTTAACGGAAAAAGCCCGGCATCCGGAAGCCGAAATCGTTGCTCATCCGGAATGCCGACCGGACGTGACCCGGATTGCCGATAAAGTGGCTTCGACGGAGGGGATGCTGATTTACATTAAAAAAAGCAAGGCTAAAGCCTTTATCGTCGGAACGGAACAGGGCATCATCTATCGGATGCAGAAGCAAAACCCGGACAAGATCTTTTATGAGCCGTCGAAACCCGCTTTATGCCCGACGATGAAGCGCATCAATCTGGAAAAAATTCTTCGCTCGCTGGAAGAAGAAAAGCACGAAATCAACGTTCCTGAAGAAATCGCCGGCAAGGCGCGGACCGCGATCCGGAAAATGCTTGATTTCAGCGATTGAAAAGATAGGTTCAAGGAACAAGGTCCAAGGCTTGATATCCAAGGAATTTTGAAAAATCATAGGGGCAATCCTGTGGACGATATTAATGAAAAGCTGGCAAATTTGAAAACCACCCTGAGAAACTATGGGAGCCTGGCTGTGGCCTTCTCCGGCGGTGTGGACAGCACGTTTCTGCTGAAAGTCGCGCAGGACGTCCTGGACGACCAGGTCTTGGCTGTGACGATCCGCTCGCCGCTGTTTCCACACAGAGAATCTCAGGAAGCTCTGAAGTTCGTCACGGACAACCAAATTCCTCATGAAACGATCGACATGTGGGAACAGGATATGGAGGGGTTCGCTGATAATCCGCCGAACCGCTGCTATCTGTGCAAGCGCCGGCTGTTTTCTCAAGTCATCGACCTTGCCCATGAGATGAGCATTCCGCATGTGGCCGACGGATCTAATGTGGATGATCTTTCCGACTACCGGCCGGGTATACAGGCACTCCGGGAACTTGGCGTCGTCAGCCCACTGCAGGAAGCCCAGATGACAAAAAGGAACATCAGACAATTATCACGAGATATGAATCTCCCGACCTGGAACAAACCCACCCTCGCCTGTTTGGCCTCCCGCTTCCCTTACGGCCATCGAATATCAAAAGACAAGCTTCTGGCTGTGGATCAGGCCGAACAATTCTTAAAAAGCCAGGGATTTCGTCAGGTTCGGGTGCGGCACCACGGCGATACGGCCCGGATAGAAGTCGGTCCGGAAGAGCGCACCCGCTTCTTTGATGCCGGCCTGATGGATTGTATTTATGAAGCATTTCAAAGACTGGGATTTACCTATACGGCCCTTGACCTGAAAGGCTATCGGATGGGCAGTATGAATGAAACAATCACCTGAATTCCCGCCGATCGATTTCAACAGTCTATTTCATCACTCTTCATTTTTCTTGCCGGTATATTAAGAGTGATTTTGAATATTAAGAACAAATACTTGAGCAGTTTAATCAAGATGCAGGACTTTAACGTGATGAGAAAATTCGGGCCGGACGATTAAACCATCTTTAATCTTCGAAAATGAGTTTATAGAACTGAGAGTCGACGTACTCTTCCCATTCATCGAGGTCATCGACCATGCCGGAAATGTCTTCCAAGCTGCCTCCGGTTAAACCCATTTCTTCCTCCTCAAGGATGAGTTCATCCTCCCAACTCTCTTCGTCGTCCCATTCGATACCTTCGAGGTCCTCGATTTTGATGCTGTTGGATGACATACGCCGACGTCCATACCTCCGCTAAACTTTTTCCCTATATACACACAGGACAGAGGAAATTCAACCTTCATCTTTAAAGCCGTCGAAATCAAAGGGGTCATTCCGGTTAAAATCGGGAGCGCAGGTTCGCTCATCCACGGTCTGAATAAACAGATTATCAAAGCCCAGGTCCATGGCATAATTGACGACGGCGTCATATTCCCTTTGCGTCACACGGTGGCCCAGAAAAGGATGATCGCGCACTGAGGGGATCGGGGTGTATTGGGACATGATGCAGAGGGACGCCTCCAGGGAGATATGGTCTTTAATCAGGTCCAGCACGGCGAAGCTGTTTTCCGTCCTCCCCGGAAGCACCAGGTGGCGGATCATGACCCCTCTTTTCCCAATACCCTGTGCATCCGTTTCCAGGCGCCCTTCATCCCCCGCCTGCCTGACCATTTCCTGAATGGATGCCATGGCATTTTTCACATAATCACCCACACCGGAAAACATCATTCCATCCCCGTCACGCCCATATTTAAAATCGGGCAGATAAATCTCCACCATGCCGTCCAACCGTTTGATAACCTCGGGGTTCTCATATCCGCCGCAATTATAAACGAAAGGAATGGTGAGTCCTTCCCTCCGCGCAATCCGGAGGGCGTCCATGATTCCGGGAACCTGAGGCGTCGGTGTGACGAGCTCCACATTGTGACAGCCCATTTCCTGTATGTTCAGCATGATTCGGGCGAAATCGACAGGATTAAGAACGGTACCTTTTGCCTTATGACTGATCTGATAATTCTGGCAGTAAATACATTTTAAGTTGCAGGAAGAGAGAAAAACCATCCCGGCACCCCGCGTGCCGGAAAGGGGGGGCTCTTCGCCATGGTGGGCCAGGCAGCAATCCATGAGAATGGCATCGGACAGGCCGCAGATCCCTATTTCGCCAGACGTCCGGTCAACACGGCATTTTTGGGGACACAATTCACAGCGTTTGAGCATACCGTACAAACACTGCACATTCTTATCAAAATGATCCTTCACGAATTCATAACCGTTAATTAACAGAACATCGCAATGCGCGATAAACATCCCTTATGGATCAAATTTCTTTAACTGCTCCTTGTTACCCGTCACATCTGATTTTCATGCCTGAGGGTATCCTGCAAAAACATGGGGCTGATGCCGCAGGGGTCTTACATCTTCTCTACCACATCTCTGATCCGGCCGCTTTCCACCAGTTCAACGAACTGTTCGCCCAGCGGTTCGGCCATGTCAGCGGCCTTGCGCCAATTTTTGATCCTTAAATCAGGGTCTTTGAGATAGGTCCGAAAATCCTCCCGGTCCGGTACTTTCGCATTCGGCAGCCGCCCGACAAAGGCGTCCGTCGGATATACCATGACGACATTGTCCAGCGCTTCAGGAGACGGTTTGCGTGATTTAAAGCGCTTATCGAACCATCCGGGAATAATTCTTTCCTGATGGTGAAAAAACAGGGTCATCTCCTCATCCCGCGCATTAAAGCGGTGGCATAAATTATAATCGATCAGGCCGCCGTCCCGATAATTACCGACGGGCGCGCCGTAAATATTCCGGACGCCGGCCACATAGATGGGCATGGCGCCCGAAGCGACAACGGCATATTTGAAATTAATTTCGTTCAGAGGAACGCACCGCCCCTTGAAAGTGTCTGTATTTAAACAAAAGTAAGGAGGCTTCGTTCCGTTATAGAAAACCACCCTTTCGGCAAGATGATGGATTTGCGACCGGCTGATCATATTAAGGAGATAAAAAATCCCGACACCCGTCATTTGTGTGAATTTCGCATCCGAAGCCAGAATATGCCTGGCTCTTGCCGTGATGATGGCCAGACGGTAATTCTTATGGTGCAGGGCAAAAGGCAGGGCGTCGTCTTCGAGGTAGGTATCGACGATATCCTGCAGAGACTGCAAAACCCTTTGGGGCGTATCTTTTTTTTGGTAAGAGGTATTAATGTATGTATCCATGAGGGCCCGGTAGCTCTTTCCCGGTTCCGGCTGCGGCCAAGCCGCAAAACGCCAGGCCCCGGCGGAAGCGCCGACAAGGAGCACTGGCCCTCCGTTGCCGAGGAGGCCGCTTTTCAACAGCGTCAAATCAAAGCCGCTCGCAACAAGCCATTTCGGACCACCTGCAGGCGCGAAATAGGTCGTAATGCCATTCCAGTCGAATCCGCCGTCTTTGATAATCCGATAAGCTTTTTCTCCCGCCTTTACATGGATGTCGATCATCAACCCAATTCTCCAACAACCGAATGAACCATACACCCCATCAAAAAATTCATCGGCCGTAAAGCCTGTTATCTGAACCTGTTACATCAGTTTTCTTTTTAAAACGGCATTATCTAACAGACAAGCGAAAAGTTATCAAGATATATGAACGATTTTTAACGATTGTCATCAATAACGCCACATGATATGAGAAATTCCTGTCAATTACTTAAATGAGATGGGGCATGTAATGATCGTTGCACATCGCAAAACCTTATAAATTCGCATCGTACCGGACAGGCTATGACACAGAAAAACAAAATCATATTTTCCGTCATCCTCCTTTTTATGATCATTTTTTTGGGCACCTTGGGTTATCGTTTCATCGAAGGCTGGAATCTTCTGGAATCATTTTACGCGACCATCGTTACCCTCACTACCGTCGGATACGGCGATTTTTATCCGCATACCCAAAACGGCCGGATATTTACCATCATCCTCGTTGTTTTCGGCGTCGGCGCCATGCTTTATACGATTGTGCTGGTGGCGGAGAGTTTTGTTGAAGGGCAGTTAAAAACTTTTATGGGAAGGGATAAATTAAAAAAAATGATCGACAAGATGAACAATCACTACATCATTTGCGGCTGTGGACGGATCGGCTACCTCATCGGCAAAGAACTGAAGGCGGATAACGTCGATTTCGTCGTCATTGAAAACGATCCGGAGATCATGCAGAAAATCGAAGATGCCGGATTTGTTTACTACCAGGGCGATGCCACACAGGATAATACGCTCATAAGCGCCGGCATTAAAAGAGCGAAGGGTATTGTCTGTGTTCTTCCCACGGACGCCCAAAATATTTATGTTATTCTGACGGCAAAAGAACTTAATCCAAACCTTTATATTCTTTCCCGGGCGGAAGAAGAAGAATCCGAACACCGGCTGGTTCGGGCAGGGGCGGACCGCGTCATGTCTCCCTATACGCAGGGAGGCGTAAGAATGGCCATGGCCATCCTGAGGCCGGCCATGCTCGATTTTATTGAAATTTCCACGAGGCGACAAAGTCTCGAATTAAGGATGGAGGAAATCGAGGTCTGTCAAAAATCGCAGATTATCGGCAAGTCTCTGGAGGAATCGGCCATCCGAAACAAATATGGTCTTATTATCATCGCCGTCAAGAAAAAATCGGCCAAGATGATTTTTAATCCCCCGGCAAATTACATGATCGAGGAAGGAGACAATCTGATTGCCATGGGAGAAGAAGACAACATCCAAAATTTTACAAAAGTTTGTGTTGAATAAGCTCATTGAAATCACGCAACCACCATATGCATAGCTGTTTTATTGCATTATCTCATTGCACAATGTCAAAACCATAAAATCATAAACCAGTTTCGATAGGCAAACATAATAATAAACAGGAACTCAATCCTCGTCATAAGTTACAACATACTTAAGATCAAGCAATAGGCCTTGACACAGCGTTTCGTGTTTTGTAAAGTGAAACACGCTTAACTACTTAATAAAACAATATCATGGGAAACTTACATGGACATAAAATCACAGGTACTGAATATTGCCGGAAAAGCGAGAGGCGCAGCCAATTCCCTCGCACGTTTATCGTCCGACATCAAAAACGGGGCCCTCAAAACCATGGCGGATGCGCTGGTTGATCAGAGCGGCCATTTGATTGAAGTCAACGCCAAAGACCTTGAACAGGCGGAAAAATTGGGCCTTTCCAGGGCCATGATCGACCGGCTCGTCCTCAATGAAAAAACAATCGCCGGTATTGCGAAGGGTTTGCTGGATGTTGCCGCCCTGCCCGATCCCGTGGGTGCCGTCGCCAAAATGTGGCGCCGTCCGAACGGTCTGCTCGTGGGCAGAATGCGCATTCCCCTGGGTGTCATCGGCTTCATCTACGAATCGCGCCCGAACGTAACAGCGGACGCGGCGGCCCTTTGTTTGAAATCAGGCAATGCCGTGATTTTGCGCGGCGGATCGGAAGCCATTCACTCCAACCGGGCCATTGTACAGGTATTACAGGAAGCCCTGCAAAAAACACATATCCCCGAGGCGGCCATTCAATTGATTCAGACAACGGACCGTCAGGCAGTCCATGAGATGCTCCAACTGGATGAATACATCGACCTGATCATTCCCCGGGGGGGTGAAGACCTGATTCGGGCCGTGGTGAAGGACTCCAAGATCCCCGTTATCAAGCACTACAAGGGGGTTTGCCACATCTTTGTGGATGCCGACGCCGATCCGGAGATGGCCTATACGATTTGCATGAACGCCAAGGTTCAGCGCCCCGGTGTCTGCAACGCCATGGAAACCCTGTTGATCCATAAGAATATCGCGAAGGAATTCCTGCCCACCATGGCGGAGAGATTTCAGGAAGCCGGCGTTACCCTCAAAGGCTGTGAAAAGGCGCGAAAAATCGTCCCCGGCATGGAGCCGGCGAACGAAGATGACTGGTATGCGGAATATCTTGATCTGGTCCTTGCCATTCGCATCGTAGACTCCATAGACGAAGCCATAACCCACATTGAACAGTATGGTTCACTCCATACGGAATCGATCATCACGAAAGATTACGCGAACGCACAGCGCTTTTTAAACGAGGTTAATTCATCCACCGTCCTGGTCAACGCCTCAACGCGCTTCAGCGACGGATTTGAACTGGGTCTCGGCGCCGAAATCGGCATCAGCACGACAAAACTCCATGCCTTCGGACCCATGGGGCTCGAAGAGCTGACAACCACCAAATTTATCATTTACGGAAACGGACAGGTGAGAACATGAAATGGGGACTGTTGGGAGGGACATTCGATCCCATCCACTTCGGACATCTGCGATGCGCTGTGGAGATTCTGGAGATATTCGATCTGAACAGAATCGTTTTCATTCCGGCCACAAAGCCGCCGCATAAATTGGATGCAAAAATCACGTCATTTTCTCACCGTGAACAGATGATCAGGGCCGCCATTGAGGACAATCCGTCCTTTTCCTTCTCCGATGTTGAAAATCAGCGCCAGGGCGTGTCCTATTCGGTCGACACGGTGGATTACTTTCTGGAAAAGTATCTGGATAATCTGGAGCTGTATTTCATCCTCGGACAGGATGCCTTCCACGCCATTCACACCTGGAAGGACTGGCAGAGGCTTTTGACACTCTGCAACATTATCGTCATGACCCGCCCGGGATATGAAAACAAGGGACTTTCCGGAATCGTTCCGGAGGATTTCGCGGCCCGGTTTGAATACGACGACAAGGTGAACGGCCTGCGAGGCCCCACGGGACATTATATCTATTTCACGGGCGTCACGTTTCTGGACATTTCATCCAGCAAAATACGGCAATGGACCAATGAAGGAAAATCGATCAAATACCTCACACCCAGTGTCGTCAGGCATTACATCCACAAGAACAAGCTGTATCAGGATTGATATCGCCCTGTGGCCGGCATTGATTTTGTCAAAGAATCTCTTTGACTCTGCCTACTTCTCCGCTTTCCAGGCGTACCTTGATACCGTGCGGATGGGAATCCGATTTTGTCAGGATAGCCTGTACAACCCCTTCCGTAAGTCTGCCCGTGCGCTGATCCCGCTTCCGCACAACCTTTACATGGGCGCCGATTTTGATGTTCGTACGATGAGTTCCGTCCATTCAGCCACAATTTATTAATCGGATAGACCAGTTCCAATGAACTCCGTCTCGATCCACGCCCTGATTTCGTCGCGGATGCGGCGGATTTCCGTCAGGATTTCTTCATCCGGTCCAGTGAGGAGAGAAGGATTGTCAAACCCCTTGTGGATCATTTTATGCGCTCCCGGAATGTAGGGACAGGCCTCCCGCGCCTGGTCGCAGAGGGTGACGACAAAATCGAAACCGATATTCGCCACAGCCGAGACACGCTTGGGTTTATGGCCACTGATATCCACCCCGATCTCGGCCATCGCTTTCACGCAAAAGGGGTTCAGGATACCGGGCTCCGTTCCCGCGCTGAAGACTTCAAAGGCATCGCCGTAGAACGCCCGCAGCAGTCCTTCCGCCATCTGTGAACGGGCAATGTTATGGGTGCAGATGAATAAAACCCGTTTTCTTTTTACAGGTATCGCCGTCATAAATTATCCTTTTATCTTCTTTAGAGAGGTTTAACGGCATAAACCTTGATGCTCGCAACAGCCGCAGAAAACGTCTCTACCTTATCTTTCATCATGCCCGGATCTGAAGCAGCTTCCTTCACCGCTGGATGGCCGACAAACTCATTTACAAAAAAAATCGACTCATCGATTATTTTAACGTCCTGAAATCCTGCCTTGGCGACAGCGTCGAGGTAATCGGCTTTCATGACAGCCCCGGCAATGCATCCAATATAGGCCTGAATCGAATTTCTTAAGGCATCCGGCAGTTCGGCCAGCAGGACCATGTCCGAAACCATGATTCTTCCACCTGGTTTGAGAACGCGGTAAGCCTCCTGAAAAACCCTCTCCTTGTCAGGCGACAGGTTAATCACGCAGTTGGAAATGATGATGTCCGCCGTATTATCGGCAACGGGGAGATTTTCAATTTCCCCCAAACGAAATTCGACTTGGTCGTAATTTCCCTTCGCCGCGTTTTCCCTCGCCCTGTCGAGCATCTGGGGCGTCATGTCCACGCCGATGACCTGGCCTGTTTTTCCGACCCTTTGTGCGGCCAGAAAACTGTCAAATCCCGCGCCGGAGCCCAGATCAATCACGGTTTCCCCTTCTTTGAGCGTGGCCAGGGCAACGGGATTCCCGCATCCCAGGCCGAGGTTGGCGCCTTCCGGAACGGCTTCCATTTCTTCGGTGCTGTAGCCAATCTTCCGGCTGATGTCCTCCGCAACGGCTCCGCCGCCACAGCAAGACGACCGGGAACCGCAACACGATCCCGACGTTTCGGCAATCCTGCCGTAATTGTCCCTGACAACTTTTTTAATTTCTCCCTGCAGCATTTTTCATTCCTCCAAATGTTTTCAGCCTCCGGACTACAGGCATGGGGTATGCGACTCTTACCGCGTGAATGAAAACTCGATGCATAACTCATTCATCCTTGAACCTTTCACCTTGTACCTTGCATCTTTACCCCACATCCCGCATAACGGGTCCGAGAAATTCCTTAACCTGCAACGCCAGAGCTTCAGCTTTAATCAGCGCCAGGCAGCAAACCTCACCATCCTTGTCCCAACTGATGACGGCCAATTTATCTCCCGCTTTGATGCCCGCGCGGTCGCGCAGCTCCTTGGGAAGCACCATCTGCCCCCGGTCATCAATGCTGATCAGAGATTCCACTCGGCAACAGCTCTTATCAGTACCGGCGGCAGAACAAATCGTTTCATTCTTATTCGCCTTTGCCATTCCCCGACCTCCTTATATCAATTCTGATTAATCAGACATGTCAGTTGATTCTGAATATAATGACGGACGTTCTGTTTGTCAAGAGGGAAAGTGAATTGATTATAATTCAATGGATTTTAATGGTTATAGACGTACAGGCATCGATTGCCTTTGCTGTGATAATATTTGAAGAAACAACAAAATGGATAAAAAATTTGGTAATGGATTCCTTTCCGGCATCTCTATCGCAAGTGCCAGAAAGGGATCCATTTTGTAAGAGCTAAGAATCTAACCCATCTTTCGAAGCTCCCTCTTCAGTATCTTCCCGACGGAACTTTTGGGAAACTCGTTCAAAAACGTAACAGATTTCGGCGCCTTGAAACGGGAAACCGCTTTTACACATTGATCGATCAAGTCCTGTTCGGAAATCTGGAAACCAGGGCGTAAGATGACAAACGCCTTTACCTCCTCCCCATACACAGGATCGGGAACACCCACAACGGCCGCCTCAAGTACCTCCTCATTTTTGTAAAGGATTTCTTCGATGGCACCGGGCGAAATATTTTCACCCCCGCGGATAATGAGGTCTTTCTTTCTGTCCGTTATAAACAGATCACCATCCTTATCGAGATACCCCATATCGCCCGTATGCATCCATCCGTTTTTCAACGCAGCCTCCGTTTCTTGGGGCTTGTTCAGATACCCCTTCATGACATTCGGACCCCTGACACAAATTTCACCCTCCTTATCAACGAGAAGTTCCTGGTCAAGATCATCAAATATTCCGATCTCCACATTTTTAATGGGTGTTCCGACGGAACCGGGTTTTCTATCCCTGCCTACCGGCTGGCGTGAAATGGTCGGGGATGTTTCCGTCATCCCGTACCCCTGATAAAGAACCCCGCCAAGTTTTTCTTCCACCATGCGTAAAGTTTCCACGCTGAGCGGCGCTGCGGCACTTATCCACCGGCGAATCGAACTGAGCTTGTGTATTGCCGGATCATACATCTGTAACAACATGATATACATGGTGGGAACACCGACGAACACGGTGACTTGATGTTCCGTAATGCTCTTGAGCACTAGCGTCGGATCGAATCCTTTGTGGATTATCAGGGTTGCACCGGTAATATTGCACTCGTTAACCATCAGCATACCATAGATGTGATTCAAGGGAAGCGGCACCAGATACACGTCACTCTTGTCGGTAGGCCAGGAAGGCAGTCCGTGTTCAAGATTGGATCCAATGTTCCAATGGCTCAGCATCACTCCCTTGGGAAATCCCGTTGTCCCGGACGTGTACATAAGAACGGCGAGGTCATCCCGTTCCATAACGGCCATTTCATAGTCGACGGAATTATTGGCAATGAGTGATTCAAATGCAGTCGTTCCCGGAATATTCTGATTATCTATAATGATCATGTGACGGACTGTTTCGAGGCCTTTTGAGGCCTCTTTAATTTTGGGATAGAGTTCTTCGTTGGTGATTATGGCAACGGCCTGGGAATCTTCCAGGATGTACCGTATTTCAGGGGCGGTGAGACCGAATATGACTGGAAGAAACACGGCTCCGATTTTAAATATGCCCATGTAGGAAATGGGAACGGCAGGACTGTTCGGCAGTATTACAGCTACAATATCACCCCTTTCAATCCCCAGACCGGTAAGCCCGTTGGCAAGAGCATTGGAACGATTACTTAATTCCACATTCGTGAAACGCTCTTCACGATGCTGTTCCTCATAGATGAGGATCTCATACTCTCCAAACTTATTGATACTTTCCAATCCATAGCGTGCGTAATTCCAATTCATAAGCCTATCCCTCATACCGATTAATAATGTTGATATATAATTTCCCGTGGTTACCTCACACAAAAAGTTTCTGTTATGCTTTAAACACCCGGGTTACGATGATCGTAAAAACACAACCACCGCATCACCACCATCAAACCTGTTATAAATCGGTCTGCGTCTACTTCCATAATGACCGCTTCAACTCACTCTTCAGCACCTTACCGGTCCCTCCCTTGGGAAGGTCTGCCTTGAACTCGATGATGCGGGGAATTTTAAAACCGGACAGGCCCTCCTCTCGGCAATAGGCGATCAACTCATCGGCGGTGAGACGGGCATTTTCGGCAAGGACGATGAATGCCGCCGGCGTCTCGCCCCATTTTTCGTGGGGTGCAGCCACCACCGCAACTTCAGCCACAGCGGGGTGCGAGGAAATAACATTTTCAACCTCCACCGAACCGATATTTTCTCCGCCACTGATGATGATATCCTTCTTTCGATCCACAATGGTGATATAGCCATCTTCATTCATCGTGGCGATGTCTCCGGAATAGAGCCAGCCGTCGATAATGGTCTTTTTCGTCTCTTCGGGCAGACCCCAGTAACCGTCTATAACGGTATTGCCTCGCATGATGATTTCACCCATTGCTATCCCGTCATGCTTGACGTCATTTCCATTGCCGTCCACGATCCGGACCCGAGTCAGCATGTCCGCGTAACCCTGGGAACGCATAAGGACTTTTTTCTGTTCATCAGGAAGTCCCCGTAAATGCTCCTTTAAATGAGCCGTTGTCCCACAAGATGATGTTTCACTCATGCCATAGCCCGCGTGAATCACGCACCAGGGAAACTTCTCCATCAACGTATTCTGTGTCCCTTCCAAGAGAGGAGCACCACCAATTACAATACGCTCAAGACTGCTTAAATCATACTTGTCCAGGTCTCCGAACTGCGTCAATGTATCGGCCATGGTAGGAACCATTTCCATATAGTTGACCTTCTCTCTCTCAATCAGCTCACAGATCAGAGCCGGTCGAAACTGGGGCAGCATTACATGACGGCCGCCGACCGCGGTGATCATGTGAGCCTTTCTCCAACAGTTGGCGTGAAACAGGGGAATGGCCTGGAGATATACCGTTCGATCGTTTGCTACGCCGAAAAAAAGGTCCTTCGTCGCCGCAAGCCAGAGCGTTCGGTGCGTTAGAAGCATGCCCTTGGGATTGCCCGAGGTGCCGCTCGTATAAAACATCTCGGCGGGATCCTGTTCATCCAACCCGAAATCATCCTCAATGATGGCTGACGATCCTTCAAGTAACGGCTCATATCGCTCACCCGGTATGCTCCCCGGCTTTTGCTCATCACCTTCCAGAATAATATATCGCTCCACGCTTTTCAGCTGGTCTCTTTCTACCAGACCTGTCATGTCTTCATTAATGACGAGACAACGTGCTCCCGAATCATTGAGCACATAAGTTATCTCTCTGGGAGAGAGCCTGATATTGATCGGCAGCAGAATCGCTCCAATCTGCGGAACGCCGAAGTGCAGCTCAAGAAGACGGTGGCTGTTGGTATCAAGGACGGCCACCCGGTCTCCTTTTTTGATGCCCATATCAATCAGTGCATTGGAAAGGCGATGGACCCGCTCACCGAACTGGGCGTAGGTAAACCGTTTATCCCCATCCACCACACCCGTCTTCTTTCCATATTGCTGAACCGCATGCCGCAGAAAATCCGTTGCCAAGAGGGGAACGTACATTTCAATTGCCTCCTTTAATAACGAGATTCATCACGATCCACCAAAGATTAATCGCGGTATCCACAAACATATTTCCGGAAAGATGGACACAATAATGAGGCCAAGCGCCTGCAATAAAACGAAAGGCACAATCGCCAGGTAAATATCCTTAATCCCGATTCCCTCCGGCGCAATGCTCTTCAGATAAAAAAGATTGTAGCCAAAGGGAGGCGATATATAAGCCATCTGCATATTCATGATAAAAATAACGCCAAACCATACGGCATCATATCCCATCACTTCCACGACAGGCATAATGATCGGCGCGGTTATCATCACGATGGCCCCGGGATCCAGCAGCATACCCAGAGCGAAAAACATGAGCTGGATCAGGATGAAAACACCCCAGTAGCCGAAAGGCATCCCCGTCACCAGATCTCTGATGAAGTCCGACGCACCCAGGGCTGTGTAAATCGTAGCGAAACAATAGGCCCCAATGATGATCCACATGACCATTCCGGTCAGTCTCAGCGTCGCCAGGGAAACCTGTTTAAACGACTCCCAGCTGAATCTTCCGCTGAAGAGCATCAAAATAAGGCTACCAAAAGCTCCGATGGCCGATCCTTCCGTGGGCGTACATACACCCCCAAATATCGATCCCAGAACGGCAAGAATCAATACGATAGGGGGAATGACGGTTTTAGTCGCCTTGACTTTTTGAACGAATGACATGGTCTCGCCTTCTTCATCCACCTTACTCGGACCGTATTCCGGCTTGACCTTGCAGAGAATCAAAATATAAGCAATGTAGAGTCCAGACAGCAGAATTCCAGGTCCGATACCCCCCGCAAAAAGCTGTCCTACCGAGACCTGGCAGATCATCCCATAGATAATCATGACAATACTGGGTGGGATGAGGATACCCAGCGCACCACCCGCACCTATACACCCGAGGGCAAGCCGCTTGTTATAGTTACGGGAAATCATTGCCGGAAGGGCGATGAGGCCCATTGTGATCGTTCCGGCGCCTCCGATTCCCGTCATTGCCGCAAAGAGAGTACAGACAATAACTGCAGCGACGGCCAATCCCCCGCTAATCCGACCGCCCCAGATATGGACAGCTGAAAACAACCGGTCGGCCATGCCGGATTCCTGCAGTGCCGCTCCCATGAGAATAAAAAGAGGAATGGCCAACAGACCAAAGGACATCATGGCTTTGCCGAATATGAGTGTTGGAATAACGCCAAGCGCATGGGGCCCCCAGAGGAACATCGTAAAGAGGACGCCGATTGAACCCAGAATGAATGCAATGGGAAGTCCTGATATTAAACCCAAAATCATACAGGTAAAGAGCAGAAAAGTAATCGTGCTTATTTCCATTATTCATCCACTCCTTTCCCCGTAATGGCCAGATAGAGATCGGACAGAAAATTGCCGATTCCTTGGAGCAGCAACAAAAAAGCACCAAGGGGTATGGCCAGCTTGACGGGCCATAAAGGAGGAGCCCAGTCACTTTGTGATATTTCGAGGACCTTCACGGAGCGGAAAGCAAACTCCCAGCCCAGCCATAAAATGATGACGCAAAACAAAAGAAAGAAGGGGAATGTCAAGACGTCAAGGATAGCTTTCCCACGGGGAGAAAGACGGGTATAGAAAAGATCCATATTGACATGCGCCTTGTAGCGAAGTGTATAAGCTCCTCCCATGATTGTCAGGACGGCAAAAGTCATTATGCTCAATTCATGAGCCCAGACAGTGGGACGATTAAAAATGTTCCTCAATACAATTTCCCACATAATAACTGCCATCAGGATCCAGGGCAGCCACATCAGAATTTTACCGCTTATCTCGCTGATGGCGTTAATAACACCGATTATTTTTTGCATTGATTTCCCCCATTCTTACCCCCCCCCAAAGCAATCACCGCCTTCGACGCAGATCAAAGCCCGCACCTTTCCGGTTGGTATCAGGGGCTGCGCATAAAGTTCCAGGCAAGCTTGGCCCGAAGAAATAATTACAGACGAGAGGGGACGATTGCATCTTGTCCCCTCCCTTTTTCTCTGGACATTTACTTAATATGGCCCATGGCTCTCATATAATCTTTGGTCATATTAACCAGTTCGGCGCACTCCGGGCTCTTTTTGGCTTCCTCATCCCAAATCTGCATTGCTACTTCTTCAGCTTTTTCAAGGTCGGCGCCCTTCAATTCACTAATCTTCACTCCGGCCTTTTTCATTTGATTTAATCCCCATTGCTCGCCAGTCCAGTTCTGATGGGCTGTCATATCCAAACCCGCGCGAACGACGGCCTGCTCAAGTGCAACCTTTAAATCATCGGGAAGTGAATCCCAGGCCTTTTGGTTAACCAGTATGGTCAGGTGGTTGATGGGATTAACAGGCGGCCACAAGAAGTATTTGGCGACTTCATGGAATTTCATGCTATACATCCCCATGGCACTGCCCCAGGTGATACCATCAATGGCATGGGTCTGGAGCGCGCTGTAAGCTTCCTCGCCGGGAATATAAACACCCTGCCCACCAAGCCGTTCAACCCAGGTAATCATCAAGCCGGAGGCCCTTACCTTTTTACCCTTAAGATCGCCAATACTGTTAATAGGTGAGGTAAACATATAGGCGGCAGGCCAGCAATCCACCCCCCCGGCCAGATAATAGACGCCCTGTTTCGCATAGATCTTTCTCAGAAGATCAATGGCCCTCCATCCACCGAACATTTTAGGAAGCTTTTTACCGTACATAAAGTTATACATCTCAAAGGGCGTCCGAATACCAAATGGCAGACCGTATTCGATACTCGCTTCCGGAATGACACCTTTAAAATAGATGCAGGGCATACCGATCATTTCAACAACCCCTGACTTGACCGCATCCAGGGAATCCGCGCTTTTTACAAGCTCCCCAGCCCAAAACATCTTGACCTGAAGCCTCCCATTCGTCATGGCCGGCAGAGTCTTTTCAAACATCTCCTTATAGTACGCCATGCCCGGCTCAGAGGCGATCCTCATTTGCTGATATTTCCACCTGAACACCTTTTCCGCTGCATCGCAGGCAAAAGAAGTGCAAAGCAGCGCTGCAACGGCCAGAACCACGATTCCCAGAACCTTCTTTTTCATAATACCCTCCTTCTTCAATGATAAAAAAAAGATTTACAACGCTTATTATTGAATCCACCGGTTCACACAGTTAAGGCACTGTGTAGCCGGGATGGATCCTAACCCAAACTCTCAGGCAAATTTCGAGTTTTTTGATACGTAAAGCGCCATAGAAAGCGACATAATGACTTCTTTAATCTCATGAATTTTTTGAAAATCATCTCCCCTTTCCAGAAAGAACCATCGAAAGGCAAGGTAAGTAAAAGCCCCTGAAAACATGAAGCGGAACACGCGGGAATTTACACCCGAACAGAATAAACCTTCTCGTTTTCCACTCTCGACTATGGATTCGAGAATGGAATAATATCGTTCGAAATATTGGAACGTATTAGATTTATAGAATTTCCTATTTAATTGAATGTGGGCCATGAACACTTTAAAAAAATCCCGCTCAATCAAGGCGAGACAACAATGCATATTCATAAATTGTCTGAGTCTGCTCCAGGCAGTCATCGGTTCCATTTCGTCGGAAAGGTCACGAATCAATGATTTAAAATGTGAAATCGGGATGGACAGAAGAAGATTTTCTTTGCTCTCGAAATACTCATATACCGTGCCTTCAGACACACGGGCCGCTTTCGCTATTTCCGTTACCTTGGCATTGGCATACCCCTTTTCGGCAAAGATCCTCTCGGCCTCCATAAGAATTCGCTCCGGTTTTTCCAAATCCTCACCATTTTGAGGAGCCAGCATCGGAGAAATCAGATTCATGATTTCTTCCAAATCGTCAGTGCCTTTTAGTTTATAGCCCGACAACCAGGAATTGATTGCTTCCGTATCGAGGGTCCCCCATATGATGTCCCGAATGACCGATGTGTTGATATCGGAGCGGAATTTCCCTTGATTGATGCCGTCCTTCAGTATCGAGAGCAGCATATCCGAATATGTTCTTATAAGGCTATAGGCAGGTGTTTGGTAAAACTCACGAAGCAGTCGGCATTCGAGCAGTTGGAGGCTAACCCAGGCAGGATGGTTGTCATTATTGTAAAGGTGATACCAGATGATTTTTCGAAGACGGCTTTCAGGATCCTGAATCCCCTGAAGATGATGGTTTAAATGGATAAGAAATTCCTGAATCCGTTTTTCTGCAATAGAAAAGAGGATGTCCTTTTTTCCTTTAAAATACTGGTAGATCAACGAATCGGCCATGCCGGCGGCACGGGCTATTTCCGAAATCTTGGTATCGGCAAGCCCTTTTCGGGCGATAATCTCCTCGGCCGCAAGGAGAATTTCTTCGTGCCGATCCCGTTCCTGAGACTCCCGTTTTACAGGTTGCTGATCATCCATGACAAAGGTGCCATAATTGAACCGGTATCATAATACCTCTAATGAATAGACTATAAAACAAATGATGAGGCGGAATTATCAATAGAAACAGAACGTAGAATGTGATTCAGTTTTATCCAAGAGGAAAACGAAGTTCTGAATTCAGTATCAAATAAAAGGAACCCGGTCAAGAATTATGTTTCTACTGGATCGGCTCAAAATATTTTCAGTTATCATTATCCTTGACGCAGTAAATGAGATAATCGTATATTTCCTGGACAAACAATTGGATTTTATCCGTTGATCTCATAACAGCAATCGCCTCGACCGACACAAATGGCACCAATGTCGTCGATTGGACAGCATATTCCTCTATTAAATTATATACTTGATAAAATTCGGCGATCTCCGTATTTGTATTTTTCAACGGTGATTCTTAACAGTATTCTCCCAGACGTCGGTACTGTTTCAGGGCAAAACAGTCTTCAGAAACCGCCCGGTGAAAGATGCTTCCGCCGAAGCAACCTTTTCCGGCGTACCTGAAGCGACAATCCGACCGCCGCCCGGACCGCCTTCCGGCCCCAGATCGATGATATGGTCGGCGCATTTGATGACGTCTAGATTGTGTTCGATGACGACGACCGTATTGCCCATATCCACCAGACGCGACAACACGTCCAGCAGCTTTTGGATGTCGGCGAAATGGAGACCGATGGTCGGCTCGTCCAAGATGTAGAGGGTATTACTGTTGAGGCGTTTGCCCAGCTCCCGGGACAGCTTGATGCGCTGGGCCTCACCGCCCGAGAGGGTTGTCGCCGATTGGCCGAGATGGATATACCCCAGACCGACGTCATAGAGCAGTTGAAGCTTCGACCGGATGGCCGGAATATTTTCGAAAAATACGAGGGCTTGATTGACCGTCATATCCAGGATTTCCGCGATATTTTTCCCCTTGTAGCGGATCTCCAGGGTATCCGGGTTGAATCGGCTTCCGTGGCAGACATCGCAGGTCACATAAACATCGGGCAGAAAGTGCATCTCGATTTTGATGAGGCCGTTTCCTTCACAGGCCTCACAGCGGCCGCCTTTGACGTTGAAGCTGAAGCGGCCCGGTTTATAGCCCCGGATGCGGGATTCGGGCAACCCCGTAAAAAGGTCCCGGATGTGGGAAAACACCCCTGTATACGTGACCGGGTTGGAACGCGGCGTACGACCGATGGGCTGCTGGTTCATGATGATGACCCGCTCGATGCCCCCCAGATCGGCAACCCGTTTGATCTTACCCATGCCCCCCTTTTGCTGGTTCAGTCTGCGGGCCATGACCTTATACAGCGTCTCGACAACCATGGTGCTTTTTCCCGACCCGGAAACACCCGTCACCGCCGTAAACAATCCCACGGGAATCCGGATATCGATATCCTGGAGGTTATGTTCGGAGGCCCCTTCCAGAGTGATAAACCGTTTGTTGGAACGGCGGCGTTTGGCCGGAACAGGAATTTGCAGATTGCCTGAAAGATACCGGCCCGTGAGGGAAACGTCGCTTCGGCAAATCGCTTCCGGCGTCCCCTGAAAAACGACCTCACCGCCGTCGAGACCCGCCCCCGGTCCCATATCGATGATCTCATCCGACGCCATCATCATGTCCTGATCGTGCTCCACGACCAGGACCGTATTGCCCATATCTCGCAATCTTTTAAGCGTCGCAATCAACCGGATGTTGTCCCGTTGGTGAAGTCCCACCGTCGGTTCATCCAACACGTACAGAACGCCCACAAGTCCCGAACCGATCTGGGTGGCCAGCCTGATCCGCTGCCCTTCGCCGCCCGACAGACTGCCCGAAGCCCGATCCAGACTGAGATACTCCATCCCGACATCGAGAAGAAACCGGAGCCGCTCATTGATTTCCTTCAAGATCCTTTCGGAAATGAGTATTTCCTGCTTCGTCAGAGCAATGGCATCAAAAAAATTTTTGCAATCCCGAATCGACATCCGGCAGACGTCGTAGATATTGAGCCCCGCTATAGTCACGGAAAGACATTCCTTTTTCAGCCGGGCACCCAGGCAGGTGGGACATTCCCGCAAATTGATATATTGACCAAGGATATTCCGGACGACGTTTGACTTCGTATCGTGATAAATCCGGTCCATCCTTTTCACGACGCCTTCAAATGGACGGCTATAGAAATAACGCCGGCCGTCCCGGTCGGTATAAAATCTAATCACCTCACTGCCGGAACCATACAGAAGAACCTGCTGGATTTTTTCCGGCAGCTGATTGAAGGGCACATTGATATCAAACCGGTAATGCTGGGCAAGGGCGTCAAGCATCTGAAAATAATACATCGAATTGCGATTGGCCCACGGGGCGATGGCGCCTTCCCGGATGGACAGCCCCCGGTCCGGAATGATCAAATCCTCGTCAAAATACATCCGGGTGCCGAGTCCGCCGCAATCGGGGCAGGCCCCGTAAGGGCTGTTGAAGGAAAACATGCGAGGGGACAACTCGGAAATACTGATGCCGCACTCCGGACAGGCATATTTCTCACTAAAGAGCGTTTCTTCGCCGCCGACAACATCCACACGAACCAGGCCGTCCGACAGGCTGGACGCCATTTCCAGGGAGTCGCGCAGGCGTTTTCGAATGCCGTCCCGGACGACGAGCCGATCAACAATCACATCGATATCATGGCGTTTGTTCTTGTCCAAGACAATGTCTTCGGCCAGGTCACGCCTTTCACCGTCGACGCGGACACGGACGAATCCGTCTTTGGCAAGTTTCTTTAATTCCTTCTGAAATTCGCCCTTTTTGCCTCTCACGATGGGGGAAAGGATGTTCAGACGGGTATTCTCGGAAAGACTGATGATCGCATCCACCATCATGTCGATGGTCTGAGATTTAATTTCGCGGCCGCACTGATAACAGTGGGGAACACCGATGCGGGCAAAAAGCAGACGCAGGTAATCGTATATTTCCGTAACCGTCCCCACCGTCGACCGCGGGTTATGGCTCGCCGTCCGCTGTTCGATGGCGATAGCCGGAGAAAGGCCCTCGATGGCTTCCACATCGGGTTTGTCCATCTGGCCGATGAACTGCCGGGCATAGGCAGATAGAGACTCCACGTATCGTCGCTGCCCTTCGGCATAAATAGTATCGAAGGCCAAAGAAGATTTTCCGGACCCGCTGACACCGGTAATAACGACCAGCTTGTCTCTGGGAATATCGATATTGACATCCTTCAGATTATGTTGGCAGGCGCCCTTGACTCTAATAAAATTCAAATCCTTATCTCAACGTGGGACTTTTTTCGTAATTCTTCGATAAATCCTTCGAACCGTTTCTCCGCTTTTTCCGACAGGATCTTTTCCTGGATTTCACTCCGAACCAACTCGATTGATTTGGCGCCGGCACCTTTCTTATCCGTCACTTTGATGACATGAAAGCCGACGGGGGATTCAATAACGTCACTGATTTCCTCCAGGGAAAGACTGAAAGCAACCTTTTCAACATCGGGAAGGATGACACCCCTCTCGACAAAACCAAGATCGCCTCCGGACAGGCTAAAGGAATCTTTGGAATAGTTAGCGATCAGCTGTTCGAATGATTCGCCGCTTTTCAACTGATTGACGATCTTTTGAGCCTCTGCCTGAAGGGCCGCCTTCCCCTGCTCATCGATATGCCGCGGAAATGACAGCAAAACCTGTTTAATCCTGACCGCTTCCCTGCCCTCAAAATATTCGCGATTCTTGCTGTAATATTCACCGATCTCTTCGTTCGATACGGCAATCTTGGCGTTCACCTCCCGGCGTAGAAGTCTCATCCTGGCCAATTGCGTCTTTAAATCCTTCTTATAGTCATCAAGAGTTAGATTCTCTTTTTCCAACATTTTTAGCAGATCGTTCTTCGTTATGTTCTGTCTGCGCAGAATATCGTCGATCGTGGCATTCACCTCATCTTCTCTAATGACAATGCCCATTTTTTCCGCTTCTTGTTCAATGAGCATATCGTTGATCATCCTGTTCAAAACAGCCTTTTTTGATTGTGTAACAACGTCTTCCCTCTTTTGTCCCTGGTAGGAAGCGTCGATCTTCATCCGGATCGGTGCAAACGCCCGATTCAGCTCATAAATGGTGATGATCTCTTCATTAACCACAGCAGCGATTCCGTCTTTCATCGCCGCTTGCGAAAAAGAAGGCCATACCATCACCCAAACCAGTAAAGCCGTCCATATGCCGTGTTGTTTCACGAAGGTACCCCCTGTTTTTTTGCCTTGTTTATGACTTAGAATTGAAAACATGATGATTTATTTTTACATCCGCCTTTTCTCTCAAGCTTTTCATCCAACGTTGATATGCGGCGTCTTCTTTTGCTCTCAGCAGATTTTCTCTCGTTTTTTCATAAAGATCGGACAGGTCCTCATTTTCTCCGTCGCTCCTTTCAACGACCTTAAAAATATGATAGCCGTAAGGACTCTTAATGACGCCGCTGATTTCACCGGCCGGTAAGGAAAAGATTGTTTTGTCGACCACTTCCGGCATAACCCCCGGACTGATATATCCCAGGTCGCCCCCTTTGGCTGCTTCAGGGCTCATGGATTCTTTTTTGGCAACCTTACCAAAATCCTCTCCCTCCTTCAATCTTTTCAGAACGAGCTCCGCCCGATCTTTCTTATAGAGAAAAATCTGTAACACATGAATACGCTTCTCAAAATGATTCTTTTGCCCATGATCCTTGAGGTAGACCCCCACCTCCTCATCCGTAACGGATATTTTACTGTTGACCTCTTTCTCAATTAATTTTTCCAGGATCATGCGCCGGCGCTGGTTTTCCCGCCAGACGTCATAGGTCATCGTATCATCCGAAAAAAAACGAGCAAATCGTTCTTCGCTAAACGCTTTTTTGATTTCATCGATTTTTTTGTCCAGCTCCTTATCGTTGACCGTGATGAATAAAACTTTGGCCCGCTGAAGCATCATTCTTTCATTAAGGAGTTTTTGGAGAATTTCCTCTCTCAACGGGCTGAACCTCTCATCTTTCAGAACATCCGAATCCCGCGAGATGCTCAATTCCATGGCCAGCCGATCCCGGAACTCCGTCAAAAATATCTTTTCCCCGTCCACGACCGCCACATACGGTAACGACGTTTTATCCCCTGTTTGGCAACCGAATACAGCAAAAACGGCCAGGACAATGACTGTCCGACACAAGAGAACTTCCGTTTTTCCTGTCTTCGATAAAAAATTCATCATCTCCGCTACACAACGTCTTTCCGTCGGATTTTTCCGGCTGGATAGTATATCGTATTTTTTTAAGAATCATCTTCAATGAATCAACTCGAAAAGCAATCCCCTGGCCTTGTCGATAATGTCATTTTTCTGAAGACCCGCCATAGGCACATAGAGTTTGAAGTCCGGCGTCAGTTTTAGCCCCTTTTGCTTCGTTGCGGCCATTTTAAGAATCTTTTCGGGTTCCAGGGGCGAATATTGATGGAAATGTATGGTCATATTTTTTCCATCATACTCCATCCTCTTTCCCTTCAACATTTTCAAGAGGTTTCTCAAACTGATCAATTCGAGAAGGGTTTCCGCCTCCGGCGGCAAAAAGCCGTAGCGATCCGTAAGTTCCTCTTTAATTTCCATCAAATCCTCCTCATCATCCGCCAGAGACAGTCTTTTATAGGTCACCAGTCGTCCCTGTTCATCCGGCATATAGTCCTGGGGAATGAAGGCCGACAGACCCAGATGAATCTCCGGATTCGCCTCCGCCGGGGGAATTTCCTCACCCTTGATTTCCCGAATGGTTTTTTCCATCAATTCCGTATACAATTCATAGCCTACCGCGGAAACATGGCCGGACTGCGACGCCCCCAGCAGATTCCCCGCCCCCCGGATTTCAAGATCATTGGAGGAAATGCGGAAACCCGATCCCGGCTCCGTGAAATCCATAATCACCCGGAGGCGTTTGCGGGCATCCCGCGAAAGCATGACCCCCCGGGGAACCAGCAGGTAGGCAAAACCTTCTTCTTTGGATCGCCCCACCCGGCCTCTGATCTGATACAACTGCGCCAGGCCGAAGCGGTCCGCCCGATTGATGATGATCGTGTTGGCCGTCGGGATATCCAGGCCGGAGCCGATAATGGTGGTGCAAACCAGCACATTATAGATGCCTTTGATAAATTTAGCCATCGTTTCTTCGAGCTCTTTGCCCTTCATCCGGCCATGGGCGACGCCGACCTTCGCTTCCGGGACGAGCCGGTTGACAAAACGGGCGACGGAATAGATCGACCGCACCCGATCGTGGAGAAAAAAGACCTGCCCGCCCCGATTCAGTTCATGCTTGATCGCCCCTTTGATCGTCTCTTCATCGAATTCCAGGACGTGGGTTTTGATGGGTAGCCGGTTTTCCGGCGGCGTATTGATGATGGACAGATCGCGAATGCCGATCAAGGACAGATGAAGGGTCCGGGGAATGGGCGTCGCCGACAGGGTCATGACATCGACCAGCGTGCGGAGCTTCTTGAGCTTCTCCTTGTGAACCACACCAAATCGCTGTTCTTCGTCGATAATGACCAATCCCAGGTCTTTAAATTCCACATCCTTCTGAAGGATGCGGTGGGTGCCGATGACAACGTCCACCATGCCTCTTCTAACGCCGTCGAGGATTTCCTTCTGCTCCAGTTTTGTCTTGAAACGATTCAAGACCTCAACCCGGACGGGATAATCCTTCAAACGCTCGGAGAAGGTCTTGTAATGCTGTTCGGCCAGGATCGTCGTCGGCACCAGAACGGCCACCTGCTTCGCGTCCATGGCGGCCCGAAAGGACGCCCGGAGAGCCACCTCCGTCTTCCCGAAGCCCGCGTCTCCGCAAATCAGGCGGTCCATGGGCCTGGCGCTGTTCATATCGACATGGATATCTTCAATGGCCCTCGCCTGATCGGGCGTCTCCTCATATTCAAAGGTGGAACAAAATTCATCGTAAATTCGATCGGGGGCGGAAAAGGTATACCCTTCCATCACCTCGCGTGCCGCATAGATGGAAATAAGCTCTTCGGCGATTTCCCGCACCGATTTTTTGACGCGCTCCTTGGCCGTCTCCCAGGAGGGGCCTCCCAACTTGTCCACTTTCGGCGTATAGTCTTCGGGACCAATGTACCTTTGAATCCGATCGAGGCGATCCACCGGAATATAGAGCC
Source organism: Deltaproteobacteria bacterium (assembly GCA_016928025.1). Taxonomy (GTDB): domain Bacteria; phylum Desulfobacterota; class Syntrophia; order Syntrophales; family JAFGHS01; genus JAFGHS01. The sequence continues at coordinate 40,925 of JAFGLN010000118.1, forward strand.
GGTCCCGGCCGGAGTATTCAATCAGGAGAAAGTCATTGTCGATGCCCGCGACGGAAAGTTTCTGGAGACCCCGGTACCGGCCGATGCCGTGATCCGTGTGGACGACATAATCGCCCTCCTTCAACTCTCCGAACGACTGCAGAAAATAGCCTTCGCGGGTTGTTTTGATCCGCTTGCGGGCAACCTTTTTGCCGAAGATCTCCTCCTCGCTGATGACGACCAGTCTCAAGTCCGGGATGCGAAAACCACCGCCGAGCCTTCCTTCTCTGATCACCAGCCGCCCTGAACCGTCGTGCTTATGGATCTCCGACAGGAAAGGCGTCTCACTGAAATGAACGGCAAGACCATAGCGGCCGAAAAGACTTTCCATTCTAGAAATATCTTCCGGCCCCGTGCAAAGGAAAGTCACCAGGTCCCCCTCCCCGATCCAGCCATTGATCTTCTCGGCAAGAGGAGCCAGATAGCCTTCCTCCTGCCCCCGGACGGCGGCGGGCGGCCTCGCACTATAATCCCTGTCCAGGGAAACATGGAAATGTAAAGTGTCGGTGGTTTGATCTCCCGGATCGTCTCCCAACCCCATCCTCAGATCTTCGAGTAAGACCTGCTGAAAGAAATTGGACTGCCCCCTGATCATTTCCTGTGTTAAATAGATACGGAATTTCTCGGGATAAAACTTTTCTTCATCAGCCGCCCTGAATAAAAACCGGTCCATCTGGCTCTCAATATTTTCCGCCGCTTGACGTATCGCCGTGTCATCGTCAAACACAATAAGACTTTCCTGCGGCAGGTAATCGAACAATGCCCCTAAAGCACCTTCATTTCCAACGGCGGCACCTGAATCGGACAGCATTTGTCCTTCCCGACGCAGATTGCGATCCCCTGCATTGTTCTCTTCCTCGTCCCCATAGCTCTCGTAAAAGAGGGAAAGAAAAAGAGGATTGATGGACAAAGACGGTTCATCTTCCACCATATCGCACAGGCGGTCCTTCAGAGTCCGAGAAAGATCCAGTTCGTTGGCCCGGCGTCTGATATTCCGGACGGCAAGCCGCTTTCTCCCGGAAGATAAAATGGCCTCTCCCGCCGGGAAAAGCAAAAATTCAGCCAATTCTTTGGTTGACCGCTGGGAGGAAGGGCTGAATTCCCGGATCGATTCCAGTTCATCACCCACAAATTCCATCCGGAAGGGTTTTTCCATCGTCGGCACAAAAAGATCAATAATGTTGCCCCGGACACTGAACTCCCCTTTTTGTTCCACCAGGGTCGTCCGGTGATACCCTCCCGCCAGCAGCTCCCACACCAGTTCGTCCCGGTCGATATATGCGCCGATGGATATTTCCCGCACATAATCATCAAAGGCCCCTTTGGGAATGACTTTCTGCATCAGGGCCTTTTCGGAAAGAACGAAAACAAAGGGTTTCCCGAGCCACAGACGGCATAACGGCTCTATCCGCTGCAGCTCTTCTTCCCGCTCGAAGGAAAGCATATCCGTCGAGAGCATGCTCCAGGGCGGATAAAGAAAAACCGGCTCCTCGCCCAGAAAAAAGCATAGGTCCCTGAAAATCTCCTGAGCCTCCTTTTCCGTCGGACTGACAACAACCACCGTTTTGGACAGATGATTAAAAAGAATTGCCATCAATAGGGCTTTGGCCGAACCGGTTAGGCCGTCAACCCGCAATCGCTTTACACCTTTGTCAACAGCGGAAAGCAAAGGACCGAGCACGGGATCTTTCGGCAGGTTGTTCGTTTCTAATATTTTTCGCACAGCCGGATTTTTATCTCCAAATATCTTCGACTTTTTGCTTAAAAGAAAAACCCGATAGGGCTTTTTTGACTCCGTTCACGACGTTGCATCCGCCGATTTCTAAATATTTAAGGCGTCGATTATAATATAAACACAATTTATACAAGGGCAAAGTACGCAACCTTATTGATTGACAATACAGGGTATTTCGGATAGCTTCTGCCTCAGTCGGAACCATCCATTTATTTAAGTTGATTTAGCCGTATTTAACATCAGATGGTCATTCCCCCAAATATGGAGAAAATATAAATATGATCAGCGTCGAAAAAGCCCTTAGCGAAATTTTGAACACCATACACCCCTTGGGCAGTGAAAAGGTAAATATTCTGGAGGGTCTGGGACGGGTGATCGGCGAGGACATTTACGCCCCCCGCAATATCCCGCCTAAAGACAATTCGGCCATGGACGGCTATGCCGTCCGATTTCAGGATACGGCCCCCGCGACACAGGAAAAACCGGTGATCATGGAGGTTATTGAAGATATCCCGGCCGGGAAGATCCCCTCTAAAATCGTCGGACCCGGACAGACCGCCCGGATCATGACGGGCGCCCCCATTCCGGACGGCGCCAATGCGGTTGTGCGCATGGAAGATACGGAAAAAGACGGAAAGACAGTCAAAATCTTCACGCCGGTCACCCAAGGTTATGATATGCGCTACGCCGGTGAGGATGTCCGGCAGGGTGAACGAATTATAACAAAGGGTGACATCTTGAAGCCCGCCGATATCGGCATGCTGGCCGCCCTGGGCCGTTCCTTCATCCCGGTTTATCAGAAGCCGCTTGTGGCGATCCTCGCCACGGGAGATGAACTGGTGGATATCGATGAAAACCCCGGCCCTTGGAAGATCATCAGCAGCAACAGCTACTCCCTGGCCGCCCTGGTTCTGGAGTGCGGAGCGATTCCCCTCCAATTAGGGATCGCGAAAGACACGCGGGAAGATCTTCTGGCGGCCTTTGAGTCGGCCCTCCGGGCGGACATTATCCTTTCCTCCGGCGGCGTTTCCGTGGGCGATTATGATCTCGTCAAAGATATCATGAAAGAAGTCGGAAACCGGATGGAATTCTGGCGCGTCGCCATGAAACCCGGCAAACCGCTGGCTTTCGGCAATCTCCGAGGTATCCCCCTCTTCGGGCTCCCCGGCAACCCCGTATCGTCCATGGTGTCCTTCGAGCAGTTCGTCAGGCCGTCGATCCTGAAAATGATGGGGCATCAAAACCTCTACCGACCGGCGGTGAAGGCGATCCTGCAGGAAGATATTGAATTGAAACAGGAGCCGAGAAGACACTTCATCCGGGCCACCGTCAGTTGGGAGGAAGGCATCTATAAGGCTGCCTCCACCGGTGAGCAGGGATCGGGTATCCTCAAATCCATGGTCCAGGCCAATGGTTTGATCGTTCTGTCGGAAGATACGGTCATGGTTAAAAAAGGCACAGAAGTTTCGGTGCAATTGATCGATAATTCTGTCGGACAGCGGGCAACACCGGAATATCTCTAAAACAGTGAACGTTAATTATAGTTGACTTACCCGGCCAACTCTGTTTTAAACGGGGCGAAGCTTATCTAATTCTCACAACGGAAGTGCCAAGGTCACTGGTGGGCCTCCCGGACTTCAAATCCGGTGTGGGGCGCTAAAACCGTCCCAGGTGGGTTCGATTCCCAT
>JAFGLN010000119.1 GCA_016928025.1 Deltaproteobacteria bacterium
ATCGTCCCAGAAAGTGCCTCAACTACCAGACTCCATATGAGGTCTTTTCTTTAGCTAAAAGTGGTGCACTTTGAACTGGAATTCACCAAAACTAACGGAAAACTAAAGGGACGCCCTTAAATTTTTACGTTTCTCGAGTAATTTCCTTTGTTGGTGAATCCGGCATTTGTGAGACGTCGCGCTCTGAAATACAGGGCCACCATACCGGTTTTTTGCTCGACGCAGCACTTAATCATCTTTGAAAACAATGTACAGATCTTCCAATACGGCCAGCCACCGCTTGACGGTTTTGTCCGAGCACTGAAGATCTTCAGCCAATGATCGATATGATATGGGCGTCCCGACATTTTTTTAAAAGCTCAATCAGGGTTTCGATAGAGGTGATATGGCGCACGTTTTCAAGATCGACCAGGTCTTGCTTTAAAATGACGTCCAGGTGGCGCCGTTTCCATCGATTATAGTACGTCTCGTCACCTTCAAGATAGGGTTCCGGAAATCCGCCGATCTTGAGGAGTTTATCGAGTTTTTTTTCAAGGTCTTTTGGCCCCAGAATGTCGTTGATTTCTTTCAGATCGAGAGGGTGGAGTCTGAATTCAAAAAATCTTCCCGCCAGCGAATCGCCGACTTTTCTATAGGCATCCAGTTTAGCACTGCCTGTAACCATCTTGGCGGGGGGAATCGCTTCCGTATCATAGATGCCCTTGAGCCACGATTTCCAGCACTTTGGAGCGATCCCAGGGTTTTTCCAATAGACTCAAGCGGTGTTCGGCATTGTCATCATTGAAATAATCGTATTGTTTCTTAAGCATCTTCGACAGCGTCGTTTTGCCTGTTTGTCGCGCGCCGGTAAGAAGGACGATTTTTCTTTTCAAATCTTCCTGTATGTATTTTCCGGGATATCTCTTCATGGCGACCATATTACCCTCTATTCCGAAAAAGTCTCGACTTTTTCGGAATAGAGGGTAATATGGTCAGGTTAGTTTAAGGGTCGAACTGGTTTAACCATTTGATTATTATTAACATATCTATATCAAATAAACAGGTATTTTCGAGTCTTGGCAGGGAGGTTCGCGAAATAACAAAGGCACCGTTAAAGGCGCCGCAGTCCTTCCTTTTTCTTGACAGAACGTTTTCAAATTGCCAATGGGAATTGAAAGGCCCCGGTTTTTTCTATCGGGGCTTTCCCACACGGATTTACGCAATAACAATTTGAAAACGGGCAAAATCGCGGGTTGATGTCTACAGGCAGCAGCCGCTGGATCTGCGTGTCATCCACGAGTCCACATTTTGTCTGAACAGGCTGATGTGATCAATATAAGTTTCCTACTCTATATTTGCTCCCGCTAGGAAACCTTCTCTGGTCGCTTCCAGGGCGTTCCTGGATTTCAGGGCATCGCCGACGACCTTAACGGCGGCTATGCCTTTTATGTCCTTTAACAGGGTATCGTTCGGGGTCATGCCCAAGGCCAAAACGACCGTATCTGCCGCGATATTTATGGACTTTCCATCTTTTTTGATATTGATCCCTTTTGCGGTGATGCCTTTGACGGTAGCAGACGTGAAAACATCGATGTGCAGTTCTTCAATGGCCTTCAGCATTAAAACACGGCGTGTAAATTCTTCATCCCCGGCAATCACCGGCAGCATTTCGACGATTGTGACCTGCTTACCTAAAGAGGCGAGATAAGTGGCCGTTTCACATCCGATCATGCCGCCTCCGGCAATGGCCACTTTCCGCTGCGTGGATATTTTTCCTAATAAGACCTCCTCGGCCGTCACCACGTTCTTACCGCCGATTCCCGGAATTTTCGGCTTTGAGGGAGAGGAACCCGTCGCAATGATGACCAGATAAGGTTTTTCCTTTTTGCAAATGGCAGATGAATATTCCACGTTCAGCCGGATATCGACACCCAGTTTTTCAAGCTGTTTAGCTGCCCAGGCAAGGTAGGCGGAAATGTCTCCTTTCGCCGGTGGAATCGCTGCAATGGCAAATTCGCCCCCTAAACGGTTCGTTTTTTCGTACAGGGTGACTTTATGGCCCGCCAGAGCGGCGGTCCTGGCGGCCTCCAGCCCGGCCGGACCGCCTCCCACAACAGTCACCTGCCTGGATTTTTTGGTTTTTTTGAACTCTTCCCGATACTCAAAGCCGCATGTGGGATTGACCAGACAACGAATGGGTTCATTCTTGAACAGAATATCCAGACACCCCTGCTGACATCCGATGCAAGGCCGGATGTCTTCGTATTGCCCTTTGGCAAATTTGTTCGGCAGGTCAGGATCGGCCAAAGAGGCCCTGCCCATGGCAATCAGATCCGCTTTTCCCGACAGCAGGATGCTCTCCGCTATAAGGGGATCGTTGATGCGCCCCACGGTCATCACCGGGATGTTGACGATTTTCTTGACCTCTGCCGCATAGTCCGCAATCCAACCAGGATTGATATTCATGGGCGGAATAATGGCCCAGGTGCTCTCATAAGTTCCTGCCGTAATGTGCAGCAAATTCACCCCCTGTTTTTCAAGCTTGATTGCGATGGTTTTGGTCTCTTCGATGGTTCGCCCGCCGGGGACTTTCTCATCGCCTGAAATCCGGAAATCGATCATGAAATCGCGGCCACATTTTTTGCGGATGTCCGCCACAATTTCCATCGGGAAACGCAGACGGTTTTCCAAAGGTCCGCCATATTCGTCACCGCGTTTGTTGGAGTACTTGGACATGAATTGGGCAATCAAATAACCATGAGCGCCATGGACCTCCACCCCGTCAAAGCCCGCTTTCTTTGCCCGCAGCGCCGTATCGCCGAACTGGGAAACAATCTTCTTGATTTCAGCGATCGTCAATTCCCGGGGAATCTCCCCTAAAACAGGGCAGGGCAAGGGTGAAGCAGAAACCGGTTGTTGCCCGATCATGCCTGAAGATGTTTGCCGTCCGGCATGATAGATCTGTGCGACGATTTTGGCGCCCGCACGATGGACCCTCTCTGTCAGTTTTGAATGCGAGGGAATCTGTTCATCCTTCCATAAGCCGGTGGTCCAGAACCCTCTTCCCAGGGGATCGACCGCATAATCTTCGACGATGATCATTCCCCATCCGCCTTTGGCTTTGGTTTCGTGATAAGCGATCAGACGCTCCGTGGCCATTCCGTCCGTATCGCAATAAACGGTCACCATCGGGGCGACGACCAATCTGTTTTTGAGTTTAATTTTGCCTATCGTAAGGGGACGAAAAACCAGACTCGATTTCATGGCATTCATCATTTAAAACCTCCTTGTCTAAAGCTTATGCACCCCCTGTAAATGAAAACCCTTACTTAAAAATTGCGTGCTTTCGTTATTGATACGAGTAAAAAACACAAATCCCCGCACTCTATTTGAGAAGCGGGGATTCAATAATTTCTCCATGGCTTTACCCTGAAAAAGGGTTTTGAGCAGCCGTTAATGGAGCGACGCTGCTTTATTCATATCCATCTTTTTTGCTCCCATTATCGTAGAAAGTCAATGAGCATTTTTTGTTTGTCAATTGAAAGTGGGGGGCGTCGAAAAAAAGGACGCACTCTTTTCAGAAGGATGCCACGAAATGAATTAAATCTCAGCTAATTCTTTTGGGGTTGCTTCTTTTCGGTAGGACAAAGTTTTAGATATAATGTATCAAATATGGAATAGGGTGTTATAATTTCCCATTCACTATTGTTTATTTTCAAATGGTTTAAAACATTTCCTTGATCATCATAGTCGATGAATTCAGTTCCTCGGCACTGTTTCTTCCCACAGTCAATTTCACACAACCCCAAGAAGTGGTCAAAACTTTTGTATGCTTCCGATTTCTCTATATCTTCTTTCTTTACGGCTTCAATTCTTGCGTTCCTAAAGTTATCTGTTACCACTCCATAAGTCCAGATGGATATAATATTTGAGGATTTTGTGACATTTGTTTTATTATAATAAAAATTTTCTTCAAGAAACTCCCATATATTGCTGTCTGGTTCGGAAAAACAAAGAGACGGGATTGAAAATAGTATAACCAGGAAAAAGCACCGGAGAATTTTTGAATTCATTGATGACATCCTTTTATTGTCGTTGCATGCGATTTACAAAGAATAAACCGTTTTCCTGAGGCGTCGCATTGGTTGTGAACCATACAAAATATAAAAGCACCTGTCAATCAAACATCAATCGCAGATTCAAGAATCACAATTTGTTCATTATCATATGGTTCATGTTAATTCTGCAATATAGAACCTCTGACAAGGCTTGAAAATACTTTGTAAAGAGGTACGACTTATGCCTTTAAGCGAAGCGGCTGCAGTATTTATGAAAACGAGACAGATCGCCGACGGCCCTTCCAAGACGTTTTGACCCTATCTATAATTGGTTTTCCATTTCTTTCCTAAATTGCCGTTGACATCATAAATCCCATCAATTATAGTTCTTTTGCCGAAGAAGTAATGTCTTATCAAATCAATAATCGAACGGAAAGGGAGGCACAGGTATGAGCCAGGTAGAGACCGAGGTCCTGATTATCGGTGGCGGGATTGGTGGTGCTGCCATAGCCAGGGAACTGTCCAAATATAAGGTGGATGCGACCCTGGTTGAAAAAGGGGTGGATGTTGGCCAGGGCATTACCAAGTACAGCTCCACTATTATGTGCCAGGGGGCTAACGTTCTCGAATTCAGATCGGAGTATCACAACAGCCGGTTAGTCTGGGCCGGGATGTCCCTGATGGAACCTCTCTGCCGGGAGCTTGATGTTCCCTTCAAGCGGATAGGCTCGCTGGAGTTGGTGAAGGATCAGGCGGGAATGCGCCACCCTGAGAAGATGATGCGGAGGTTCAGCAACTGGCACGGCAAGTATTTACCCGCTGATATTGAACCCCTTCAGTTTATTGACAGGGAGACCCTTCGCCGTTGGGAGCCCAACGTCGACAAGAAGTATATCGGCGCTGTCAACGACCCGAACATCGCCGTCAACGATCCGGTTCGACTGACCATCGCCCTGGCGGATAATGCCAGAAAAAACGGGATCAAGATTCTTCTGGAGACCGAGGTGCTGGATATATCGGCGGGAACGGACGAATTCAAGGTGCAGACCAACAACGGCTCTATCACCTGTCGATACATTATCAATGCTGCCGGGGAATATGTGGGGAAAATAGCCCAGATGGCCGATGCCGATGACTTTGTCTTGTACCCGGTCAAAAGCTATCAGGCCGTCCTGGATAAGAAGGTCGGTGGGTTGATCAATCGCATGGTCCTGGCGACGGGAAGCGGTATGGTGACGCCTACCATCCATGGGAATTTATTTTTCGGCATATCCCCGGGGTCACAGCGGTTGGGGAAGGCGCACGACCACTCCACCGACAAAAAGCTGGCGGATGCCGCACTGAGACATGCCCAGGAATTGGTGCCCGCCATCTCGGCCAGAGACATCATCAACGCCTTTGTCGGATTCATCGTATTCCGGAATTTTGAGATCGGATGGCACGAATGCACGGTCGGCGTGTCGCGGTGGGTGCCGCGCTTTATCAATGCCAGTATCGGGTTTCCCGGTATCTGCGCCGCCCCGGCCGTGGCCAAGGAGATGATCGAGATCCTGACCCAGCAGGGACTCCGGCTAGAAGAGAATTCTCAATTCAACCCCTATCAGAAGGCGATGCCCGATTTCAGCGACCTTTCCGACGAAGAGAAGAAAAAGCTGATCGCTCAGGACCCGAGGTATGGGCATGTGGTCTGCCGGTGCGAGACGGTCACCGAGGGAGAGATCGTCGAGGCCATCAAGAGGGGGGCCAGGACCCTGGATGGGATTAAGTTCAGATGCCGACCGGGCATGGGACGCTGTCAGGGCGGCTTTTGCGGCCCCCGAATAACCAAGATCCTGGCTCGTGAGCTGGGTATCCCTGAGGAAGAGGTGACGAAGAAAGGCGGTGAATCCCGTAATCTGCTGTACAAGAGCAAGGAATTATTGGAGGCACAACAATGAAGCTGCAAGACGTGGATGTAGCCGTGATCGGAGCCGGACCGGCCGGAATGGCCGCCGCGATCAAGGCCAGGGAAGCGGGTGCTGAAAAGGTCATTCTGATGGAGCGGGCGGAAGAATTGGGGGGACTTTTGCATCAGTGTGTGCATAACGGTTTTGGCCTGCTGTATTTCAATGAGGACCTCAGCGGCCCGGAATACGGACACCGCTTCATCGAAAAAGTGATGGACACCGGGGTAACGCCGCTTCTCGAAACGATGGTCGTCAGATTAGGCCAGGACAGGCAGATCGGCGCGGTCAACACCCGAGAGGGTTTCATTACCTTCAGGCCCAAGTCGATCGTGCTGGCTATGGGATGCCGGGAGCGGAGCCGGGGGGCGCTGAACATCCCCGGCACGAGGCCGGCCGGGGTCCTGACCGCCGGAACGGCCCAGCGGTTTGTCAACGTGGAAGGCTTTGTCCCGGGGAAGAAAATTGTGATCCTGGGTTCGGGTGACATCGGGATGATTATGGCCCGCCGCCTAACCTTGGAAGGGGCTCAGGTGGAAGCGGTGGTGGAGATTCTTCCCTATATAGGCGGCTTGATCAGGAATGAGGTCCAGTGCCTGCATGATTTTGAAATACCGCTGTTCCTGGAGCATACCGTTACCCGGATTCATGGCGAACAGAGGTTAGAGGCCGTGACCATCGCCAGGGTGGATGGCCAAAGAAACCCCGTTGCCGGCACCCAGAGGGTGATAGCGTGTGACAGCCTCCTCCTGTCGGTTGGGTTAATTCCGGAAAATGAGCTGTCTCTCATGGCGGGGATACAGTTGGACCCGGTTACCGGAGGGGCCCTGGTCGATGAAACGAGACAAACAACCGTTCCCGGTGTGTTTGCCGGCGGAAACGTCCTTCATGTCCATGACCTCGTCGACAATGTTTCCTGGGAGAGCGAGCTGGCCGGGGAAAGCGCCGCCAGGTTCGCTGCTGCAGGAAAGCCGGAAGCAAGAGGGGAAATCAAGGTCAAGGCAGGAAGAAACATCCGATATGTTGTCCCTCAAACCATCAGCGGCCGAAAGGATACCACCCTCTATATGAGGGTAAGTGAGCCGGAAGAGACGGTGAGAATCAAAGTGGGAAACATTACGACCAAAGGGATGCGGGCGGTCAAACCCAGCGAGATGCTGAAGATCGAGCTTTCCGCCGATAAATTGGAGAAACTGAAGGAGGGAACGCAGGAGATCATCGTAGACTGCGAGAAAAGGGGAGGGAAATAACGTGGCAAAGGAGAAGACATACATCTGCATCGGTTGCCCCCTGGGTTGTGAGGTAACGTTGACCATAGACAAGAAGGGCGGCGTGGTCGGATTTTCCGGCAATAAATGCAAAGAAGGAGAAAAGTATGTGCTGGAAGAGTACACGAACCCGGTTCGTACCCTCACGGCCACTGTTTTGACTGAAGGCAGTTCCCAGCCATTGCTGGCGGTAAGATCCAACAAACCGATACTGAAGACGAAATTGGCACAAAGCATGGCGGTCCTCGCGAAGGCACGGGCGAAACCTCCCCTGAAGATGGGCGACATCATTGTCCCCAATCTGCTGGATACCGGTGCGGATATTGTGGCGAGCAGTGATCTGTCTTCCTAAGATAATAACGAGGGGGTGATTTTTATGGAAGAAGTGACTCTGGAAATTGCTGAAAAGATGCTTGAAGCTGCGGAGCGGTGGGCGGCACTCGCTGGCTACCCGAGCAGCATTGCGGTAGTCGACAAGGCGGGGGCGGTGATAGCCGTCCACAGGATGGACGGAGCCGGTCCGATGACCACGGATATTTCGATCAATAAAGCCTTTTCGGCGGTGTATGCAGGCGCGCCCACCCTGATGCTGGCGAGGATGATAGACCCCCGCACGGCGGGCGAAACTCTCGGGAGCGGCGGGCTCGGGCTCCTGACCCAGGCAAGACTCCGCCTCATGTTCATTCCCGGCGGCAATCCCATCAGGAATGACGAGATGAAGGTCATCGGCGGTATCGGCTGCAGCGGTGTTCCGGATGGTGTCGGCGAAATCAGTGATACCACCGTTGTACAGGCCGGGTATGCAGCCATCTATGAAGAATATGATTAATCAGCTGAACAGAAACTAACCAGGGAGCCGGACTATGGGTATAGATATAGCAACAGCGAAGAAGATAATCAAAGCAGGAATACAGCAGGCCCGGAAAATGGGCAATTTATGCAGCGTTGCCGTTGTCGATGACCGGGGGTTCTTGGTTGCTCTGCACCGGATGGATCGCGCTCCGATCCCGACAGTCGACATTGCCCGGGACAAGGCATGGACGGCGGCCACCTTTCGTATGTCGAGCTCGGAAATCGTTAAATTCGGTGACCCTGCGGCCCCGGGTTATGGATTTAACACGCAAAACGGGAATGACCGTTTGACGACGATCCCCGGTGGATTGCCGATCACGGACGGCAACGAGGTCATCGGAGGAGTCGGGGTCAGCGGGGGAACGCCTGAAGATGATGTGGCTGTATGCCGGGCGGGCCTGGCTGCGGTATTCGCTGCGGATTGAGCCGCGAGATTCATGTTCGACATATCCATCCTTGGGCCGATGGTTACGGTGTATCTCTCTCCGTGATCGTCGGTGACCGTTCCGCTGTCCTCCATTTATCATTCAAGCATAGCCGATCGCGATATTCCTGAATGGTCCCTACTCTTGAACACTGACGACGCGGCCCATGAAAAGGATCACGCCGGTGCCGGAATCCCGCACGACAAAAAGAAACGGTCTGCCCAGACTGATGATGGGCGGAGGGGGCATTGTCACAATACCACCTATTATCCAACCATTACTACAACTGTCTATGCAATAACCTATGCATCCTGCCCCGTGTGGATCCGTCCAGGTTTCGGGATGAACGTCATCCAGGGTAAGGAGCGTAACGGAGCCCGCCTGCAGTTCCGCTTCGCTGACTGACAGTTTTGAGCGGTGAACCGTGGAAGAGACGAACAGTTCCATGGTGCCGTCGATGCCGGAATAATCGGCCACGTTTTTCGAAGAGCTTTCGCCCAGATTGAGGGGGGCAAAGTTATTGATTGCAAATTTAGGAATCGCTAAATCAACCAGGGCCGGCGTCAGGGCCGAAACTATCGCATCCAGGCTGTCCGGCGTCACTGAGGCGGCAATTTCCTGATAACGGCCCGTATCGGGAAGGATGACCAGGAATCGCACATCACCCTGAAGCGGGAGTTCAAAGGCGCAATAGCCGTCTCCCGAGGTTTGTGGGATCTGGGCGGTCTGTCGCATGAAGTCTGCTTCCACGGCTATTCCATTGAGTTTTGTAAACCACTCCTTTTCGGTAAGTATGGGATCGAAAGGATCGGTCCATGCGATATCGAACCGGACGGCCTCACCCAGGACAAACCGCGTGTCCTGGGTGATGCCGGTAGCGACCGACAAATCGTTCGTTATCTCCGAGGCCCAGTCTCTGACTGCCTGTGAGGCGGCGGATGTTTCTAAGGCAAAGTCGGCGCGCATCGGCCAAACACCATAATATTCGGCGAGGGTATCCAGGTATGAAATAAGAAATCCATAGCGCGCTTGCGCCCAACCGCTTGCGCCGGCCAGAGATGACTGATCGTCCAGGGTAGAGGCGTCTATCAGGCTGCTGATGCTCAGATCGAGGGCATTGTATGCGGCATCGGTATCTGCTCCAATGCCGGCAATATGCATGATTTCGCTGAGATCGGTCCGTGTCGTTCCCCCGGCGCCGGCCCGGAGCCGAGCAAGGGCAAGGGAAGCGGAAAAGGGGGCGACGACTGCATTTCCTGAGGTAGAGTAAAACAGGTCAACGCCGAGGGCGTTGATGCCGGATACCACAACCTGCTCGACCGAGGGCGTTAATATTGAAGTCGTAACTCGGGTTTTGGTCGAACTCTCTTCGGTGGTATTGCTTATGCTGTCTTCGGTTCCCCCGCTGCATCCGGCAATAAGGAGTATAGATATAGCGCCCCAAATCATAATCCTGTTGGCTAATAATGACCGGTTCATTTTTCCTCCTAAAAATGATCAAACATGTGCAACCGCAGGTTGTAGAAAGAGGGGGTCATGAAAGAATAATTAATATTAACTCAACATTATATGATTTCTTATATATTGCAATAATAAATGCGTGTCAATCAAATATTACCAGTTTATATCATAAGGAGATGCCATCGAACAGGAGATGCATGAGGAACTATGTATCATAAAAGGCGCGTCGTCAAATTTGGCGAGTGGCTGTGTGGGGAAAACCTGGGGACACCATACCCGTTTTATCAACTCTTTGTTGAATAAACCCGGGATTGGATAAAATTAGTATGGTGTCCCGGGATTCGGGATTGTCCAGATATCCTTGGCCGCCATCGAATTAACGGTAAACCGCCTGTTGGATATGAGGCTGCCAAAAGTCAGAATTCCAAAATCGCCCGGCCTTGGATACTGCCCGCTTCTAAAGCCGAGACCGCCTCGTTTATCTGGTCAAGGGTATACCGCTGAGTCACCAGGGCATTCAGATCGAGCTTACCGCTTTTGTGCCAATCCAGAAAAATAGGGAAGTCCCGATCCGGTTGGCAGGACCCCCCATTGGTTCCGATAAACTTTTTTTCATTTATCATGATATCCAGGGCATTCAAGTCCACCCTGGTCTGAGGCACACCGACCAGCACGGCCGTACCGCCGCTCATGTGTCCAAGCACACCTGCTCGGGCCGCGCGGAGGATCTGTTCCATGGTCACTTTATGCCCGATGCAGTCAAAGGCAAAGTCCACGCCGGACATGGGCCTTCTAAGGGTGTCGAGCATTCCGGTGCGCTCGGTCATGGCGCGGATCGCCTTGACCGCATCCTCTTTTGATGCATTGACGGTCGCAGTGGCCCCAAACCGCCGGGCAAACTCTAATTTGCCGTCATCCAGATCGACGGCAATAATGGGATCGGCCTCCATCACCTTGGCGGCAGCTATGGCGCAGAGACCCACGCCCCCGGCACCGAAGACAGCCACACTCTGGCCTTTCTTGACCCCGGCGGTGTAAAGGACTGCTCCGGCGCCGGTAATCACGGCGCAGGCAATCACCGATGTCACATCCTTTACTGCATCATCCGGTATCCGAACCACGTATTGCTCATCGGCAATCGTCTTATCGGCCCATGTAAAAACATTTTGAGAAACCGCCACGGTTCCGTCCGGCAATTTCAATGTGGCCGGCTGCGTGGGCTGCGGGTTGTCAGCCTTGTTTCGGGGAACCCAGGTTACCATAACGGAATCGCCCTCCTTCACATGCGACACCTGGCTGCCCTTGGCTATGACGACGCCTGTCGACTCGTGGCCGAGAACAACCGGGCTGTTCCTCGGATTATGGATCTGGTGGAGCTGGCTGTGGCACACACCGCTTGAAAATTGTCTGACTACGACTTCATGGGGACGGGGATCGGGTAGAACCGCTTCAACAATGGAGAGCGGTCCCTTTTCCTGCGGCAGGACGGCAACACGGGCTGTTGTTGGCATGATGAAAACCTCCTTTTAAAAGTATTTTTTTGAATAGATCTTTTAGATCCCTATATCTTTTTTGATAAAAAGAACACCCCCAATTTCATTTTTTTCAATGATCAAGAAATCTTGGAATCTCATTGCGCACCTTGTTGACCACCAACAAAGCATCGATCGATTCCCAGTCTTCATTGATTATTGCCCTTTGAGCCTTGGCAAACCACAGCCGACCCAGGCAATGATGTTCCGTTGAATTTCATTTGAACCCGCACAGATGATCGACCCGATAATGGATTGATAATTGTCGATCATGATGCCATTGAGAGGTGACCATTGAGACTCCTCAATATTCCCCTGAAAACCCATGATTTCCAATGAAAAATTGCTAAGACGCTGGATGAGTTCCGTTCCATAGACTTTCAGTTCGGAGGCCGCTGCCGGGGAAAAACGCAGGTTTCCCACTTGTTGCAGCCAGGCGTTTTTGTATGCCAGAGCTCTCCCTGTCTCCATTTCTGCATAGATTTTTCCTATCTTCTGGCGGACAAGAGGATCTTCCCACAGATATTTACCATTCCGCTTGGTCGTTTTGACATAGCCCAATATTTGCTCAAAGTATCTTCTAATACCGGCAAATCTCTCAATACCGGACCCCGACCTTTCAAAGTTCATCGTTTCCCGTGTCTGCTCCCATCCATAATTCTCCTGTCCAATTCTCTCCGACTCATGAATGCGGCAGTCCGCAAAAAATACTTCGTTGTACACGTGGCTGCCATTCATGTACTTGATGGGCCTGATCTCAATGCCGGGCAACGAAAGGTCAACATTAAATACCGACAGCCCCCGGCTCCTCTTTTCGGCAGGATTTGTTCGTGCCAGTAAGAACATGTGATCGGCAATGTGGGCGGCGGTGATCCATATCTTCTGTCCATTAATGACGTAATATTCACCATCCTTTATGGCCGTGGTCTTCAAAGAGGCCAAATCCGAACCTGCATTTGGTTCCGTCCAGCCCTGACAGTACTGGACCTCGCCTTTGGCGATGGGGAGCAGCAGCCTTTTTTTCTGTTCGTCAGTGCCATAGAGCATGACGGCCGGCCCGAACATTTTTACGGCGATACTATCGATCGGAATGCCGAAATACGCCACCGATTCATTGAAAATCATCTGTTCGGCCAGAGAAGCGTCTCTTCCGCCGTATTCTTTTGGCCAGCCTTGAACATACCAACCTTTTTCAACCAGCTTTTTTCTTATGTATCTGTTGAATTGGTAGGCCTCCTTCGAGTAAGGGACTTCGTAACCACCTTTGCAAACCACAGGGGGAGCATGTTTCATTTCTTCTCTGAAAAAATCATCATATTGTTTTTTTAATGCCAATTCTCCCGCCGTAAAGTGGAAATCCATAATCCCTCCTTTCGATATTTGATTACCACGCGCTCCTGAGAGTATGACGCCCGGATGATGTAATGGCCTGCATTTTCATTTTTTACCTAACATAGGTAATAGGATTCCCCGTCCGCTTTAAAGGTGGTTGCTCTTTCATGGCTGAATAACCCAGTGCCAAACTTCCACAAATCGTCTCATTTTCAGCAAGTCCATGCTGTCGCATAAAAGTCCGAGTGACCGGGTTTTCATCCAGCCAATGAATTTGATTAATCCAACAGGAGCCGATACGAAGAGAGGTGGCGGCCAGCATCATATTTTCTAAAACACATGCGCAATCCGCCATGGCGTTTCCATACCCCGTTCTGTTTGCTGCGACAACCAGGGTCGGGGCATGATAAATAAAATCATATCCGCCCTTTTTCGCTGCTTTGATCGAAGCCTCCAGACTTTTATACATGCCCTCATAGATTAACATTTTGCTTAATTCTTGTTCGACCAATCGCTTGAGATCGCGCAGAACATCTTTGTTCTGAATGGCGATTAAATGAGTGGTTTGATTGTTGCCTCCGCTGGGGGCGAACTGTCCGGCTTCCAAAATACCCGAAAGTTCCTCGTCCGATAATTGTTCCGGTTTATATCGTCTTATGCTTCTTCTGTTTTTAATATTAGCAATAACTTCATTCATCTTATGCCTCTCCTTTTTCCTCAGTCGCAGCAGAAATACTTTCCCGTCTTTTGCCTGTTTAATGATATGGATGTCGCATGGCATTTTTATGGTTGGAGTATATGAAGGGAAAGCTTGATTGTCAAAAGATTTGAACAGTAAAATACAACAAAGAAGCGTCTTAATTCAGTTCAAGGCATTTGATTTAGCATTCACTTTTTGCTAAATGTTCTTCAGCCATGAATGGTGAATAAATAAAAGACCGGGCTCACGCTGATGATAGGACGATCCGCCGTAATTTCCGCTTGTGCCGGCCGGGAGATATTGAACGATGACACCTTTGGAAGGAATAAGAATACTGGAATGGGGCATAGCTTACGCCGGCCCCGGCGCGTCGGCGATTCTCAGCGATCTGGGCGCTGAAGTCATAAAGATCGAACAGCCGATTATTGGGGACCCTACGCGGTACCATAGCGCTAGCCGACTTGAGATAGAAGGAGATGCGAATATTATATTTCATGCGGCCAACCGCGGTAAGAAGAGCATTACAGTCGATCTTGTACATGCCGATGGAAGGAAAATCATTTACGATATGGCCGCGAAATCGGACGTTTTCTTGACGAATTTGCGCGGGACGACCATCAACAGGATGAAAATGGATTATCCGTCTCTGGCCCGAGTAAATCCCCGCATTATCTATGCCAGAGTGAGTGCTTACGGTACGCGAGGCGCCGATGCGGACCGGGGAGGTTACGACCCGCAGGGCCAGGCAAGATCCGGTATGA
This sequence comes from Deltaproteobacteria bacterium, assembly GCA_016928025.1. GTDB lineage: Bacteria > Desulfobacterota > Syntrophia > Syntrophales > JAFGHS01 > JAFGHS01. The sequence goes on from JAFGLN010000119.1 coordinate 14,312, forward strand.
TGTATATGCTAAAAGAAGCCGAACCCAGGATGATTCCGGGAGGGGTTGTGGATCATTCAACCGCCATCATGGCCAGCTACCAGATTATGATTGCCCTTTTTATGCGCGAACGGCTTGGGATCGGACAAGAGGTGGACGTCTCTCTTTTAGGCAGCGCATCATACTTAATGTACCTTGACAACCTTCTGAGGCTGAGCAAACGGTTAGAACGCGAAGGATTAAGCCCGTTAAGAAGCCATTACCAATGCCGGGACGGTGAGTGGCTGATCCTTCGGATGCCTGATAAAGATTGGCCGAGGGTTTGCCGGCTGCTTGGCGTTGAGAGTCCTGAAAATGATCAAAAGTTTAAAGACATGGAAAAAAGGCCTGCCCATGCCAAGGAGTTAATTGCTATTTTCAGGACGGCCTTTGCCGGTAAAACCAGAAGCGAGTGGCTAAGCATATTTGGCGACACGAATTTAATCATTTGCGCCGTCAATAAGAAGGAGGATGCTTTGAATGATCCCCAAATGGTGGAAAACGGCTACGTCATGGATATCAAACATCCCGATATGGGCGACATTAGAATTCCCACATTTCCGATCCGCTTCAGCAAGGCAGAGGTCATGAGCCAGCTCACCGGGCCCAAACTGGGGGAGAATACGTTTGAGATCCTCCATGATTTGCTGTCATATCCCGAGGAAGACATCGCTGATCTAAAAGAGCGGGGTGTTATTTAGGAGGGTTTTAACCCGGTTGACAAGAAATTATTTTGTTATGGGAGTCATGCAATGCCTGTTGATAATTTTTCGAGTTATTTTAATCCCCAAGGAATCATCATCGCGGGTGCCCGCCGATCCATGGGGTTTGGATTCGACATCCCTATTTTTTTGAAGGAACACGGCTGGGGCGAGCGGACTTTTTTGGTGAATCCATCCGGGGGCGAACTTCACGGCATGAAACTTTATCAAAGAGTTGCCGAGGTGCCTGATCCCGTCGACCTGGCCATCGTCATTGTTCCGGCAAATGCCGTCCCTGGCACACTGGAGGAGATCGGCACCCGCGGTATCAAACATGTGATCATCGAGAGTGCGGGTTTTGCCGAAACCGACGACAAGGGCAAGGCCTTACAGGAAGAGGTGGAAGCGACCGCCCGAAGGCTCGGACTTCGCGTTATCGGCCCTAATTGTGTGGGGGTGGTCAATACGGAAAACCGGTTCGCGTCGACGGATGTGATTGAAGAGGCGCTGACACCGGGTCCTGTGTCCATCATCGCGCAAAGTGGGGTATTCGGCAATATCCTGCTCGATTTTCTTCATGAGCGCGGCCTGTTTATATCGAAGGCGATCACCCTGGGCAACCGGATAGACGTCAATGAATGCGACATGCTCGATTATCTTGATGATGATCCCACGACGGAAGTGATCATCATTTATCTCGAAGGCGCCGCTGATGGCCGGCGCTTATGGAAAACGCTGAGGCGTGTCACGAAAAAGAAGCCGGTCCTTATATTGAAGAGCGGGAAGACGCCGGAGGGAAAGCAGGCGACGGCATCGCATACGGGAAGCTTATCCGGGGAGGATGATATTTATAATGCCGTTTTTGCTCAGACGGGAGCGGTCCGGGCCGATCATCTCGATCATCTCCTTGACCTTGCGAAGACCTTTACAACCCAGCCGCTGCCGAAGGGCAATCGTTTCGGGATCATGACGTCAAGCGGAAGCATGGGCGCCCTGGCCACGGACATTGCCGTCTCGAACGGGCTGGTTGTGCAGCCGCTTTCGCCCTCGACGGTGAAGCAGGTACGAGAAATCGCCCCGGACTGGATGAACGTAAAGAATCCTCTTGATACGGGACCGTCCATGATTTTCAATCAATTCCTGCCCTTGATCATGAATGATCCATTGGTGGATATGGTGCTGGCGATTATCGCCGTGCCTTACTCCGCCATGAAACTCATCAAGCAACTCGGTATGAAGCTTGAAGACGTTTTCGGCGATTTGGAATCCATGCGCGCGCAGTTCCCTCAGGATAAACCCTTGGTGATGACCGTTGTCGGACATGGCGATTTTGTTGATGACATTTCGAAAATAGCCGGCAAATCGATCCCGGTTTTTACTTCGCCTGAATCGGCCACCCAGGCCCTTGCGGGATTGTGGCGATATTCGAGGATGCGACAAGATAATTCATGCTGAACCGAAAACTGTCTTTCCGTTCCAAGAATCCTTATTAAGCAAAATCGCCAACATTTCTTGACGCGACCGAGAACATCACATAAAATATTACAAATTTGCAGAAGTAGATGTGGCATTATTCCAGAGAGTTGCCGCAATTATGGTATTCAGAGAAACTTGCATTATTTTCGGATAGGTTTTAAGTTCCATAGAGATTCTCACTTTGACAAAAAGGAGGCATCAATGATTACAGGTGATCAATACAGGGAAAGAATAGCCAAACTTAAAGACAATGTGTACATGGGGGGCAAGATTGTCGACCGCTTTGATCCAAGGATGTTGGGCGGCATTAATGTCATGGCGGCAACCTACGACAACGCCTTCGATTCCGAGTATGAGGGTGTAGGCGTTGCCACTTCCCATCTTACCGGAGAAAAGATCAACCGTTTCTGCCATATCCACCAGAGTGTGGAGGACCTCCTCAACAAGCAGAAGATGACTCGGCTGTATAGTCAGGAAGTGGGGGGGTGTACCCAGCGCTGCATGGGGATTGATGCCCTCAACGGGATCTCCATCGTGACCCATGAGGCTGATCGGAAATACGGGACGAATTACAACGAGCGCTTTATGGCGTTCATGAAACGGGTGCAGGAAGAAGATCTGTCTCTAAACTGCGCCCAGACGGATGTCAAGGGGAACCGCATCTGGAGGCCTGGACAGCAGAAAGACCCTGATCAATATCTCCGCGTCATCGAGAAACGAGAAGACGGTATTATCGTCAATGGAGCCAAAGCGCATAATTCCTGTTCAACATACGTTGACGAAATTGTCGCGATCCCCACCCGCCATATGATGGAGGATGAGGCCGATTGGGCGGTGGCCTTCTCCCTCCCGGCGGACTGGGAAGGGGTAACCATCATCAATGCCGCCTATTATCCGCCTAAGCGGGTGGCCCTGCACTGCCCTTACGAGAATGTCGGCATTGGACATTCCATCACCGTCTTCGACCATGTTTTCATTCCCTGGGAGCGGGTATTCCTCTGCGGTGAAACGGATCTGGCCGGGAAGTTAGCTCTCCTCTTCGCCCTCTACCACCGTCATAGCTACACCGGCTGCAAGGCGGCCCTCTCGGAGATATTCACGGGAGCCACGGCCCTGGCCGCTGAGTACAACGGCATTACCAAAGCACAGCATGTCCGGCACAAGCTTGCCGATATGGTACAGATCGTCGATCTGATCTTCGCGTCAGGAATCGCCGCGGCGGTAAATGCCGTCCGGGCGGATTCAGGGACTTATGTTCCGGATACCAATTACTGCAATGCGGGCAGGATGCTTGCCGGTGAAGCGATCTATAGTGAGTATGAAGCCTTGGCCGCGATCGCCGGAGGGTTGGCGGCCACCCTTCCCGGCGAAGCCGAATTCAGCAATGAAAAGACCGGTCCCTACATGGAGAAATATATCATGCGCGACCCCGATATCCCTGCGGAAAATCAGCACCGGGCCTTCCGGCTGTTCCAGGACATGATGGCGTCGACCTGGGGCGGCCACAAACTGATCGACGCTTTGCATGGCGGCGGATCGCCCGTGATTGAAAAGGTGGCGATATACCGTGACGCTGACTTAGAGCGGTCAAAAAATATCGCAAAGAAACTTGGAGGGATACCATTTGAGGGGACAACGAAAAAGCTGACCCGGCGATTTCCATGGTTGTAAGTGTTTTGCTTCTGACAATCAGTGTCGGACGTGGTTAGTGGTTAGAGTGGTTAGGGGACGTTGTTTACTTATTAACTTATTCGTCATGGGAAATAGGTATCCATTTAAAATTATGAGTTTTTTATCGATCGATTATTGATAATTATAACTTGCAAACTTTGGGTTTTCCCTCAGTCGGTTTCCAGAGTGCTTTTGGTAACTCTCATCATTGAACAGGGCATAACGTTATTGTGACAAGATGCTATGAAGTATTCTGACAATGACTGAATCGAAATTGTCAGAGGCTGGCAAAATAGTTGCAGTATTTCTGGAAACGCGCGAGGGCGCCGATGGCCCTTTCAAATGAAGGAAATGCGGGCACGCCCGCTTCGCAGAACCGGCTCCGGAGCAGGGAGCCTTTCCGAATGAGATCGGGATCGCCGCCGTCGTAGTCGACGGTAAAGACTGTCGGTTTCCTGTGAGGGTGCGTTTTGATGAAACCGGTGATCTCCGGGACGGCATCGGGAAATCCCGGACCGTGAAAAGCGATGCGTGGAATCAGGCGATCGACGATCACCATGGAAATCCCGGGATCTGCGTAAGCAATATCGAGCACTTTCAGAAGAAGCTCAGGATTTAGAAAAAGTTCCCAGTGATCGAGGGGATTTCCGGCAATGCTGCCGGCAGCGGGAACAAATGGGCGAATTCCTTCCATGCTTTTCGGCGAGAGTTTGGGAACATCCAGACCCGCCCGGATACATGCATCTGAAGAAATCACGCTGTTGCCCCCGCCCCCGCCGATGATGAACACCCCCCTGCCTCTGGTTTTCGGCAGATACGAAAAGGTCAGGCACGCATCGGCCCATTCGTTCATGTTGGAGACGGGCACCACGCCGGTTTGCTTGAAGAAAGCCTTCCATACCCTCTGATTCCCCGCCATTCTTCCCGTGTGGGATTCAACCGTTGCGGCCCCTTGTTCCGACTCGCCGCCCTTCAGCATGACAATCGGCTTGCGGGGCGATAACTCACGGGCCAGATCGAAGAAGCGGCGTCCGTTGCGGATGTTCTCCTGATAAATGGCAATAAGGCGGATATCGTCATCGCCGGCCATGAATTCCAGAAAATCCGGGCTGTCTAGAACGGTGGCATTGCCGATGCTCGCTGCTTTACTCACGTCCATGCCCAGCGAACTGACATATTCCGTGAACCGCTGGGTGATGCCTCCGCTCTGGGAGATGACGCCGAGGTGCCCGTCGCGACCCGGGATAGCGCCCCAAGCGGTCAAGCGGCTGGCGGGACAGTAAGGCCCCATGCAGTTCGGGCCCATCACCAGAAGGTTGTGCTGTTCGGCAACGTCGGCCAGCTGCTTTTCCAACTCCCGTCCTTCACGGGTTCCGGTTTCACTGAAGCCTGCGGTGAGCACATGGACATAACGGACACCCTTGCGGGCGCATTCCTCAAGCGATGCGGGGACCAGGTCGGCCCGCACTGCGATCATGACCAGATCCGGCACTTCCGGAAGGGACGAAAGCGAAGGGTAGGCCTTCAGTCCCAAAATCTCCGAGGCTTTGGGATTGATCGGATAAAGCCGTCCCGCATATTCGGCGTCCAGGTGACGCTGCAGGAAGCTGGTTCCTCCGAGGCTCGCGATCTCCCGGGAAACACCGATCACCGCAATACTTTCCGGTTTGAAAAAACCGCCTAATTCATGAACTTGATAATGAGGCATCGGATTCATCCCCTGTTCGTTTTTCATAGGTGCATAACAATTGAGCGCAGACTTGTCTATCAAAATTGTCGGTTCTCACGGTCCCGCTGGAGACACATTTCGCTGGGGGGAACGTTTGTATTTTCTATCCCATAGGCCTTTTTAGGGCAAAAGTGTACCATGGTCCACCGTAAAAGTGTGCCATAGTACA
>JAFGLN010000120.1 GCA_016928025.1 Deltaproteobacteria bacterium
CGGTGGCTAATTGCTTGGCAAAATATCGCCGTTTGTTGTTAGAATACAAAGTGATAGAATCTTTTAATTGTGTGCGAAAGTTGAATAAAATAATATATAATGCCTCATGATCTCCAATGTTGCCACGCAAGGAAAGGCCCATCTGAACCAGTTTATTAAATTTTGAGGGACGTAAAACCCGATGAGCTTCTAAAAACTTTGGGACTTGTTTTCTTCTTTTCCATATGTTCGAAGATCCTTTTTCAGTAATGACTCTGCCCGCCTTCCACCGGCCGGCCCAACATTACCAAATGGTCATCTTCCCGTCATCCTCCCGTAAAGTTCGATCGCTATAATAGGCCGCAAAAGGGTGGTCAAAAGCCCATCATCACACAGGGAGGTTCATCCATGAAAACGAGCAAAAATTTTAAGATGATACTGATTGCCGTGCTCCTGGCGGTAGCAGTCGTTGGATTCGGGTACGGAAGGACCGTCAGCGCGAAAACCGGTGAAACGCATACCGCGGCAGCGGCCTCCGTTTCCGCCGGATCGCCCATGGTGCCCGGCAATTTCAGCGAACTGGCGCAGAAGGTGCGGCTCGGTGTCGTCAATATTCAGGTCAGCAAAAAGTTGAACAATACCGGACTGGAAAGGTTCGGCGGGAGTCCCTTCGGCAACCGGGATCCGTTCCGGGACTTCTTCGGTCCTTTCGGCGGCTTCGGAAACAATTCCCCCGAATTGAGACAACAGGGCGTGGGCTCCGGATTCATCATGAATCAGGAGGGATATATCCTGACCAATAACCACGTCGTCGAAGGCGCGGACAAGATCAAAGTGAAGCTGGCCGACGGAAAAGAGTACGACGGGAAGATCATCGGCCGGGACGACAAAACCGATCTGGCCCTCGTCAAAATCCCGGGCAATTCGGATCTTCAGCCTCTCAAGCTGGGCAATTCGGATGATTTGAACGTGGGCAACTGGTTGGTGGCCGTCGGCAGCCCCTTTGGACTGGAGCAGACGGTGACCGCGGGTATTGTCAGTGCCAAAGGCCGGGTCATCGGTTCCGGCCCGTACGACAACTTCATCCAGACCGACGCCTCCATCAACCCCGGCAACAGCGGCGGCCCCCTCATCAATCTGCAGGGGGAGGTCGTGGGGATCAATACGGCCATTATCGCCTCCGGCCAGGGGATCGGTTTTGCGATCCCGATCAACATGGCCAAGGATATCGCTCCCCAGCTTCAGAAGCGGGGACATGTCACCCGGGGACTGTTGGGCGTCACCATCCAGAATCTGACGCCGAAGCTGGCCAAGTCGCTCGGCCTGAAGGAGAATAAAGGCGCCCTCGTCTCCCAGGTGGTTCCGGGCGGACCGGCCGAAAAAGCGGGCATCGAGCCCGGAGATGTCATCGTGAGTTTTGACGGACAGGCGGTCGGCAATTCAAAAGACCTTCCCCGGATTGTCGCCTCAACGCCGGTGGGGAAAACCGTTGCGATAAAAATGATCCGGGACGGCAAAGAGATCGAGCGCCAGGCCAAAATCGGCACCCTGGAAGAGGAATACGCCAAAGCGGAGGGCCGCGCTGATATCCATCAAACCCTTGGCGTATCCGTGCAGAATCTGACGCCCCAGATCGCCAGGGAATTGGGCGTCAAGAAGGTGGCCGGTGTCGTGGTTACGGACGTTGAGCCCGGGAGCGCGGCCGCCGAAGCCACGATCCAGCCGGGCGACGTCATTCGGGAAGTCAACCGGAAGCCGGTCGCCAACGTTGACGATTTCGCCCGGACGATTGAAAAGGCAAAGGGGCAGGAAAGCGTCCTCCTTCTCGTCCAGAGGGGACAAAACGCCCTGTTCGTTGCCGTAACACTCAGCTAAACTAAGAGTGCCGGGTAGACGGAGAACGTAACGTTTAGTTCTTTTCAGTGTCAAATGAACTACCCCGCCGCAAGCAGCGGGGTATCAGATGTCATGCCGGACCTGATCCGGCATCCAGTTATGATCCCTGGATTCCGGCTTTCGAGACTGTGTCATAATTCGCTTTTGTGTCATTCCGTGCAAGCGAAGCGCGACACGGAATCCAGGATTTATTAATAAAATAGGCTCCTTCTGGACCCCGGCTTTCGCCGGGGTGACGGTTCAAAAGGCACTTTTGACTATTGTGACACAGTCTCTTCGCCGGAATGACAGTTCGCGGCAAGCCACGGGGAATTAAACCCATAGAGTTTAAATTTATGGATTTTCTATGCAACATTGGGATCAGTTGAGGTGAAGACTTGTCTCACGACTTTTCATCAACAATTCGCCGTTTTCATCTCTTGTCTCAAATTCACAAACAAGATAATTCCTGTCCTTTTTAACGAATTTGTCAATGACCCTGCCGCGGATGGAAATGGTGCTGCCCATTTTCAGGGGCTTTACAAATTCATGCTCGGTTTTGGCCCAAATGGCGGCCTTTAAATCCGGCCTTGCCTGAAATTTGATTCGTGAATGGTAAACCACGGTCATTCCCGGGGGAGCATACCGATGACTTTGGGCAACGTCCGTTGTTTCCCATTGGGCGGTTTGCATGTAGTCGTTGACCATCTCCTGATCCAGAAGAAGCTCCAAAGGCCCCATCTCAAACCCGATGGGGATTTTATCAAAATCCGACATGTCACTCATAGGGTTACTCCTTTATGGTTGGGTAATACAGTGGTTTCAATCCAGCGGGAAAGCCTGGATTTTATGTCACGGGTGTCCTTGTCCGTATAAAGGCTTAAAAGCGGCATACCGGACGCGTCGAACAGCGGTTTGTTTAAAGACGGCATGGCGGGATCGATCACTTCGATAACCCCATCGCATTGGTGCAGCTGCGCATCTTTCAGGCGCCAGTCCGGCGTTTCCGAAAATAAAACCATATGACGCGACGCCAATGTCCTCAGCGCGTCGTTATTGTGAACGGTTCGTGCATAGCAGTCAATGGGGATGGAACTGTAGCCGAAGCAGACCAATGAGGCATGGTATGTCTCTTCGAGGAAGCCCGCATAAGCCGGTGTGGTTGCCGGAATATACATCAGCCGGAGCTTTTCATTTGGATTGGCGAAAATACCTTTTTCCACCCGCTCTTTTATTTCTTCATAATACGCTTTGATAAAGTTGCACCCCATTTCCGTTCCACGGTGCCACATAGCCTGATACATGGCGATCTGGTCCGGCAAGCTCACCGGACAGGGAATGGTAGCGGCAATCAAATCCCGCACCTTGCCCCAGTAATCCATTTGCTCATTAATCAGCTCTGCCACTCGGTCCAATTTTGCCGGACTGAAATGTTTACCGGTGGTTATCTCCAGAAACCGTATCAGGGATTTTTCTTCCTCAACCCTTACATTCAGTCGATCGGGGTCAATCAACTCGTCCCAGTGATCGCGCATCCGTTCCCACCACCGTGGCGGCAGGGGCGGCTGCTCAGGGGTGGTATTTAAACCGAATTCCATCGGAATGAACGGACAACCGCATTCCCGGGCCCAAAGCTCAAGAACTTTCATCTCTCGATCATGCTTTGATCCTCCCACAATGACGGACGGTTTTGGCAGGCCTCCCCAGGGGGCAGTTTCCGGATTGTTATCCATGGCGCAGGCCAATCCCAAACTGAAAAAGAGGTGAAGGGGATCATATCCCCTTTCTTTCAGGACCTTTTTGTAATAGGAGGCTTTTGCCTCGGTAGCGATAATTTTGGACCAGTAATTAAGCACCATGACAGGGATGTCCATGGCGTTGAATATTTCCTCAAACTCATCGCCGTTGCATATGGCAAAAGGTTCACCATTGCCGACGCGTTCTCTCACATTGGCCAGCCATTTCCTCTGATACGCATTCATTTCTCCGGCGATTTTCAGTTCGCCTGCAATAGTATCGCTCATCTAAACGCCTTTTAATCGAAGCTTCAAATGCTTTTGATGAATTCCCTAATTCGGGACGTTAACAAGTCAGGATCGGCAATCCTGTAAGGCTGATTTCTCAGATGCAGGCTGGGGATGCCCTTTTCTTCAAGCGCCTTGACGGCATCCGGGATTTCCCACATCAATGCCTCGTCAAATTCATACACATTAATAATTGCGCCCTGAGCGCCAGCAGACACAGCACTATTGACACAATAGTCTATCCGCCGGCTGAGGGGAAACATTCGTGGGCACGGTGATTTGTTGTGGTACCTGTCTGCAAGGGCCTCAAAAGGATCACCGGCCGTGTTGATCAAAACATCCGAATACCGGTTCCCCCAGCAGTGATCCTCACCCACAACAATTGCCCCGCAGGACTCGATGATATCATACAGCTGCAAATGGTCGAGAGGACTTGCCTCGACAAAGACTCGAACCCCATCTTTGGCCGAAAGTTTATCCAGCTCATCCAGGAATTGCGAAAGGCGTCTGTTATGCTCTTCCTTGAGCATGAACATGGAGGAACCGATGATCCGGAGGGCCTGGGTGCCGGAAATACGCGGCGGATCAGCAGCCCTGAGTGCCGCGATCTTTTTCAATAAGGTCCGGTTTTCGTTGGTCACGGCGATGGCGTCTGATAACGCCATGTCCGTTATTTCTTTGCCGGACCATTGCTCCAGTGTTGTCTTAAACTCCCGCCATCGAAGACGATTATAAACACCGGACCAATAGAATGTTGTATGAAGGTTATCGAGAAAATAAAGCTCAGGGAGATGAAACGAAGGATTTTGGTCCTTTATTTCCGCCAGGACCTGGTGCAGGCGGTGAATCGTTTCCCTGGCGTGGGGAACCACCAGAAAATCCAGAAAGTCATATTCTCCGGTCATCAGCCGGTTGAACATGGAGTTTACAAATCCTTCCCGTGGGGCTGCCATGGTGCCGGTGGGAGGATATTTTTCGGCGATTTCAACAGTGCCCGTTGGGTCGCCGCTTAACCGGTACGGGAAAAAGCCGGCAGCTTGAATCAATTCCTCGGGAACATTGTCACAGAAATAGCCGACAACTTTGCCGCCTTTTTGCTTCCATGCTCTGGCCGCCAGATCACGCCGGCAATAATGTGTCTGAATAATTTCGAATGGCGTCATTTCAGGATAACTGTAATGGTTACGGTTGTTTGAATCTTATCATATTCACTATTCTGTCTATGTACGCATGATGCGTGAATAGCATGAGATCTGATTTGTTATGTCAATCCCTTTGAATTGATATTGCAAAAAAATCCCGATTGTCCAGAAAAAAATGTCGGGTGTTCGTTTTGTCACTTGAATCCTTCGTTGCATATACTCTTGAATACCGTTTTTTGATTAAATACCCTATCCAGCAGCTCAAACCAACCACAAGAATCAAGATGGAGATGATGTGTTCGTATTTTTTGATATCGCTGATGTTCTGCTCCGCCACATTGCCAAGCAGATGACCGGCGGCGGTGATGAGAAACGCCCATGCAATACCCCCCAGGGCGTTGAGCGGTATGAATCGGGCCGGGGTGATGCCGACAGCCCCGATCAGGAACGGGGTCACAGTGCGCAACCCATAGATGAATCGAAAGCCAAGGATCGTTCCCACCTCATGCGCTTTCAGCAGGGACAGAACTTTTGCGGACTTCACCTTCCATGACGTGTAGGGGAGATGGCTGCTTCAAATGATGGGGAATTTTACCAGGTCTATCTATAAAAATCAGCGTCAAAAGAGGGTGGGTAAATTTAAAAAATGTAAAAATAATTTCTCAAGTAAGATACAACGATCAGCGCAACTTGCCCCGGGCAAGAGACGCAAATATACCGCAGAAGCAGAGACAACAGAGGATCATGAAGATGATCTTCACGCTTTTCACAAAGAGAGCATAGTATTCGGGCGCAATTTGAACGCGGCCGATGAGCAAGGCGAAGATCAGCATCGTCAGGCCCATGCTGAACATCTGCCCAACGAGCCTCATGGTGCCGACGGTTCCGGAGGCCACACCGTAAAATTTCCTGTCCACAGAGCTCATGACGGCGTTCATGTTCGGTGAAGCGAACAGGGCAAAACCCAATCCCAGGATGACCAGGGAAGCATAAACCTGAAGCAGGTTCGTCGAGTTGTTTAACAGGATCAGGGGAACCATGCCGAGCGTCGTCAGGGCCATGCCGATGGAGGCGATAATCCGCGGTTCGATGCGGTCGGAAAGCCTTCCTGCCAGTGGAGAGAGCAACGCCATAACTATGGGTTGGATGACCAAAATCAGACCCGCATCCCGGGGCGTAAATCCCTTGATGTATTGCAGATACAGACTCAAAAGAAAACCCACGGCAAACGTGGCCATGTAATTCAACAGAGCGGCCAGATTGGAAAACGCAAAGGGCCGATTATGGATGAAAAGGTGCAAGTCCAAAACGGGGCTCTTGACTCTCAGTTCCCAAAAGCCGAAAACGACGAGACAGGCGATCCCGATGAAGATGAGGAATGTGCCCAACGTGGAAGGCAAAATCGAAAAGCCGTACATCATGGCCAGCAGGGCGATGCCGTAAATAAGAGACCCGACAAAATCGAAGCGCTCCCCGCTGGCTTCCGCCCAGTCACCTTTCAACTTCCAAAGGATGGAAAAAATGACCAGCAGGCCCAGAGGAACGGTAAAGAAAAAGATACATCTCCAGCCGACATACTGCGTTAAGAGACCGCCGATAAAGGGTCCGACCACAAGGCCGACATAAACAGCCGTGACGTTGATGCCTAAAACAGCGCCCCGCTCTTCCGGCGGATAGGCCGATGTCAGCATGGCCGCGCCCGTACCGAACATCATGGCGCCGCCGATGCCCTGAACGGCCCGTGCGAATATCAAAACCTCCGTTCTGTTTGCTAAACCGCAGAGAAGAGAAAAAGCGGTAAAGACGATAACGCCGCACAAAAAGACGCGCTTTCGGCCGTAGATATCGGCGATTCGTCCCAGGGGGACGAGGCTCATGGCCGCGGCCAGGAGGAACGACGTCGCCACCCAGCCCATGGCGATGGCGCTCATGGAAAATTCCTTGCCGATCGTCGGCAGGGCTACATTAATGGCGGACCCCATAAACGGCGTCAGAAAGGCGCCCATGGTAGCGACGATCAAGACGATTTTTTTGCTGATATTGTTTATATTTTTTGCAGATACACTGCTGAATTTTTCCGTCATCTATTAACCCCAATCGGCTTGCATCTATAGTATACCGGAGAATATTTTACAAGCGCCAAGAGACGGGTAAGCATATAATCAGCACAGGAAGATAACCCATCCGGGTTTTATTGATTGACAACCAGAAGGGTTTTTCTTAAATTGATGGCCGATATTCCTTAATAAATAAGGGTTGTCATTATGGATAAATTTTATTTAATCATTTGTGGAATCTGCCCATGACCATACCCATTGTGTCCATTACCGGCAAATCCAACACCGGAAAAACAACCCTGATCGAAAAAATGATACGGGAGCTCAAGCTTAGGGGCTACCGCGTCGCTACGATCAAACACACCATCCATGGATTCGACGTCGACCGGGAAGGGAAAGACAGCTGGCGCCATAAACAGGCGGGGGCGCAGATTACGGTCATCGCTTCGCCCAAACGGGCCACGGTCATCGAAGACATGGACGTGGATTTGGAAATTGCCGAGCTGCGGGACCGCTACATTACCGGCGTGGATATCGTTCTTTCCGAGGGCTTCAAGGGCAATCCGTTTCCCAAGATTGAAGTCTTCCGTCCGGAAATTCACCCCGATCCTCTCTGTACGAAAGAGGACAACTTGATCGCCGTCGTCAGCGAAGCACAAACGGATCGGGGCGTTCCCCTTTTTAAACCCGACGACATCCAAGACCTAGTGGATCTGGTCGAAAATCTCTACCTGAAAAAGTCGACTTTGTAAAAAGTCCGGTTACTGCAACAAAATCCGCGCCAGCTGCTGCTTGTGATATGCCGGATCGCCGAGAAAATGGTAAAGCGTCCGGGATGTCCGGGTATGCAGGCTCAGGGGATGTTCCGTGGAGTAGCTGATGCCGCTGATGGCCCGATGCCCCTGGATGCAAACCTGCCAGTAAGCTTCGCTGGTCACGGCCTTGGCCAGATGAATGCTTTCGGGAACAACGCCCTGTGTATCCACCTTCCATAAAGCTTCATAGGTTGTCCAGCGGGCGGCATCGGTATGTGTCGCCAGCTCGATAATCATATCCTGCACGCGTTGGAAACGGCCGATCGCCTGGCCGAACTGAAACCGGACGCGGCTGTATTCCGTTGTCATGTCCAACACGGCCTGACAGGCGCCGACTTTATAGGCGCAAAGAATGGGTATCGCCTTTTGAATCGCCCTCATTAAGGGACGCCACCCCTGATTCTTTTTACCCAATAAGGTGGACGGCGGAACTTTGACATGCTCCAGCTTGACCTCGAAGGACCGGCTGTTCAAATAACCGGGTAGCGCTCGAACGGAGACGCCTTCCAGATTTTTATCGATGATAAACAGAGAAATGGATTCATCCTTGCGGCCCGTACTGAGCGGCAGGATAAAGTGTGTGGCCGCCCCGGCATCCTGGACGAAATGCTTGGCGCCATTGATCACATAATTCCCGTTATTTTTCTCGGCAGCCATTTTGATTGCGCCGGGCTGCCAGCTGTATTCGGATTCCGTCATGGCCAGAGACAGAACCATTTTCCCCTCGGCCACCTGGGGCAGGAATTCCTTCTTCTGTACCTCCGATCCGGCTTCCTGAACGATCAGGCTCCCCAAAATGCCGGAGGTAAAATAAGGACCCGGCAGCGGAGCGCTTCCCAGGGCCTCAAAGAGAATGCCTGCCGATGTTAAGGAATAACCTGTTCCCCCGTATGCTTCCGGCGTCACGATCCCCAGCCAGCCCATCTCACAGATTTTTCTCCAAATATCCGGCATGAATCCCGTATCGGAGTCGTGCAGCATTTCCAGCGTCTCTTTCGATACCTCCCTTTTCAAAAAATTAATGGCCGTATTTTTCAGTATTTCTTCGCTTTCCGTAAGCCGAAAATCCAGATTCATGTTCATTCTCCTTCAATGAAAAGGTTTGCGGTTGATGGTTTCAATCGTCTTAAAAGCTAACGGCCGATACGCAGGCCGCGGGAGATAACGATTTTCAGGGCCTCCGGCGTACCGCCCGGCGCGATGCAAAGGCCGGCACGTTCGCAGACTTCGAAAAGACCGTCTTCCATGCCCCACTCCTCATCGCTCGTCAGGGCGTAAGGCCCCAGAACGCGCGCCATATAACCCGTCATGGCCAGTCCCTGATTTTTGATGAATAAAGTCGTCTGCGGCCCGGCGTAGGGAACGCGCTTTCCCGCCCGGGGCAGACCGGCGTTGCGTGTCAAAAACAGCCGTTCAATTTGGCCGCCGATGTAGGCGTCAACCACGTCGTTGAGCAGATGCGGATTTTGCCGCAAACGGGCTTTGATTCGCGGATTCTTCCGGCATTGTTCGAGGAATTTCTCCACCATGAAGTTGCGGGGGATGAAGGCGGCGCCCGTACCGGCCGCTGTTTGTTTGTCTCCATGCTCGACGGTGAGGGTGGCCGTCGACACCTTCCAGCCGTCTTGATCCCCGCCGATCAGATAGGATTCATGGATTTTTACATCTTCAAAGAAGACGGAATGCTTGACTCCCGGCGCGCTGTCCGAAGACTGATAACAGACCTGTGAGGTCGTGCCTTCCGAAAAAAGGTTGAGGGGATAAATTTGAACGCCGGGCAAATCGGCCGGCGCGATGAACATGGCCAGGTTTTGGTGGCGGGGCGCATCGAGGCTGCTTCTGGTCAGAAGGAGAAACTGGTCGGGCGGCGAATACAAAGCGCCGACAAAAATCTTGCTGCCGTTGACGATAAAATAGTCCTTTTCTTTCGTCGAGCGCAGGGCGTTGGTCTGCTGACTCGCCTCATCCGTTCCCGCTTCCGGTTCTGTGAAAAGTTGCCAGGTGATTTTCTCGCCCTTCAACATGGGCGGCAGCAAGCGGCGTTTCTGTTCCTCCGTCCCGCAGGCCAGCACCGTCGGAGCGGCCAGTTTCCCGGAGTCGTAAAGCGGAGGCAGACTTAATCCTCGGGCGGCCATCTCGATATGCAGCACGGCCGCCTTATCTCCCCCGAGGCCCCCGCCACCGTACTCCGCAGGATAGGAGGGATACAGCCATCCTTTCTCTCCCAGTTTTCGGCACAGCCCGCGGCGCATCTCCCATTGTTCGCGGCTCATTTTTAAGATATTTCGCGGCCTGACCAGGTCTTTCGGAACATTTTCGTCCAGCCACGCTCGCACCTCCTTCGCGAATTCTTCCTGCACATCATTGTAGTCATTGGCAAAGTTCATGGTAAGGTCCTTTCAGTCTTCATGTCATTCACTGTCATTTTTTCCCGCTCTTGAGCCGGTTCATGGAAGCGGCCATAGCGTCCCGGCTGTCTTTTGTCGTTCGGATAACACCCATGTGCGAGGAGATGAGATCGAGGGCCGTCCGCAAATCGACCCGGCTGCTCTGATACGTGGCCCGCTTGATAAGACGGATGACCTGTGTCGGCCCATCGACCAGCCGTTTGGCAAATTTGTACGTTTCCTCCATAAGTGTTTCATCGGGAAATACCCGGTTCACCATGCCGATGCGCTCCGCCTCCGCTGCGGAAACAAAATCACCCGTCCAGAGGAGTTCCAGGGCCCTGCCGATGCCGATCAGACGGGGCAGGAAATAGGCACCGCCGTCGCCGGGTACTAACCCCACCTTGACATAACCCTCGGCAAATCTGGCTGACTCCGCCGCGAACCGGACATCGCACATCAGCGCCATATCCAGACCGGCGCCGACGGCCACACCGTTCATCGCGGCAATGACGGGTTTATCGATATCCTCCAGCGTCAAGACGATACGATGGATCCGGTCCCATAAATTGCTTTTATGGTCAAAAGCCGTCCTTTCCGGCTCTCCCGGTTCGGGCGGCGTGAAATAAGCGCCGCTGCAAAAGGCGTCTCCGGCACCGGTAACGACAATGACTTTCACCTCCGGGTCGGTCCGCCATTCACCTAAAACTTTCGCCCACTGATCGATCATCTCCATGGAAAATGAATTTTTCCTTTTCGGACAATTCAACGTTATCGTAGCGGTGCCGTCCTCTTTTTTAAACAAGATCTCCTGATTATCCATCGATGTAGCCTCCTCATCAGATTTTTAAGAAGAAAGTAACTTTTAACAAGGAATGGGTGTCTTATTTGTGGTTAATCTTTTTCTCATTATCCGTCATCTGTGATTTCATGCCTCGTAATGATACATGAAATCATGGCCGTAATCTGAAAAATGATTTTCGTTGGTTTCTGGGGTTTACGCTGAAAGATGTGACGATATCCTGTTAAGATGTTGCGCAAGAAAAGTAACGGAATCCGATAGTCGATGTCAAGACTTTTTACAACAAAAAACCGCTCTATTATTAATCACTTGATCTGCTCTTATTCGGCGGGGAAAAGCTGATCATGACGTGCATCGAAGCCATCCTTGCCGACGGCCATCATCAGGCTGAGGGGCATGGCTTTCCTTGCCAGGGCGATCATTTTTTCCGCGGCCTCCCGGATATCCCATTGGGCGTGACGGTCGGCCCGGAGCCTGGCGACATGATACAGTTCACGGGCGTTGACTTGAACGGCGACGCGCTTGCGATGCGCGTTGGTCAATACATAGGGGGCCGCCAGGGGAGTGACTTCATATACTCTTTTATAGACCTCCTCCGTCGCCGCAATGATCTCTCGGAACGGCTTTTCCATACCGATTGCCGAAACGGCCGGCGGCACGGTAACGCCCAATGCCGGATGGTAATCCTGGCAGGTGATTGTCGCCATGCGGTGTCTTTTCAACTGAGCAAAGCAGCTTGAGCTGATCACCATCTCATATTGAAACATGATGTTTTCAAATTCACGGGGCGGGGTGTCATAACTCTTCATGTAAACAAAGACGCGTTTTAAAAATTCTTTTTTCTCCGCCTTCTTCATCTTGGATACAACAGACCCGCATTCAGCCATGGTCAGGTCGGAAGCCGAATGCAGCAGCGAAGCCAGCAGAACATTATCGGCATCGGGTGTTGCATACATCAGAACGACGGTGTTGCGAGCCGTCTTGGCCTGCCTGCTCCGGCCTTGATCCTTCGAATACGCGTCGGTCAATAAAGCAGCCTGTTCTCTCAGGGCCTGCCGGCTCAGCCGATCGTAAGAAGTCGCGTCGGTATACCGGATGAGAGACGGGGCCGTATCCTTTGTCGCCTCGTAAAGTTTTCGGCTGAAAAGGACGGCTTCGTTCAAGGAATGGGCCGCCAGGCGCCGGAGCATCAATTCCAGATTGCGGGCGTTGAGGGTCATGCCCAGCTGCGTTTCCGTGGCCAGGGAGATGATGTAGCGCGCATCTTCCTTGGCCCAGCCTTCGAGGGTGGAGTTGTTGGCGCGGTCCTTCGCCATCTCCGGGTTATTATCAAAGACGTACGGTTTGAGCTTTTCATACAGCGTCTGGTACAGGCGGTTCTGCTCACGGATAATTTCAATATAAGGCTCTTGAAGACCGGCCTGCCGGATTTCTTCGGGTATCACAAAGTCATCTTTAAACAGGACATACCGCTGCGATTTTTCCGTATAAGAGCAGAGGCGGAATTTTTCGATTTCCTCAACGAGAAACCGCGATACGCTGATGACGTCGATGTTGAAGACGGCGTGCTCGGCAATGGAACTGTGCCCCATATCAAAGGCGATGTTTTTGGCCGATTTTCTGGCTTTCTCCACCTCTTGACGGGCAACGGCCCGCAGTTCATCCACCGATTTCGGGCTCCGGCTGATCCGGGCATAGGCGGCGGCAACGGTTTCCGGCGTCAGGTTGTCCGCCTCCGGTTTCATCTGTCTGAAGGTTTGAATAATGTCGGCATCAATATTGTAACCGGCCAGAATAATTTTCATTTTGCTTCCTTCCACGAGCTTTTATCATCGATTTCTTTATATGGTGTGTTCTTCGGTCCCGCAACAGTAAAATTAATTTCACGATTCAGCGGATCAGTATGTCACGGAAGTTCGGTATTTCTTTGTCTTTGTTTTTGTCTGCCTTAACATGGTTATCAAGGACAGTTAACGGAATTTGTTTGATTTTCGATAGTATTTACTGAATCGTCGATAGCGTGTCAAGCTTCTTTCACCGCCTTTCGAAAACCGAAAGGCCATTTTGAGCATCACACACCACGACCATGATTTGCTTACACCATGGTATTTGCTCTTAGATGTGTGTTTGGGGGCTCAAAAATGGTTAGTTTAAGACGGACAATCCGCCCTTCCTTGACATATATAATCATAATTACAATCACTTAGCGTGGTCTGACCCCATAGAACTCTAATTCTTTTCTCATCAATTTGTCCTCAAACGCTTCATAATCCCCCAAGTGGGCCCGCATCAGGCTTTTCCAAAGCCGTCCGTGATTTGGTACGGCAAAATGAAGCAGTTCATGGACGATGACATAGTCTCCTAGTTGCTTATCCATCTTCAACAAATCGGCGTTAAAAATCAGCAAACGGCTTCCCACCGCAAATGATGCCCACTTGTTTTTCATCACGCGGATTGAAATCACGCGCACATCCACATCAATCTTTTTCGCCCATTCGCGGACACGCGCCTTAAATTCTTCCTTGCTTTGCCACTTTTTCATACGCGACGCGCCTTCATCATCAAGTTCAGTAAATGATCAACGATGGTTTTGATTTTATCAGGTTCTTCAATCTCCGCGTAAAGGGCAAAGGTCATTTTCTGCCGGACTTCGCGCAGCTCTTTTTCGCTTGCCGCCCAGTTGGCATGTTCCACAAACGCGGTTTTAATCTTCCGGCTGATTTCTTCGGCTTTAGGAATACCCGCCTCCGTCAATGTCGAATAGACAAAATACGTCAGGCCGTCGAATCCTTTTTCCGCCTGTTCTTTCTTTCGCCGCTCGTTGGCTTCGATTTCTTTCAGAAGTTTTTGCACCGCTTCCGCCGTCGCCAGTTGCCGGTCTTCATATTTTTCCTGCACCGCCTTAGCTCGTTCCGCCATACCTATCCAGTAGGGATCATCGCTTTCTTCCGTGGCAATCTTTTCAATCGTCTTAATCAGATTAATGACTTTGGTATTTAAATCAGTCTGCTTTTCCTTGATAATCGTTATCGTCGCCGGCGTGATTTCAATAAACTGCGCAACCGCCTGAAGCTTGTTCGTGTCTATGTGCTTTTGCACCAGTTCGTTGGTCTTTTTCTGAAAATCTCGATCAACATAAATATTTTTGGCATATGCCTTGCGGACGACGGCATAAATGCCGGAGAGAGTCGCGTAGTCGTCAAGATACGGACGCAGGAAAGCATCCGGTGAAATAATTTCATAGAGCATTTCTATTTCCTTGTACTCTTTGAAAAATTCCTTGCGGCGGTCTTTGTCGCGGAAATGTTCAATCAGGCCGTCCACATCCTTGTCGTCAAAGTTGCGTTTGATGAGCTCGATATACTCCGGCGCTTTCTTTTCCATCTTGTCTTTGAAGAGCATCTTGAGCAGCGCCAAATCCTTGATGACAGCATTGACTTCATCGCTGTCGAAAGACAGGGCTTTTTCCAGTTTGTCGAAGATGCCGACAAAATCCAGAACAAACCCATGCGGTTTGACCATTTCCTGCTCTTCATTTTCATAAGGCCGGTTCACGCGCGCAATCGCCTGCAAAAGCGTGTGGTCGCGCATCGGTTTGTCCAGATACATGGCATAGAGAATCGGCGCGTCGAATCCGGTCAGCAATTTCTCAGTAACAATCAGAATCTTAGGCAGATCGCCGTATTTGGAAAAGCTTTTGCGGATGGCTTTTTCTTTCTTCTCGTCAATGTGAAATTCCTTGAGCAGCTGCTTGTCATTGTGATTGCCCGTATAGACAACTTCGGAAAAATGAGGCGGGATTAATTTATCCAGTTCCTTTTTATAAAGGGCGCAGGCCTCGCGATCCACCGCGACCAGAAACGCCTTGTAACCCAAGGGCTCGACATTCTCACGGTAATGCGCGGCCACATACGCCGCCACTTTCTTGATGCGCGTCTTGCCCTTGAGGAAATTCTTGAGATTGACGGCGCGATCCAGAATCTTATTGAGTTCTTCAATATCGGAGATGCCTTCCGTTTCCGCCAACGCGAAAAATTCCTTTTCCATAACCTCGGCGGGAACCAGCATATCGCTTAGCGCTAGATTGTAAAAAAGCGGCAGCGTGGTGCCGTCGGCGATGCTTTCGGCAATCGAATACTTGTGCAGATAACCCTGCGGCGCGTCGTCCACACCGAACGTTTTGAACGTGCCCTGCCCGTAGGCCGTGCGGTCAATCGGCGTGCCCGTATAACCCAGATACGTCGCGTTGGGCAGCGCCGCCATCAGATAATTGCCCAGATCGCCGCCGGTTGTGCGGTGGGCTTCATCCACCAGCACAAAAATATTGCGGCGCGTGTTTAAATTAGCGGGCATGTCGCGGAACTTGTGAATCGTGGAAACGATGATGCCGCGATGATCCTGACCCAGCAACTGATTGAGCCGCACAATGCTATGGGCGTGTTCAACGTTTTCCATACCCAGCGCGGCCAGATTTTTCATCAACTGGTCTTCCAGTTCGTTGCGGTCAATCAAAAGCAAAATGGTGGGCTTGTCCGATTCCGGCGCTTTAAAGAGAAGTTCGGCGGTTTTCAGCATGGTGAAAGTTTTGCCGCTGCCCTGTGTATGCCAGATCAGTCCGCGTCGTTTAACGGTATCGTGCGCGCGCGTCACCGCCTGCTCAACGGCTGCCGTTTGATGCTGCTGCAAGATGAATTTGTTCAGGACTTCGTCCTTTTCGGCAAACAGAATGTAGTCCTTGAGCAGCTTCAGCACGCGCGGAATATCAAAGAAACTTTTAACCTTGGCTTCCAACTGACCAACCTGTTCATGCTTCCAGTGAAAGAGATTGCGGCGGACGGTATTCCATGTTGCCCCGTAGTCGAAACCGAGCGCATCGGTGGCGGTAAAGGCCATTTGCGGAATAAACAATTCCGGTGTTTCGATATGGTAACGGCGAAGCTGGTCAATGCCCAGAGCGATGCCTTCGTCTTTATCCGCATTTTTGCATTCCACCACCAGCACGGGAATCCCGTTGATCAGAAAAACGATGTCCTCGCGGTTGCCGTGCCGCCCGGTATGCCAGTAAAACTCTTCGGTGACTTCATAAACATTGCGTTTGGGGTTGGTATAATCAATCAGCATTAAATCCAGTTCGCGGTTTTCTGCGGCACAAAAATATTTGCCGCTGTTGCGCAAAAACGAAAGCATATCGCGGTTGCCGTAAATATCGGCGGAAAGCCGCCGCAGTCTGCCAACCAGCGCGCCTTCAGCTTCATTATAAAACGAATTGAATGATTTAACTTTCTGATACAACAGGTCATCGAAGAATAAAGAAGCGCTCCGCACCTGCTCTGATGGCTCGCCTGCCGACGAATCAAAATTGCGCCGTTGTTCGGCAACTTTCGGCGAAACAAACGTCCAGCCGATATCCTGCGCATATTGCAGAATACGGGATTGAACGGTTTTATGTTCGCCTGGCTTTGTCATGCTTACATACCCTTTTGAGGTTCCATCAAAAGCGCGGTGCGCAACTCTTTTTCCGTCGGCAGCTTGCCTTTGAATTCCCGCGGCAGCCGTTTGGTCAGATGATACTCAGCCACACCGATGGGATTGGTTTTGCTCTGCAACGAGAACTCCACGACCATATCGTCCTTTTGCGCGCACAGGATAATGCCGATTGACGGATTATCGTCCGGCGCTTTTTCCGATTTGTTGAGGACATTCAGGTAAAAGTCCATTTTGCCGGCATACTCCGGCTTGAATCCACCGACTTTCAATTCAAAAGCGACCAGTGATTTCAAAAAGCGGTGGTAAAACAGCAGATCAATGAAATATTCATTGTCTCCGAAAGATAAACGATACTGCCTGCCGACAAAGCAAAATCCATAACCGAGCTCCAGGATAAAATCACGCAGTTGCTCAATCAAGCGGTCTTCAAGTTCCCGTTCTTTTACTTCACGCTTAATCCCCAAAAATTCCAGATTATAGGAACTCTTGAGCGCTTCGTCGGCCTGCTCAGCAAAATAATCCGGCAATACAGCGGGAAAGTTATGCGTTTTCTTTTCCAGACGGGCGCGCTCATAAGCCTGGGCTTTGATCTGATTGAGAAGAACGTTGCGCGACCAGCCGAATTGCGCCGTTGCCTGGATATAATATAAAAGAGCTGCCGGATCGTTTATCTTATCCAACAGAAACCGATGATGACCCCAGGGAATTTCTGCCACAAGCCGTGGCAGAAATTCCCTGATCTTTAATTCCGATAATCCGGTCTTCGCCTGAATGGATTTTTCATCAGCCCGAAATTCTGCAGCAGCCTGTTGCAGAATCGGCAAACCTTTTCTTTGACGGAAATCCTTTGCAACGTGCGCAATCATCTCAGGAGATGAGAAGGTTGCATAAAGTCTGCGCATATCCCACAGATTCCGCGGCGAAAAGCCGGTAACTGAAGGGAATTCGGTCTGCAAGTCCTTTGCCAGCATCTCCACCACCGCATTGCCCCAGTGATGTTTCTTTTGTCGTTCGACAATTCCCTTGCCGATGTCCCAGTAAAGCCCGATCAGCTCCCGGTTGACGGCACGCGCCGCGCCGATGCGGGCGGACACAACGCGCGCTTTGATCTCTCGGACAAAGCTTACGTAGGTTTGATCGGCGCGGTCAATCTCTTTTGACGGCATTTCTAACCCCTTTGTTACGTTATTCCTACAGTAAAAAAACTATGCAAAAGGCCATTCCCGCGAAGGAGGCTGTGTCGCAATTCCTTTTTTTGTCATTCCGTGCGCGCGTAGCGCGATACGGAATCCAGGATATTTAATGACTTCTGGATGCCGGATCGCGTCCGGCATGGCGTTCGAGATTAATTGTCGAATGAGTAAGTAATGACCTCATCCCCTCTTTTCATTCACAAATCCCGGCAGGTCAATTTCGTTGACACGCGTTTGACCTGTCATCAGTTGGTGGAGCAATGTGCGGAAAAGTTCTTCGAGTTTTGCTTTTCTTCCATAAGTAATTTCTATCTTCTTATCTACTACACTTAAATTGTTTCCTATTTCAATTTGCTCATCTTTTGACGGAACTGCGATGGGGAGATGCTTAAATGAATTTCTATCAAGCGTCGGCACAGATGCACCAGTTTTAAATCTTCCAAGGTCTAGCACTTCTAAATAGTAGGCTGCAAATCTTGGGTCGTTACCATGAAAATCTTTAACATATAGGCTGGTGTTATGCGCCCAAAATTCTTGGTCGTAAAATGTGACTTTTCCTACGGAACCACTGCGCCCAACTGTCACCCCAGGAGCTTTCACAAAAGCAACATCATGGTAACCGATTATGCCATTTGAGCCAGCAACAGGCACGCGGCCATTCTTAAAATTATCTTTTGTTAAGTCTTTGCCTCTTTGAAGTATTGTAAATTGTTCAAAAGATTTTATCTCCCAACTCTCCGGCACCAGTCCGATCTCGGTCATTTTTTGTTTTTCGCCTTGCAGGCCTTCGGTGAATAACTTGTGCATGAGCGCGGATTTGAGTTCGCGCGTAAGTTTAATCAAACGTTCCTGCTGTTCAATGGCAGCCTGCACAGTCGAAAGCACATAAGCAATGCGTTGTTGTTCAGTAAAGGGTGGAATTACAACATCCACTTGTTGTAAAGATGGTCTTGTAATTCCCTGAATAGTTGCCCCACGTTTATTTTGTGTAACAAATCTTTGAACTGATTCGGTGCGAAGTTGATAAGCCAGAAAAGTAGGATCAACCTCTTTTGGATCAATAATTATTCCGGTGCCGTCTTGGCTTATTGCGACATCAATTTTCGTAACAACAACTTTCCCAACACCAACGCGAGTCGCAAAAATAAGGTTTCCAGCAGGCACAATGTGAGTAGCTGATTTACGAACTGCCCTTTGTGCCAATGTAAATGAGACACTTCCCAAGCAGTAATTTAGACTCTAAGATAGAGGGCGGGAAGGAGATCAAAAATGGGAAA
>JAFGLN010000121.1 GCA_016928025.1 Deltaproteobacteria bacterium
ATATGATCGGGCTAAAAAAGACAGGGGAAAACAAGCTTTTACAATTCTTTTACGAATGGGAAAAATGGAGGTAACGGCCTGCAACGAGCCGTGGCGGTTTTTATGATTTTGTGGAAGGCCCCTCTATTTCACTTCTTGCCAAAAAACTAGTATGGTGTCCCTAAGTTTCCAATATATGTTGCTGGGCCGTCTTTCGGGACTTGACAGAGATGTACGATTTCTTGAGGAATAATTTGTCCAATATTCCAGGGATTATGCAATACGAGACGATGCTTCAGATCAGCACGTCCAGGGATTTTTTCAAGAAAGCCACCTAACGGGAAAGAACGTATGTTAACATCATTCCATTCTCCTCAAACTTCCATGAGGCTTGCTTCGGCGGTGCCAAATTATGGATACCCTTTCAATTTATTCTTCTTGACAAAGAGAAATAATTCTTTTAATGTAAATTAAAAATGACCGAGCGGTCGGTCAAAAAAAGGAAATATAAACGATGCCGAAAATCGTTGACAAAGAACAAAAAAGAATCGAGATCGCCAGAAAAGCAATGCCCTTGGTAGCAAAGTACGGCTTCGCCAATACCCCCGTCCGGAAAATCACCGCTGAAGTCGGGATGGGGAAAGGAACATTTTATGATTATTTCACCAATAAAGAGGATATTCTAAATGAAATTATCCGCATTACATTTGCCGACTGGACGCAAATGGTGATTTCCAAAATCGGAAAGATCGACGATCCGCTGGAACAATTATTCATCATGCTCAAAGAGGGCTCAAACCTTGATAAGACGTTTGAACAAATGATGATCATCTATGTCGACCTCTGGCGCTGGTCCGTCGGTCACAAAGGTGCAGATAAATTCATTCCGGCGTTTCGAACCTATCTGACCAACGGTAAAAAGGCCGTAAGCGACATCATTGAAGAAGCACAGCAGAAAGGCTTGATCAAAAAGGAAGTTGACTCGGCGGCACTTGCTACTGCATTGATTGCGTTAATTGATGGGATGTGTATGCATTATATGATTTTGAAACCGGATTTTGACGTTGATGCGATTAGCCGGTCTTTTTTTGAATCGCTGTCAAACGGCATCAAACGCACATGATGATGTATGGGAATCTTTCATTAGTATGAAATTTAACCTTCCTGGATACCGGACCCAGATCCAGGATCCAGTTATTCGTCATGGATTCCGGCTTTCGCCGGAATGACGTGGAAATGCTCATGTCTCGTGGCATCCCGCGGAAACACGTGGATTTATAAGGATACAGATATGTCAATATTATTTACGCCCGCGAAAATAGGTCCTTTAGAGTTGAAGAACCGTTTTGTCCGTTCGGCAACGGTGGAATGTCTTGCTTCGGAAGATAACCGGCTCACAGAGAAATACTACAATGTTTATGAAAGGCTGGCTAAAGGCGGAGTCGGTCTTATCATTCCGGGCAACTATTTTGTTAATTCCATCGGAAGAGCGGCTGATAAGGTCCTGGTCATAGACCGCGATGACGTAATCGATGATCTGCGGAAACTGACGGATATCGTTCACCGCCATGACGCTAAAATCATTGGTCAAATCAATCACAGTGGCCGGCAGGGCAATCCAAAGCTCATCGGTGAGCAGCCCATCAGCCCATCCGATGTGCGGGATGCTACTTACGGCGGCAAACCACGCCAGATGACCGAACTGGAAATTGAGGATACTATTCATGCCTTCGGCAGCGCGGCAGGCCGGATTAAAAAGGCGGGATTCGATGGGGTACAAATCAACGGCGCTCATGGTTATCTGGTGAACCAATTCCTTTCATCACATACAAACCGACGCACCGACCAGTGGGGAGGACCATTGGAGAATCGAATGCGCTTCATATCCCTTATTTATGAAGAAATTCGCAAGGAAGTCGGCGCCGATTTCCCGGTCCTTATCAAAATCAACTGTGAGGATGAGATCAGCGGCGGCATCACCCTTGAAGAAAGCATCGCCATGAGCAGGATGCTGGAGGCATTGGGTTTTAATGCCATTGAAGTGAGCGGCGGGATTTATGAGGCCGGATTTGTTACAACCAAAGGGGATATACCCGCGGAAGTTATCGGCTTTATGGCGGAGTCGCTGCAAAAAGCCGCGGCGTTCAAGGAGGGATATTTCTTGCCGCAGGCCGCGGCAATTAAACAAAATGTATCCATTCCCATCATTGCCGTTGGCGGCATGCGCCGGAGAGAAACGATGGAACGGGCCTTGCTTCAAGGACAGACGGATTTGATTGCCCTTTCCCGTCCGTTTATCAGGCAGCCCAATCTGGTCAGGCAGATGGAGAGAAGTCCCGATGCGGACCCCATCAACTGCACCAACTGCAACCGGTGTACCTGGGAAGTCACCGTTCGCTATAAACCTTTGAAGTGCTACTATACTTCAAATTAAATAGGAGGGAATATGAACACAGACAACGGGCGAGATGATTATATAAAGAAAATACCCGACCTGATGAAAAAATATCATAAAGTTGAAGTGCAGTTGTCGGAAGATATGCGTAAGATAACAAGAAAAGTGTGTTCGGTTTCTCAGTTCCGGAAATTTCCCGGGGATTGGGGTTATACCTGCGGAACGGCAGATTGTTGATTTCAACCCAAAATCAGTAAAAATCAAGGAAATGGCCGGGGTTGTTCACCCCGACTTAAACTAATAATTTATCCGAGCAAATTTCTGTATCGTCTTGGCTTTTCGATCAACACCAATAATGTTATAAAACGAAGACTTTTAAGGTTGCCCATACCTAAGTGCTTTTTTCGATAATCTATTTTTTGAATGGGTTTGGAACCAATATCAAGGGCAATGATTCGACCACAAACTCAGGCTTAGGTCCCGGCATCCGCCGGAGGCGGAACAGAGACAAATTCGAAGACGGTGCCCAGTTCCTTCTGGGTCGACATATAGAAGAATCTGCTTCCGGGACCACCCGGCCCCGACATCTCGATGTCGATACCCCGCTGCTGCAAAACGCCGATGCAATGATCGTGATCGTTGACACGGCCGAAGCTCAGGTGGTGCACTCCATTTCCCTGCTTTTTCAGGAATTCCCAATGGGTGCCCGGCCCCGCCAGGGGCTCGATAAGCTCGAACTGCATATCGTCGCAGTCGGCCAGAGCGATCTTCAAACGCAAATCCATCTCGATCATCGGTATGCCGTGCAGTATCGCTTTGGAGGGGCCTTTCCGTTTGGGCGCACCCGCGGGGCGGCGTGTGTTTGTCAACACGATCCTCCAGGGTCCGATGCCCAGGAGCTCTTCGTAACGTTTCGCCATTGCTTCTGCGTCGTCCACAACAAAGCCGATCTGATTGATACGCTTCTTCTCCATGTTCCACAATGGCGGCGCCGGCGGTTCATAGAAACCCCATGGTTCAATTTCCGTCGTAGCGCCGGGGAGTGCCGGCTGCATGACCTCAAAACGGGTGCCGAGTTCCCGCACTGCGTCCAGGCAGGTAAAGACATGGGCGCCACCGAGGTGCCCCCGCATTTCGATGCCGATTCCCGCTTTCTGTAAACCGGAAATCAAGGTGTCGTTGTCATCTATGGCGCCCAAACTCAGATGATGGATGCCCCCGCCGTGTTTCCGGAGGAATTCCATGTACGCGCCGGGGCCGTAAAGCGGCTCGATCAGCTTAATTTCAATGTCATTAAAGGCGGTTACCGCCTCCCTGAAGCATCCTCCGGCATTTCCGAGGACCTCTCCCCGAAGAGAACCATCCGTCGGGGTCAAGTCGCGAAACAGCCAGGGGCCCATGCCGAAGATCTCGGCATAATGCCTGGCCGTTCTTGAGGCGTCCTCAACAACGATGCCGATCTGCGCTATTTTCAGTTTCTTCGCTGCTGCCGAAGATGGTCCTGCTGTCTGCTCTTCCATTGTTCATTCTCCTCTTTCTTCCACCATTTTTCTAACTTGCCAGGCATAACATTCTTAGTTGTAATTCATTGCTGTTGTAATAATTCAGACGACAAGCCCCCGCTGCTCCAGGACGTCGGCGATATCTTTGAGGTTAAGGTCTTCGAGCTTTGCCCTCGTCTGAAGGCCGCTTGTCGCATCCCAGCCCCTGAGTTGATAAAACTCCCTTTTCATCTCCTCAAATTTTTTCCGGTCGAGCATGGCGCCCTCCCTGTCTATGATTTCTCCGTCTTTTCCCGGCGCGCTTCCGCTCGGATTCAAGAAGTCATTTTTTTGCGGCATGGTAAAATGAAAATCGGCAATCGTATCGCTGCCCCCGGCTTCTCTGGCTGTTAAGGCCCTTTGCAGGTTTACAACCCTTTCTCCGATCCTGCTCAGTCCCGCTTCGTCTATCTCTTTTCCCACGGTGGCGGATAAGATTTTGCTCTCAAGGGATGGGTCGCCGATGTGATCATCGGAAAATTCGACGGTCAGGATGGGCCATGCCCAGTCGCAAAGGATCAAGCATTCTTTGACATACTCACGGTTCTGAATGTTCACCGCCGTCAGAGCCTTCCCCTCATAGGTGGAAAGGTCGAAGGCCAGCTCGGTGCCCCAGAACCTTTTCGCGACCACCCGGCAGACATCCGTCGACAGGTAGGGGCGGCCGGATTTGCCGGCCCACTGAAACCATCCGATGAACAGCCTGGATATTTCGTGGAGCTGCTGAATCGGCATCCTCGGCTCCATGGCGCACAGAAGCCCCGTCGTGATGAAATACCGCGGGTCATACGCCGTGGCCTGCTCGCCCTTGGACAGATAGTCCGTAATGAACGTCTCCGTCCCCTGGCCCACCAGTCCGGCGGCCCTGGTGATACCGTCGGCCAGAACATCTCCAAAGCCCTCCCTCAATGAGATTTTATTCAGAAGGATTTCCATGAATTCAAGGCTCCCCATCTTCGATAAGGGAATGCCGGTGTTTTCATCCGTCAGGACGCCGGCACGGTGGCATCGCGACAGCCACGTCAACATCGGGCCGATCGCAAAAACATCAATCCCGTAATCGTTCGCCAGCATGGCGGCGTCAAAAGGAACCTCCTGCCAATCCTGTTCGCCATAGTATCGCGCCGCTCTGCCGGTATAAAAGTTTACCTGCCCGCAAATGAATTTCCCTTTCCGGCCGGCTTTGTTCTCATAGACCAGCCTTTCGCAGCCCAGATTGCAGCCGCGGCAGATATCCAGCTTCTTCTTGGCCGGCGTTACCCCTGCCCCCCAGATGGACTGTTCCGGCGACGTCTTGCGCATTTCGCGGAATTGGCGGTTGAGCTCGATCAGCTTTTCCCTTCCCGCATTGGCTACTCTCCCGCTTCCCTTAACGGCAATCGCTTTCAGGTTTTTGGAACCCATCACCGCGGCGAAGCCGCTCGATCCGGAGGCATCGTTATCCGCTAAAATGGTGGCGATCGCGGACAGATGTTCACCGGCCAAACCAATGGCCACGACCCTGACCCGGCCGCCTAATTTTTTTTTCAGCATTTCCCGTGTTTCAAGCGTGTTCCTGCCGCACAGGATTGAGGCGTCTCTGATCTCAACCTTGCCGTCCTCGATGAAGATATAGACCGGCTTGTCCGATTTTCCATGAACGACAACGCCGTCATAACCGGCGTATTTAAGCTCGGTTCCCCAGCTTCCGCCCAGATTGCAGTAGCTGAACTGTTCGGGTGTTGTGACCGGAGACTTGCCGCACACGAGCCAGCGGACCGCCCCGACCCCTGGGGAAACGCCGGCCAGGGGGCCCGTCATGAAAATCAGTCGGTTTTCCGGCTCCAGCGCTTTGACTTCCGGCGCGACCTCGTCCCAGTAGATTTTGGCCGCAATGCCTCTTCCGCCCAGGAATCTGTCCGCGTAATCGATCGTGGGTACGGTCGTTATTTTTCTCGCCGATAAATCGACCCTTAAAATGCTGCCGGCATAACCATATTGACCAGACATACATCCCTCCTTGTCATCTTCCCTACCTTCTCAAAGGGATTCCCTCCCAGGCATCCAGTTCTTCGCGGAAAGGATCAACCGCGAGGCGGCACGGAACATCGAGGATCATCGTCGCACGATTCTCGGCGCTGTAAGGTTCCCATGTCGGAATGCCGGAATGATTCGGGTTGCCGCTGCGGGCAAAAGCCGTCCATGTGCCGTTGACCGATTCCAGCAGCTCATATTTATCGGGACGTCCGCCCGTTATGGCGATGTCGTCAACCGTGTCGAAAACAAAGGGGATCTCAAGAATATGACAGGCACGGAAAATATCGCCCAGATAATCCGTTTCCCATGTCAAGAAATACATGTAGACCGGATCGGGACCGGCAGTGGCCTTCCGTTCGGCCAGCGCGATCGAGGCGCGCCGCATGCCCTCACTCGTCAGCGCAATGAATAAATCCCAGGGGGTGGCTTCGGGACGCGTTTTCTTATAGGTGGCAATAACGCTGTCGACCTTGTCGCCGAATATCGGCAGCACACGCTCGCGCAATTCGGGTTCGGTCAGACGCTTGCGTTTTGGGTCCAACGTCGTGAATGTGGTATTCTCGTGCCGGTTCGTGCCGATGATGATGGGAATCCCGGCGGCAGTGGGCGCCGCGACCGGGTCGAACGGATGGGCGGGCAAATATTTGCCGTCGACGACCGGCGCCATTCGGGCAATGGCCCTTCTCCCCAGATCGCCAAGGGCCAGGATGGACCGGCCGGGGAGCAGCTTCTTCGCCGCTTCCTGAATCTGCATGATCGGCAGTTCCTGGAGTTTACTGAGCTCATTTGATTGGATGTTCAGTTCCGATAACAGCTTCTCGGCAAATTCGGTGGCGTTGGCGGGTTCTACGCCGTAAAGGCCGGCACCGCTTTGAATGATCGCACGGTGAAAAAGGCCCTTGGCCGAGGGCATCCCCAATAACATGCTTACCTTGCTGCCGCCGCCGGACTCGCCAAAAATGGTGACATTGCCGGGATCTCCACCGAAAGCCTCAATATTGTCACGCACCCATTGGAGGGCCAGTGCGGCATCCAGCATTCCCGCGATCCCGGAGCCTTCAAACTCCGGCCCCCCGATATCGGCCAGATGCAGGTATCCAAAGATATTCAGGCGGTGGTTAATGGTCACCACCACGAGATTGCCGCGTCTTGCCATATTGGCACCGTTATACATGGTCTCGGAACCGGCGCCGGAGTCGTACGCGCGGCCGTGCAGCCATAACATGACCGGTCTTTTCCCGCCATCCCGGAGGCCCGGCGTCCAGACATTCAAGACCAGGCAGTCTTCGCTTTGCGGAAGATGCCTCCTGATGCCCATGACGCGTTCATCTCCGGCAGCCTCGACGCAATCAACCAATGCGCCGGTTTGCGGTGCGATAGGCCCATAATCGGTGCAGAAGCGCACCTTCGTCCACGGCTCGACCGGCAGCGGCGGAAGAAAACGGCGGCTGCCGCCCGTCGGCGCTCCATAGGGAATACCTTTAAAAGTAAAAACCCTTCGTTCCATTGTTCCCCCGACTTTGCCGGCGGTTGTTTCAACAATCGTGTTCATGGCTTTCTCCTCTCATTGACCTGGTGCGTTATTGCTCGGTAGGTAGGAATATATTAAATGAAACATACGAGGCTGTGCTGCTTGATGTCAAGTCAAATTCTGAAAGCCCCCGGAGATCCGGGGAAGATTCATACCTGGAATAAGCATTTTGCACCATTCGGAGCTGTTTGAAGGCCGGCGGGTGGGCACAAACGCAATCTTCGGTAAATCGTGGCGCGCCTCCGACGAGTTCAATGTCA
The DNA here is from genome assembly GCA_016928025.1 of Deltaproteobacteria bacterium. GTDB lineage: Bacteria > Desulfobacterota > Syntrophia > Syntrophales > JAFGHS01 > JAFGHS01. Next base: position 7,723 of record JAFGLN010000121.1, read on the forward strand.
TCGGACCATTCTCGGCGCGCCGATATGATACCGTGAATGGATGTCCGGTTGCCTTACTATCAGATTGGCCGATAAAAGGATCCCGAAATAACCACATGGCGGCTATCCATGGATGTCAAGGGAAATCGCCGTTTTTCCCTTGACATCTCTTATCATGGATGACGACCTCTTTTTTGATTTTTATATGTTTACGAATCGCCCGGAACCCCGGACCATTTTTTTACGGTTTGATGAGGATTTTAACCGATTCATCGGTCTTTATGTGGGTGTCAAAGGCTTCCCTCGCCTGATCGAGGGGAAATACATGACTGATAAGCGGTTTGAGGTCGACTTTTCCCGTTTTCACAAGATCGATGGCGGCCGGGAAGGTTCCTTCTCCCCCCATCATACCGAGCAGATCGATGTTATAAAAGACCAATCTATTGGGCAGCCATTCAATCGGACGTTCATATATCGCTGTTAATACGACTTTTCCACCGGGGATCAACCTCTTTTGTTCCATATCAAAACGGCTTGGCCGGACCATGTCGACGGCCTGGTGAAAGGTTGCCGGCACCCCGGCGCATTCCACGACGACATCAGCCCCCACGCCGGACGTGGCTTCAAGCACCCGCTCGATGGGATCCTCTTCCAAAGCGTTAATAACGATATCGGCAGCGCCAATGGTTTTAGCCAGCGCCAAACGTTTTTTCCCGATCTCACTGGCAATGATGTTCGATACGCCTATGGCTTTTAATACCTGCGCGGTGCATTGACCGATGATACCCATCCCCAGGATAGCCACGGTATCCTGAACCGTTGGATTTCCCTTTTTTGCCGCGCTGATCCCGACAACCAACGGTTCCAACATAGCGCCTTCTTCGTAAGATATCTCATCCGGAAGCAAAAAAACCGTTCTTTTCAATCTTGCCAAGGGGATGCTGACGTACTCGGCAAAGCCGCCGGGAACTTCCAGGCGAAGTCCGACACCGATGGCCACAACGCGCTGCCCCTTTTCTATCTTTCTGACATTGGCGCCGACCTCGACGACTTCTCCACTGAATTCGTGCCCCAATACCTGCCCGACCTCCATTCGGGCTTCTTTAACGCCCCCGATTTTCCAGCGATGGATATCGGAGCCGCATATCCCACAAGCCTTAATCTGAATTATTATTCCATCGGCCTCTAATTTAGGGTCGCTGACCTTCTCAACTCTGATATCTCCCGGTCCATGATAAACAGCCGCATTCATCGATGTTCCTCCTCTCCAATGGATTTTTTTACGGTTTTTTTCTAAACATCTTGTCGGCCTGGAAAGAACTCCTCACATAAGGCGCTGAGGCTACATCCGTAAAGCCTATCGATAAGCCGGCCTTTTTGTATTCCTCAAATTCCGCAGGATGGACAAATTTAACGACCTCAAAAAGATTTTTAGAGGGTTGCAGGTACTGGCCTATCGTTAAAAAGTCACAGCCAACCGCTCTCAAATCCTCCATGACTTTGACGATCTCTTCATACTTTTCCCCCAAACCTACCATCAGTCCCGACTTGGTTATAATCCCCCCTGCCATGGATTTTGTCTGCTTGAGAAGGTGGATGGATCTTTCGTAGTCGGCCTGAGGACGCACTTGAGGATATAAACGGGGCACGGTCTCGACATTATGATTAATGACGGCGGGATGACTGGCTATGACAGCCTCTAAGGCTGAGGATGAACCCTGAAAATCCGGGATTAAGACTTCGGTGGGAATTTCAGGGTCATAGTCGCGGATCGCTTCGACGACTTTGGCAAACTGATAAGCCCCCCCGTCCGGCAGGTCATCTCGGGTCACCGAGGTCACAACGACATATCGCAGCCTCAACTTCGTCACGGCCTCAACGAGATGTTCAGGCTCATTGACGTCGGGAGGGGCGGGTTGACCGTGCTTTACGGCGCAGAAACGGCAATTGCGGGTGCAGACATCCCCCAATATCATAAAGGTGGCCGTATTTCGGGCAAAACAGTCTCCCTGATTCGGACAATGGGCGCTTTCACAAACCGTATGGAGCTGCAAACCCTCCATAAGTCCCTTCATTTTAGTCAACGCCGCCGCATTAGGGATAGGCCTTCTTAACCATTCGGGTTTCACAGATTTAACCATTCATCCGGCCTCTCTCTATCTTGCAAAGTGACTTTAAATACCTGGGAGAAATACCTGAGCAGGATTTTTTGTGTCTCCTCGATTTCCGCTTCGTGTCCTAATAATTTTGAGATGGAGGTCATCGACACGCCCGTGATGCCACAGGGTACGATATAAGAAAAAAATTTTAAGTTGGTGTTCACATTTAAGGCGAAACCATGCATGGTCGTCGCGCTGCTGATTCGCACGCCCAGGGAACAAATCTTCTCGTTTCCGACCCAAACACCTCTGAGCTTTTCAACGCGGCGGCCATCAATCCCATAATCCGCCAGCGTCCTGATGACAACCTCTTCCAGGTTCCAAATATATTGATGGACGGTGAGGCCGTTTTCCCTTAGATCCAAAATGGGATAACCCACGATTTGTCCGGGTCCGTGATAGGTGACATCACCGCCCCGGCTCGTATAAAAGACCGGAATGCCCTCCTCGGCCAAGGCGTCCGTAGGCGTAACGATATTTTCGTCTTTGCCAGCACGCCCCATGGTAAAGACCGAAGGGTGCTCAAGCAACAGCAACACATCCGAAATGGCGCCGGATTTTCTGGAAGCGAGGAGTTTCTCCTGTAATAAGAGCCCCTGGCGGTAATCCACCAAACCCAAATTGTATACTGCGCAGACTTTTGTCAAAGACGCCCCCTTTGCAATTCCCGCCGAAACCTAAGGCCTTTTCGGCATATGGATCGGTATTCCCTGAGCGTCCAATACGGCTTCTCTGACCGTCTCTGAAAGGCTCGGATGAGCATGGATGGTGGCTGCAACATCGGCAACACTCGCCTTTAACTTCAAAGCGACGGCCGCCTCCGCGATCAGCTCGGTCGCCTGATGACCAAATATATGAATACCAAGGATATCGCCTGAGCCGGCATCGCTTACGATCTTAACGAAGCCATCGCGCTGACCGATAATCATGGCCTTGGGGTTGGCGGCAAAAGGGAAATTTCCTACCTTGAAATCTATCCCCTTTTCTCTCGCCTGGTTTTCGGTTAATCCTATCGAAGCTACCTCAGGGGCGGTATAGATACAGTGTGGGACCACGGTATAATCCATGACCGAATCTTTGCCGAGGGCATTCTCTGCGGCAACCTCTCCCTCTGCTGAAGCAACATGGGCTAACAGGACTCCCCCGATTGCATCACCGGCAGCGTAGATGCCCGGCACATTGGTTTCCATCCTGTCATTGACAAGAATTTTACCTCGTTCCGTCTTTATGCCGACGCTCTCCAAACCCAGCCCTTCAATGTTCGGCTTTCGGCCGACAGCCACAAGCACCAACTCAGCCATCAGCACTTCCTCGGCCTCTCCGTTAGTCACGGAGATAAGCTTGTTGCCCTCGGAATCATCTTCTATACGGGTTACTTGCGTGCCGGTGAATATTTTTATGCGGCTTCTCTCCAATATCCTTTTGAGAGCCCCGGCCAGCTCAGGGTCTTCGGTGGGAATGATTTGGGGCAACATTTCGACAATGGTCACTTTGGTTCCCAGTTTAGCAAAGATGGTGGCAAACTCCACACCGATAACACCACCTCCGATGATCAGCAGACTCTGGGGAACCTTCGATAATTGGAGGGCTTCATTACTGGTGATGACGCCCGATCCCTCTACCCCCGGGATCGGCACTGATGAAGGAACCGAGCCGGGGGCAAGAATAATCCTGTCGCACTTCACACTTTCCCGCTGACCATGATCCACAGCCACCTCTGTCGGCGAAATCACCTCAGCTTGGCCGTTAATGACGTCTACGGCATTACTTTTCATCAAACTCCCAATATTTTTCACCATGGTGTTGACGATCCTGTCTTTACGGTTCATCATCTTGACGAAATCCACAACGATTTCCCCCACCGTAACCCCATAGTCATTTGCCTTGCGGACCGCTTCAAGAATCCCGACAGAATGAAGCAATGCCTTGGTTGGAATACAGCCCCGATTGAGGCAGGTGCCTCCTAAAGAATCCTTTTCAATCAAAATGGCCTTACCGCCTAACTGTGATACACGGATGGCGGCCACATAGCCGGCAGGCCCCCCTCCGATAATAACGACATCATTTGGCTTCAACTTAATCCCTCACTTTACGTTAACCTATTATGAAACCGATCACCAAATCAGGAGAGCAACAGGACGGACGGCTCTTCTTCCATTAACTGCTGGAGGGTCGCCAAAAATTCGTTGGCGTCCTGTCCCATCACAACCCGATGATCAAAGGTCAGGCTGTAATTCATCATGGGCCTGATCACGACCTGGCCGTCCCGCGCGACCGGCGTATCCAGGATGGACATGGTATCCAGAATGGCCACCTCGGGCTGATTAATGATCGGGGTGCCGATGGTTCTCCTGATTCGACCGCCCCCAAAAACACCGACGTTGGTAATCGTAAAGGTGCCGTCGGCAAGATCTTTGAAAAGAAGTCTCTGATTTCTTCCCTTCTGGGTCAACTCGCTTAACCTTTCGTGAATTTCCAACAGGGACTTTTTATCGGCGTCGTGCACGACAGGCACGACCAAGCTGTTGCCGCCCCCGCCCCGCACCTCGAAGGCGAGCGCCACCCCGACATTGATATTCTCCCAGATGTGTATCTCGTCGCCGATCAGGCTGGAATTCAACAAGGGGTGTCGCTTCAGGGCTTCCGCTACGACCTTGACAAACAGATCGGTATACGTGAAGTGAATTCCCGTTTCTTTTTCCTGGGAAAGCAAGGTCTGACGAACTTTGACCATCTCCGTCATCTCAATCACACCCGAGACCGTCGTTTGAGCCGATACCTGAAGGCTTTGAAAAAGGCGCTCAGAAGCAACTTTTCTTATTCCTTTCAGGCGAACGACCTCTTTAACCTTTTTCCCTGTCACCTCCTTTTCCACAGCCGGCGATTCTTTTTTATCTTCAGACATTGGAAGAGGCCTCTCTTTCTGATTTGATTTTTTCGTATTCTTCCTGAGTCTCAGCGATCAAGCCGATGAGATGGGTCACCGGTATGTCTACATCCGGATCCGCCGGGGTAATAATATGGAGGATTCCGCCATATTGGGCTTCCAACTCATAGCCGGCTTTTTCCGTCTGAAGAATGACCAGCACCTGGCGCGGTTCAACCGTTTCACCCTCCTCCGCCAGCCATTCAATAATTTGAGCCTCTTCCATCGTTTCGCCTAATTTAGGCACCCTGATTTCATGCATAAACTCTATCTCCCATAATATTTAGTTTTTTATTGCCTTACTTGATCCATCGGCCGTAAGGCCTTGAGGAATTTGTTCAAATATCCGCTAAACCGTCATGCCCGGCCAGGAGCGTGGCGGTAATAATCATAAAAATGAAGGCGGTCGAATGGTGAGCACAACCGTCTCAGGCCATCATCTCCTTGACAATGGCGACAACATCTTTGTCATTAGGAATCAGCATGCGCTCCAATTCTGCGCTGCGAGGCAGGGCGACGTTTTTGGCCCCCAGTCTCCTGACAGGCGTCTTCAGCGTCTTTGCCACGTCCGGTGCGGCCTCGGTAAATCGCATGGCAATTTCACCCGCGGCTCCTCCGCGTTTCATGGCCTCGTGAGCAATGAGCAGGCGGCCTGTCTTCTTCACCGATGTGACAATGGCGTCAATGTCCAGGGGAACGAGCGTACGGAGGTCAAGGACTTCGGCGCTGATGCCGTTTTCCTTGCTCAACGTTTCGGCGGCAGCCAGGGCTTTGCGAACCATTCCGGCGTAGACGACAATCGTCACGTCAGTCCCTTCCTTTTTGACGTCGGCTTTCCCGAAAGGAATCAGATATTCTTCTGCGGGTATTTCTTGCTTGCCCCGGAAATAAACGGGCCCGTGGGCGAGGAAGACGACGGGATCATCGTCCCGGATGGCCGTTTTCATTAATCCTTTGGCATCGTAAGGCGTTGACGGCATAACGATTTTTAAGCCCGGACTATGCATCAGGGTGGATTCTATCGAAGCGCAGTGATGAGCGCCAAAGCCTCCGCCCACACCGGTCCTGCAGAAAACGACCAGCGGCATCGGCCCCGTATAGCCGAATTCCTGCCGGAGACCGCCCACTTCCATAAACAATCCATCAAAAGCAATCGCTAAAAAGCCGGTCGTCATGATCGACACGATCGCTCTGGTTCCTGTCAAAGCAGCGCCCATACCCGTCGCTAAAATCGCCTGTTCGACGATGGGCGTATCCATGATTCTATCTCCGAACTCCTCATACATCCCCGGATTTTCCCCATAAGCGCCTCTCATGCTGACCAGATCTTCTCCCCACATGGCAACGGTCTTGTCTCTCTGCATCTCTTCACGAATTGCAGCCCCGATGGCGCTAACATAATTAAGCATCTGCGTTTGTTCTGCCATTTATGTATATTCTCCTTTCTCACACCTGAAGTGATTAATATTTATAACTCGTCAATAGCCGTTTTAAGATGATTTTCATAACTTGCGAAAGGCAACGCCAATGCGGATTTAGTTGCATCTTCCATTTGAACCTTTATGGTCGATTCAAGCTCGGCGATGTCTTTCTCGGTCAAAACACCCATCTCCAGAAGGCGCTTTTGGTATCGTGGCAGCGGATCTTTCTTCCACCACTCATCAATCTCGCCCTTGGGTCGATAAATCTGGGGATCGCCTTCATAGTGTCCCGCCAGACGATAAGTTTCACCGACGACTAAACTCGGCCCGCCGCCGTTTCTCGCTCTGTCGATATGCTTCTTAACCACTTCATAAGTCGCGATGACATCATTCCCATCCACGGTCTCTCCGGGAAAGCCATAGGCTTTGGCTCTATCGGAAATGTCTTTCATCTTATAAATTTTCTTAGCCGAAGTGCCCATCCCATACTGGTTATTTTGTATCATGAAGACAATCGGCAGATTCCAGGATGCCGCCATCACCATGGATTCGTGAACGGGGCCACGGCTTGCGAATCCGTCTCCCATCACGCAGACACAGACCTGATCGGTTTTCTTCAGCATGATCGATATGGCGCTGCCCAAATAGATGGGAATTTCCTCTCCGCCGGCGCCGGTATGAGCCAGTAAACCGAAGTCAGGGTCAAAATAGGGCGAACGCGGCCGGCCCAGTTCTGAACAGTCTCTCATGCACTCACTGGCAATAACTTCCGTTAATGACAGTCCCTTGGCGAAAAGACAATAATCCAGTCTGAAGGTCAGCTTCAAGTAGTCATCCTTTCTTAAGTTGGCGCAGACCGCAATGGGGATGGCCTCCTCGCCTATCCCTCTGTGAATCCACGGCATACCGCTTCCTCCGGCGCAGAATATTTCGTAGAGTTTTTCACCAAGCCGCCGGGACGTTAATAAATTCCGATGCATTTCTAATAGTTTGTCGTTTGCAATTTCCACAGTTTTTTACCTCCCTCTAAGATTAAACTTTAGATTGATCTTAAGACATTATGCTGCCACCATCGACATTTATGCTCTGACCCGTAATGTTTCTGGCGTCTTCCGAAGCTAAAAACACAGCGCAGCGCCCAATATCCTCCGGCGTCTGCTCCCTCCCCATAGGGATCATGCCCAAAATACCCTCAAAAGCCTCTCTGGGGTTTTTAGCATCTTTAAATTTTGGATTCGTTCGCATTCGGATCTTTGCCATATCCTCGTGGATGGAAGTATAGATGATTCCGGGACAAATGCAATTAACATTAATGTTAAACCTTGCCACCTGAAGCGCTACTCCCTGCGTTAAAATGATCACGGCACTTTTCATGGCGCTGTAGGGCAGTCGCAAAGCACCGCCGCGCCTGCCGGCAGTCGAGGATATGTTGATGATCTTCCCGCTTTTTTGTGCCCGCATGTGGGGTATCACGGCCTTACACATAAGAATCCCGGGTTTGAGGTTCGCCATATAGCTGCGATCCCAATCTCCCTCGGTAAGACTGGTGATCCCTCGCGAGTACATGCGGTCCCAATCTTCCTCGGTCAGATTGCCCCCGGCCACACTGGCTTCGGCATGGCCGGCACCAACGTTGTTGACCAGAATATCGATCTTCCCCAAAGCATCCAACGTTTCCTTAACTAATCGCCGGGCATTTTCTTCCTTCGTAACATCTGCGTTTACGACCAGCGCCTTACGCCCAAAGGCCTTTACTTCTTCGGCGACCTGATTGGCGCTATCCATATTGATATCGGCAATAACGATATCCGCGCCCTCCTCCGCCAGACATAGAGCAATACCACGGCCAAGCCCCCCCGCCGCTCCGGTTATAATAGCTACTTTACCTTCCAATTTCATAAGAGTCCTCCTGAATAATTGATAAAGTCATATTTTATGGGTGCTGCCTTTTTCGTTGGCAGTTAGATCCTCATGAGAAAGGACCGCTCTGATCAAATCCTCCATCCTGGGCTTGTTACTGATCTTCCGGACACCTTCGCCACTTGGCCTCATGGTGTGCTTCTCATCGATTAATGCACCGTCCTTGATGGCGTCTCTTTCGACCGACATCAGATCCTGCGTACTTTGCAAGCTGTCGTTATCAGGTGTATCCGGATAGATGGACAGTGACTTGGCCAGGATCTTGTGCTGATGCTCCAAACGGGTGGGTGTTTTCAATCACCACACTGGCGCGACCAAGCCGCGAGCTACGCAGGGTGTCTCTATGCTGCGTTCTAACGACCTGCTCATTCCAGTGACTTCCCTTTATCTCTCCCCGCTTCTGATGGTGGATACAGGGCTCGAAATGATAATCTTTCCGCCTCGCGGCGTACGCGGGTTAGAGGAATTGATAACTACAATGAGATGCATTCGGTCATTTCATATTATCTTTAGCACATGTTCTAAATTACAACGCGCGTTGTAAGTAATATGATAATTTTTTTTTGTCAATATTAAATTATGATTGACCCTGACTGTCATGGCGGCCTGGGTAAAGGGTGTGACCTCATCCCTCCAAGCAATCGGCACGTCCGGATGTTTAAAAAACAGACAAATTTTACTCTTTCCCCTTGAATTTTCATTTCATTTAGATTAACAGTTGACCGTCATTCGCATTTGATAAAAGAATCCTTCCGGTCATCCTGGAAATGAACTGGGATTTTGTTTTTATTGTTTCCGGTTTCCCGCCTGCGCGGGAATGACAATATGATGGCTGGAATTATTATGTATTTTCAAATCTCACGGCATCCTATGATTTCAGGGGGGATAAAGCTGTAATGTTGGAGGAAGATATATGAGAGAGGTTGTGATTGTCAGTTGCGCACGAACGGCTCAAGGAAATTTCGGCGGTTCCCTCAAAGATATTAAAGCGACTCAACTCGGCGCCATTGTTATGGCGGAAGCTGTTCGCCGGGCCGGCATTGAAAAAAAACAGGTGGACGAGGCGATTATGGGTATGGTCTTACCCTGCGGCTACGGTCAGAATCCGGCCAAACAGGCGGCTGTTTTGGGAGGATTTCCCTGGGAATTGGAATGCCTGACCGTCAACAAGGTCTGCGGATCAGCACTTAAAGCCGTGATGCTGGCGAGCCAGGCGATTGCTGTCGGTGATGCGGATATCGTAGTTGCCGGAGGCATGGAAAATATGTCCTTTGCGCCTTACTATCTGGAAAAGGCGCGCTACGGTTACCGGATGGGGCCTTCAACGTTTCAGGACCACATGGTTCACGATGGACTTTGGGACATTGTAAATGACTTTCATATGGGTGTTTCCAACGAATTGTGCTGTAAAAAATACAATGTCAGCCGGGAGGATCAGGACCGGTATGCCTTAGAATCATACCGTCGTGCCCTATCGGCCATGCGGGAAGGACTTTTCAAAGATGAAATCGTTCCGGTTGAAGTCCCCCAGCGTAAGGGGCCACCGAAGATTTTTGACCAGGATGAATGTCCCCGGAAAACATCCTACGAAGATCTGGCCAAAATGCCTTCGGCTTTTGTAAAAGATGGTGTGACGACCGCGGGTAATGCCTCCGTGATTTCCGACGGAGCCGCCGCCGTTGTCGTCATGTCCAGGGAAAAGGCCGAAGCCCTGGGCTGCAACATCATGGCCACGGTGCGTGCCCAGGCATCAGCGGGACTGGACATGAAATATGTCCTCATGGCGCCGATCCTAGCCATCCCCAAGGTCCTTGCCAAGGAAGACCTGAGGATTGAGGACATGGATGTGATCGAGGTTAATGAGGCCTTCAGCGGATCGACAGTAGCCGTCATGCGGGAACTGAAAATCGATCATGACAAGCTCAACGTCAACGGCGGCGGCGTGGCCCTAGGGCATCCCATCGGTGCCAGCGGAGGCCGAACGCTAATTTTTCTCATGAACGAGTTGAAACGCCGGAACGGTATATACGGTTTGGTCTCTCTCTGCCTGGGCGGCGGCGAGGCCGTGGCCCTGATCATTAAACGTGGAGAAGATTAAGGGAAGGAGATTGGCATGGAAATCAAAACATTCGGCGTCATCGGCGCGGGACAGATGGGAGGCGGCATTGCCCAAGTCGCGGCCATGAGCGGCCTTGACATTATCATGCATGACATCAAAGATGAATTCGTTCAGAAGGGTTTTAACACCATCGCCGGCCTCCTCGCTAAAAACGTGGAAAAAGGCAAAATGAGCGTGAAAGAGCGTGACACGGTCTTAGGACGCATCCGTCCCGTAACCGACCTTTCAGCTATGTCCGAAGCGGACTATGTTGTCGAGGCCGCGTCGGAGGTGGAACCGATCAAATTTGAGATATTTCAGAAGCTGGACAAAATTTGCCGTCCGGAGGTAATCCTCGCCACGAATACCTCCTCCATCCCGATCGGCCGCATTGCCGCCAAAACCAAACGTCCGGAGCAGGTCATCGGTATGCACTTCATGAATCCCGTCCCGGTCATGAAACTGGTCGAGATCATTCCCGGTCTGGCCACATCGGACGCCACGTATCAGACGACAGGGGACCTGGCCGTTAAATTCGGCAAGACGCCTGTGAAAGCCAATGATTATCCCGGATTCATCGCCAACCGGATCCTCATGCCCATGATCAATGAGGCCGTTTATGCCCTCTATCACGGCGTCGGTACGGTGGAAGACATCGATGCCGTCATGAGACTGGGAATGAACCACCCCATGGGTCCTCTGACCCTGGCCGACCTCATCGGGCTGGATACCTGTCTGGCCATTATGGAGACCCTTTACGCCGGATTTTCCGATTCCAAATACCGGCCCTGTCCGCTGCTGCGTCGTTATGTTGAGGCTGGATGGTTGGGACGAAAGGTGGGAAGAGGCTTCTACCCATATTGATATCGCCGCAATGTGCGGACTGAATGTTAGACTGTTCGGTTGAAACGGAGGAAATTCATCTGTTCAGAAATTCGCTGTATTTGACCAGGGCGTTCAGCACCGCCGCGGCGTCGTGAGGCATGGGATAACAGATCGAGTTATTCTTACCCAGGGCATGGAGGATCCTCGTCTCCACATCGGCGCTGGCAAATAGATGTTCGGAGGCAACGATCACGGGTTTTTGATATTTTTCGGCCAGTTGATTGAAGCTCTCCATGACGGAAACCACCGCCGGCGTCATTTCATTCTCCCAGCGTCTCTTTTCCGCTTCTCCGGCGTCGGGCGCCAGCCGTTGAACCTTCAGGGCGGGCATGATGCTCATCATCATCGCCGCATCAACAGACGGACAGCGCAGGAGAACTTCGACGGCTTTAATGACATCATCACCCCTCGTTCCGGCCACCAGATCGACGGGATTACCGCGATTCCACCACAGAGGCATGAAGGCATCGAGTTCCCGGATGGTTTCCTCCGGCAGAGCGGCCACATCCAGACCAATCTCCGCGCAGGCGTCGGCGGCTAGCACACCCCATCCGCCCCCGCCCGTCACAATGCCTACCCGGCGGCCCCGAGGCAGAGGCTGGCGCAAAAAGGCAATGCCCACATTCAATAAATCATCCAGGTTCTTTACGCGAATGACGCCTGCCTGCCGGCAGACAGCGTCGAAAACGGCGTTCGAACCGGCGATGGATGCCGTATGCGACATGGCGGCCTGAGCGCCCGCGGGGGTGCTGCCGGCCTTGAGCATGACGATGGGCTTTTGGCGGCTCACATGACTGGCGATTTCAAAAAAATTACCGTTGTCATTTAAGCCTTCAAGGTAAATCAATATGACTTGGGTCTCCGGATCGTCAGCCAGATAACGGAGATAATCATTAATGCCGAGATCAGCCTGGTTCCCGGCGCTGACAAACTTGCTGCAACCGTACCCCCGAATTGTGATTTGCCTCATGACGGACGCGATGATATTGCCGCTTTGGGCAACCAGGGCGATCGAGCCGGCCGGCGGAAAAATCGGGGCAAAATGAGCGTAGAGTTTGTGCCACGGATTCGTGATGCCGTTGCAATTGGGGCCGACCAGAATCATCCCTCCCCGGCGGGCCACCCGCACCATTTCTTCCTGAATCTTTCGTCCTTCTTCGCCGATTTCGGCAAAGCCCGCCGTGATCACAATGCCCGCTTTTATTCCCTTGGCCACGCATTCCTCAACAGTCTTGACGACACTCTCCGGCGGCACGACAATAACGGCCAGATCCGGGGTCTCCGGAATTTCCGCGACATATTTATAGACATCCAGGCCGAAGATCTTATCTTCTTTGGGGTTAATAGGATAGACTTTCCCCTCAAAACCGCCGATCATGATGTGACTCAGTGTCACGAAACCCCATTTCCGGGGATCTTTGGATGCCCCGAAAAAGGCAATCGAACGGGGATTAAACAGGGCGTCAAAATTTTCTTTCAATCCAACCGCGGAACGCTCCAAGGCGATCTCCTTTCTTCAAATTGACGGCCACAGGTTTTATACAGGGCGATTTTATCGAATGCGCTTCTTCAATTCCCGGATCAGAGCCGAGCAGACTTGGCCGGCGTCGGCAACAATGGCCACATCGGCCATTTTCATCATCGTTGCTTTAGGGTTTTTGTTTACGGCGATGATGAATTCGGCATCGTTAACGGCAGCCGTATGTTGAATGGCTCCGCTGACACCGAAAGAAAAAAGGATTTTAGGCCGGATGATCTTTCCCGCCTGTCCTACAAGACTGTCATGACCGGCCCAACCGGCATAGACCAGAGGCCGCGTCGCCCCAACCTCGGCATCGGTCAATCCCGCCAGTTCGTAAAGATTATTAAACTTCTTCCGGCTGCCGATGCCGCGTCCGCTGCAAATGACAATAGCGGCGTCTTCAAGTTTCTTGGATTGATGCGGCTGGCGTTCCGATTTGCGGAGACGAAGCCGTCTTGACGACAGATCTATGGGTAAGGGCATGCGGATGATTTTGCCCTTGGCCTCATAGTTATGGGGAATTTCTCTGAAGATGCCGGGACGAACGGTGGCCATCTGGGGCCGCTGTTTCGGAGTAACGATATCGGCCAGAAGATTGCCCCCGAAGGACGGCGCTGTCTGAACGAGCAGGCTGTCTTGATCAATGGCCAGACCGACGCAATCAGCCGTCAAGCCGGTCTTTAGGCGTTTTGCCACACGGGGCGCAAATTCCCGGCCGAAGGACGTGGCACCCACCAGCAGAATATCCGGTTTATGAACTTCCGCAAGCCGGGCCGTCAAAAAGGCATAAGTCGCCGCATCATATTCTTTCAGCACGGGATCTTCGACAACATAAACCCGGCGGGCCCCGTGGGCGATGTATTCACCGATCCACTCATCCAGTTCGTGACCGATGACAACCGCACACACCGTGGCCTTGATTTCTTTGGCCAGTTCAACGGCTTTCCCGATCAACTGCAGGGTTACCCGGTTCTGAAAATAATTCCGGTAGTCGCCGAACACCCAGATCTCAAGTTTCTGCTTCATTTTTCTATATCCTTGCCCATAGCCCCGCCGATCCGGTCACCAAACCGATCCAGCAGTTCTTCCACGATCTGCTTCGGAGCACCCCGGAGAATGACGTTTTGTTTCTCCGTTCGGGATGTATAGACATTGACAATCCGCGTCGGCGAGGCCTGAACCCCGATCGATCCTCGTTCAAGGCCGAGATCGACGGCTGAAAGCGTCCGAATCGGCGCGGCATCGGGAAAAGCATCCTCGATACCGGCCAGGGAAAAGTACCGCGGGGCATAATGGCGCGTCGACACGGTCACAAGCCCCGGTAAATCCATCTCCAGGGTTTCAATAAATCCGTCAGACAGACGCTTGACAATAAGACAATTTTTCTTTTTGGCGATCTCTTCAACGAAGGCCGCCGCCGGAAGGTCAAGCTCTTCGGCCAGCTGTGGCCCGACCTGGGCCGTTTCACTGTCCGTCGTGTAACAACCACAGAGAACCAAATCAAAGTTCGGACAGTATTTTTTGACCGCCGTCGCCAGGATAAACGAAGTCACAAAGGTATCAGAACCGGCCATGGCGGGATCGGAAATTAAAAAGCCCTGATCGGCCCCTAAAGCCAGGGCCTGCCGTAAAACCTCTTCCGCCATGGGCGGCCCCATGGTCAGAGCGGTAATCCGTCCGCCATGACGCGCTTTGAGTTGCAGGGCCGCCTCCAGCGCGTGCCGGCAGGCCGGATTCATCATTCCCTCCGCCAGATCCCGCTTCAGGGTTCCCGTCGCCGGGTCCCAGGGGAGTTCCGAAACCATGGGAACCTGTTTGATACAAACGACCATCTCCATTCGTTTTCTCCTGAGCGCCTCCTAAGTCGGCGCCGAAAGGACGGACCGGGCAATGACCATACGCTGGACCTCGCTGGTGCCTTCATAAATTTCCGTCACTTTGGCATCGCGGAAGTACCGCTCGACATCATATTCTTTGCTGTAGCCATACCCGCCGTGAATTTGGACGGCCGTCGTGCTGACCCGGACGGCCAGACCGGAACAATATAGTTTCGCCATGGCGGCCTCCGCGGAAAAAGGCTTGCCTGCGTCTTTCAACGCACATCCCCGATACAGCAAGAGTCTCGCAGCATCGATTTCCGTCACCATGTCGGCGAGATAATTCTGAATGGTCTGATTGGCACTGACGGGCTGTCCAAACTGGTGGCGCTCTTTGGCATATTTCACAGCCGCCTCGAATGCGGCCTGGGCGATCCCCAGAGCTTGGGCGGCAATGCCGAGACGGCCCGTATCCAGGGCGATCAGGCCGATTTTCAACCCTTCGCCGGGACGGCCCAGAAGATTATCGGCGGGCACCCGGCAGTCCTCAAAAAATAGTGATGAAACCGGATTGGCGCGCATGCCGCAAAGGTCTTCAATTTCTCCGACAGAAAAGCCCGGTGTTTCTTTTTCCACGATAAAAACACTGAACCCTTTGCGCATGTCCGCGGGGTTCATTGTGGCAAAAATCAGGGGCGTCGTGCAGATTCCTCCGTTGGTTACAAATATTTTGGTCCCGTTCAAGATATAGGAATCCCCATCGCGGACGGCATGCGTTTCCACACCGCCGGCATCGGAGCCCGCATTGGCTTCGGTGAGGCAAAACCCGCCAATCCGTTTTCCGCCGGCCAGGTCCGGAAGAAAACGTTCTTTCTGCTTTTTTGTGCCGAAACGGACGATGGGATAGATCCCGACGCTGTTATGAACGGTCAGACAGAGTCCCATGGCAGCGCTGACCCGCGATACTTCTTCAATGGCAATGGCATAGCTGATGGTATCCAGTGCGGCGCCGCCGTATTCTCTCGGTGTCTGAAGACCGAAAAAATTCAGGGGACGCATTTTCTCAACCACTTCCCAGGGGAAGCGCGCATCTCGGTCAATGTCATGGGCGATCGGACCGAGTTCGGACTCGGCAAATTCGCGTACGGCCTTGCGCACGATCTGATGCTTCATGCAGGGAATAATGCCGGACATATACAACATCCTTCACGCCGGAATAATTTTATCCACCCCGGCATCTCATACTATTTTAAAGAGAAATTGCTTCGTTGATAACCGATTCGAAAAAAAAACTCAAGGGGATAACATACATTCATCCGTCAAGTGGTTAAATTATGGCTTCAGTCAAAGAAATTTCAAGGGATGGAAAGAAGTTCACCGCCACACTTCCTGAATATACTTGACATGAAAAGGCGTTATTCTTAAAGTCGCATAAAAGTCTTCCATTCACTTTAAGGTGTCATAAACACAGGATGAATGATTTCACAACCGGCAGCGTCTACATTGTATTAAAAGAAAAATTGCCCTGTTTTATAAAGCGCGGCGTCATCGCATTTCTTATTATCATATTGTCAGGTTATGCCGGCTTCGTCCTGGCGAAAGATGCCTCGGAAAAACGGCTGCATCGCCCCCCCAACCAAACCACCCGGGTACCTGTTCACACGATAGAAGTCCTGAATATTTTTCACCACGATTCGCGGGCATTTACACAGGGCTTGATTTTTTATAAGGATTTTCTTTACGAATCGACCGGACTGTACGGAAAGTCGGCGATCTTTAAGAAAGATGTTAAAACGGCCAAGATCCTTAAAAAAATCGATCTGTCCCCCAGGTATTTCGGCGAAGGCATGGCTATTCTGGAAAGAAAAATCTATCTGTTGACTTACCGGAATGAAAGAGGATTTATTTATGATGTCGATACGTTTCGCCAAATCGGTCATTTCAAATACTCGGGGGAAGGTTGGGGATTAACGACGGACGGCAAACACCTCATCATGAGCAATGGTTCTTCCATTATAACTTTCCATAAACCGGATTCTTTTTCCATTTTGCATCGGGTTCGTGTCCATGACGGCGATCGCACGATAGACGGCCTGAATGAATTGGAATACATCAAAGACGAAATCTGGGCCAATATTTTTACAAAAAACATCGTAGCCAGGATTTCGCCTGAAACCGGTACAATTCTGGGATGGATCGATATGACGCCGTTAATCGACTATCTTGATCCCGGACATAAAATCGATGTTCTCAACGGCATTGCCTATGACAAACGAAACGATCGAATATTTGTTACGGGAAAGTTCTGGCCGATGATATTTGAAATCCGTTTATCTTCAAAACAATAATCAGATTTAATATTCCATCAATCTGTTCCGATGACGATGAGGATACAGGCGAATATATTGATTTTATGTACGGTCTTCCGTACATCACCCTGGGTGAAACGGATTAAGCACAGCGTTTTTTCTATTTCTTCTTGAGGATTTTTCAATCATGACTAAACAGAACAGGCAATTAACATTGCTGATCATTTTTTTACTGGCCATGCCGATCACGGCCCTATACTGGCAAGTCCAAAACCATGAATTCGTCGATTACGATGATCAACTTTACGTGACGGAAAATTATCGAATCCAGTCCGGTCTGACCCTTGAGGGAATCCGGTCAGCGTTTACGGATATCAGCACCAGCAACTGGCATCCGGTGACAACGTTATCCCACTTAATGGACTGGCATTATTATAAAGCTAATGCCGGAGGCCATCACTGGTCAAGCGTCGTTCTGCACATTTTCAATACCATTTTGCTTTTCTTATTTTTAAATATCCTTACCGGTGCGACCGGCCGCAGCGCCTTTATTGCGGCATTATTTGCCGTCCATCCGATTAATGTGGAATCTGTTGCCTGGATCGCCGAGCGCAAGAATGTGTTGAGTACGTTTTTTTGGTTATTGACCATGCTTTTTTACGTACGCTACGCAAAATTACCGCACTGGAAGCGATATTTACCCGTCATTTTTTGTTTTGCCCTCGGTTTGATGTCGAAGCCCATGCTGGTGACTGTGCCCTTTGTGTTGCTGCTATTAGATTACTGGCCCCTTAATCGCACGGCAATAAGCATGCAAGGCGAACAGCGGGGCATCGACTCAAAAACTCTCTTAAAAAAACAAAAACTGACATTTCTGATCCTGGAAAAAGTACCCCTGTTTATACTCTCGGTAATCTCAATCGTTATGACGATTTATGCATCCAAGACAGCCAGCCGCGCGATGGTTGGTCTTGAGAGCTTTTCTTTAATCGATCGCATCAGTAATGCCATCGTTGCTTATGCCCTATACGTGAAGAAATTATTTTGGCCGGTTGATCTGGCATTATTCTATCCGCTTTTTAACCATCCCCCATGGGAAATAATTCTGGCCGCTTTGTTTTTGATGATCATCACGTTTGGGGTTTGCCTATATTACAAAAGATACCCTTACTTACCTGTCGGCTGGTTCTGGTATCTGGGTACATTAGTGCCTGTCATCGGCATTGTTCAGGTGGGCGATCAGGCCATGGCCGACCGTTATGCCTATGTTCCCTTCATTGGATTGTTTATCATGATGACGTGGGGTGCCTATCAGGTTGCCGTGAAGATAAAATACGGCCATACTATGATCCTGTTTATATCGGTTTTCCTTATTTGGGTTTTTTCGCTATCGACGTATCGGCAAATCGAAACCTGGCATGATACCGTGACCGTATTTGAAAACTCCGCCGACATAAATCCGCGGAACTATCTGGCCTATAATATTCTGGGCAAGGACGCGGACAAAAAAGGGAATTACCGACTGGCGTTATCCTACTATCTTAAAGCGCTGAAAATTCCCCGCAGTGTTGATGAAACATACAGTAATATGGGTACGACCCTGATCAAGATGAACAGACGGGCTGAAGCCTACAAATGCTTTGAAACGTCCTTGCGGATTAATTCAAATTCGGCAGAGGCCAATTATAACCTGGGATTATTTTATATGGAAGATAACCGTCTGGACCTTTCCATTAATCATTTCAGAAAAGCTATTGAAAACAAGCCATATTTTATTGATGCCTATAATAACCTGGGGATCGCTCTCGTAAAAAAAGGGCGGATTCAGGAAGGCATTATGAATTTTGAAAAGGCCTTGACCTTAAATCCCAATCATCAAATTGCGCAGAAAAACATAGGCATTGCCCGTGCCCTGATGAAAAAAAATAACTGATGCATTTTTTTGTTTAGTATATTAGGTTGTGCAACAAACCTAAGAAATAAGCCAAGGAGGAAATTTCATGGAACTGCAAGAAGCGATCTTTAAGAGAAGAAGTGTCAGGAGGTTTACGGAAGACGCTGTTACCGACGAGGAACTGAAAAAAATCTTTGAATCGGTTCGCTGGTCACCGTCTTGGGCCAATACCCAGACATGGGAATTTATTGTGGTACGCGATAAAGAACTGATTGAAAAAGTCACGGGAACTTATTCGGATAAGAATCCGGCAACAAAATGTTCTCTTAGTGCGTCCGCCTTGATTGTCCTGTGCGCAAAAACCGGTGTTTCGGGTTGTTACGACGGCAAAGAAGCCACACCGCTTTCCAACTGGTATATGTTCGACTTGGGCATTGCCGCCCAGACGCTCTGCCTGCAAGCCCACGAAATGGGTTTGGGAACCGTGGTGGTCGGTTTAATGAATCAGGACGCTTGTAAAAAGCTTGTGGCCGCACCGGAGGGTTATGAAGTGGTAGCCGTTATCCCGATCGGCAGACCCGCTGTGGCCGCGAAGGAGGGTCCCCAGAGGAAAGAAGTTCCCGATTTTGTCTATCTCAATCAGTTCGGCAAAAAAATGTTCGAATAACGAGCCTCGAAAATAAACTGATTTTTATTTAAAGCAAATTTTGAGCAACAAGTAAAAATGACGTTGGGCCGGAAGTATACTAACGACCTCCCCGGCCCAACGTTCCTCCCGGACCTAATTTCTCAATGAAATCAGTTCCCCTATACTTACATCGGCTTGGCTTTAAGGTTCTCTGGTTAAACCAAGTCCGATCAAAATCATGTTCCGTATAGTTGTATAATCCAAATAACGTGCCGATTATTTGCTTTCCAAAAATGTTTTACAGAAAAGTGGCCATGTTGGGGAAAAAGTGGATGGCGTTAAAGGAAATATAAGCTTTACAGGAGGGCTTTTTCATAATAATGCGCTGAGATCAGAATGTTATAAATTCCATTGCCGGAGACATCTTGTATTAATATATAAAACAATTATTGTCCGGTAGGATTTAATGAAAAAAAATAAACCGCAAGTAAGGGTAGTCTGTCCTGAGAAATTAGATTTTGTCTGAAAAGGTTAGACTCCGTCCAATTTCTCAAGATACAGGGTTTCGTCTAAGAACCGATCATTTTCTTAGGATCGACCCATTCGGAAAACTGCTCGTCCGTGACATAACCGAGATCAAGGGCCGCCTGACGGAGGGTCTTGTTTTCCTTATGGGCTTTCTTAGCGATCTGAGCGGCTTTTTCATAGCCGATGTGGGTATTCAAAGCGGTGACCAGCATGAGGGAGTTTTCCAAGTGGCGTTGGATCACGGGGTGGTTCGGCTCAATGCCGCGAGCGCAATTGTTCGCAAACGATACGCAGGCATCACCAATCAAGCGTGCGGACATTAAAAAATTATAAATAATAAGCGGTTTGTAAACATTCAACTCAAAATGGCCGTTCGTTCCGCCCAGGGTAATGGCCAAATCATTGCCGATCACCTGACAGCAGGCCATGGTGAGCGCTTCCACTTGGGTCGGATTGACTTTTCCCGGCATGATGGACGAGCCTGGTTCGTTTTCAGGGATCAGGATCTCACCGATACCGCTCCGCGGACCTGATGCCATATAGCGAATATCATTTGCTATTTTCGTAAGACTCACCGCAACGGTCTTCAAGGCACCCGAGGCTTCCACCACGGCATCATGACCGGCCAGACCTTCGAATTTGTTTTCACCGGTGATAAAAGACAACCCGGTAAACAGGGCAATTTTCGCCGCCACCTGTTTCGCGTAGCCTTTGGGCGTGTTGATTCCCGTTCCGACGGCCGTACCGCCCAAGGCGATTTCGGACAAATGGGCCAGACTGTTTTTGATGGTTCGAAGGCCATGGTCCAGTTGCGACACATAGCCGGAGAATTCCTGCCCTAATGTCAATGGGGTGGCATCCATCCAATGGGTCCGGCCGATTTTAACAATGTCCATGAAGTTTTTCGATTTTTCGGCCAATACATCTCTCAATTTCTCAATGCCCGGGATCGTCTGCTCAACCAGAATCTTGTAGGCAGCGATATGCATCGCCGTCGGAAACGTGTCGTTTGATGACTGTGACTTATTGACATCATCATTGGGATGGATGGAGGGCTTGCCCTTCCCGAGCTTATGCCCCTGCAAAACGTGGCAACGATTGGAGATGACCTCATTGATATTCATATTGCTCTGGGTACCGGAACCGGTTTGCCAGACCACCAGCGGGAATTGATCGTCCCATTTGCCCGCTAATATTTCATCACAGACCGCAGATATAAGATCGCGTTTTTCCGACGACAAAACCCCCAATTCGCTATTGGCATGGGCAGCCGCTTTTTTCAAATAGGCGAAAGCCGCAATGATTTCTTTCGGCATCAGTTGGCCGCCGATTTTGAAATTGTCTTTTGACCGTTGCGTTTGCGCTCCCCAGTAAACATCGGCAGGAACCTGAACCTCACCCATCGTATCTTTCTCTATGCGGTATTTCATCATGCCATCCCCTGAAAATCGTCATTCATTTAAAAAGGTTCTGAGGGACCGATTTTAGTATCCCGTAAACTTGGGTTTCCTGCGCTCCCTGAACGCATCTCCCTGTTCCTTGGCATCGTGAGGCGATCGGCGGGAAATGTTCAAGCCGCTGGATTCAACGCGTAATTGCGTATCAAAGTAGTTTTCCATCGATTCCTGAAGAACACGCTTGGCCGTCTGAACAGCCAGAGGAGGCCAGAAGGCGATTTGATTCGCCAGTTCTAAGGCTTCTTCCATAAGGTTTTCCGAAGATACGAGACGATCAAGAAGACCGATGCGAAAGGCCTCTTCGGCTTCCACATAACGGCTGGTCATTACCAGATCGCAGGCACGACTGTAGCCCACGACACGGGGCAGAAAATAGGACAGGCCCGTATCGGGACTCAAACTTCTTTCCGGAAATACGACCTTGAATTTTGTCTTTTCCGACCCGACACGCATATCACAAGCAAGGGCGACGGACATGCCGGCCCCGGCAGCAACGCCGTTCACGGCACCGATGACCGGTTTGCCCACGGTCTTATAGATTGAGGTCGCTAATCTACCGACCCACCCGTAAACGTCAAGCCTTTCATGCATGGGAGGAAGTTCGCTATCTCCACGCTGCAATAAGCCGACATCGGCACCGGAGCAAAACCCCCTTCCCGCACCTGTCATGATCACGGCCCAAATGCGGTCGTCTTTTCGCAAGTCCTGACATGTTTGCACAATTGTATCCACAAGTTCAGGATTTAAGGCATTCAATCTGTCAGGTCTGTTGAAGGTTAGTATGGCTACCTTGTCTTGTCGTTCAATCAATAAAACATTTTCAGACATATCAGTCTCCTTCAAATGAATTTTTTACTATGGCCTGCCCATTTTATAGGGGTAAAGGTAATTTGGTGTCAAGTGATGATTGAATGGTTTTTTCTTTTTTTAGTGACGTTAGGTACCGATAATGTAAAACAATCCGACAATTTGACCGACAGGAAGAAAATTTATAAGATATTTTCTTATAATTACAAAATATTACACAATTTCTCATTTCTGTAAGAAATACCGACACCCCTTGGAAATAAAAAAATAAGCATCAGAATGAAGTAAAAAATTAACTCAAATTTCAAATAATGGTTGTCTGAGAGAATTTAATAACACTCAATCTTTTTCATAAGTTCGGCGCGTCAATGCCGGGTATCAAAACCCGAATCTTAAATAGTCAGATCATGACCATTTAGATGAATAATTAGGGATGTCGGAAGGCTTTACAATATTGCATCGAAATCTTTCGAAACCATCATTTTTTACAATCAGAGGTATTGTTTTATTAACAATAAAAATAATATGTTACACATCATCTGTTTTCCGGGCCATCGTTTAGGTACGCTTATTGTATTACATCGTATAATAGAGAGCCTGTGTAATCCAAAAATTAAACAAAATGAATTGGCACAGTTTTTTAAAGAAAGACAGCTGGTATTAGAGATGAAAAAAAAAGCTACCAATCAAATTAATAATGGTGTATGGAAACGCAATCCGTAAGGTATCCATCGCCGCTGTTTATATTGATTTAGTAGCAATATTAACAAATTATACGGAGTAAGTTATGAATGAGATTTGTGTTATCAGCCGGGAAAGCTATATTAAAGCGCGCGTCATCAAAGTAAAAACAACGCAGCCCTGCCACATAGAAGAAACTATTAAGCTGGCAAACAATGGCTTTTCTCCTAAGATACAAAGTCACGCGAGGATT
Organism: Deltaproteobacteria bacterium; assembly: GCA_016928025.1. Taxonomy (GTDB): domain Bacteria; phylum Desulfobacterota; class Syntrophia; order Syntrophales; family JAFGHS01; genus JAFGHS01. The sequence continues at coordinate 31,007 of JAFGLN010000121.1, forward strand.
AAGGACGGATATCAAATGTTCCTCCAGCCCGGTGCCGATGGCAAATATATTTGTCAAAAGATCATAGATGCTCTTTTGTGTTTGCCTGAAGGTAATGTGGTTATCGAAAGAATAAATTGCTAAAAATCGTAAACAATATTTATGTTCCAGTCATTCAGAAATTCAATGTAAAATTTCGGCAAATTTCCACCGCTGATTAAATGTCTGCAGAAAACAATCAACTATATACTATTTCAATATTTCAGAGATTATTTTTCTTTTGACACCATCCCGTTATTCCCCCTATACTACCCCTTCAAAAGCATCCAAAAAGCGCAGGTTAAAGACAACCTGTATAAATCATTCGTGAAGGAGGCCGTATGAAAGAGTTAAAAATAAAAGACATTAAACGAATTGTCGTCATTGGTGCCGGGCTGATGGGGTCGCAAATTGCTGAACTAATGGCACGCTTTGGTAAATATCGTGTGACCCTGGTGGACATAAAAGATGAGTTTGTGAAAAAAGGGATTTCCGGCATTGAAGAAAGGACAGAAAAATTTTTTGTTGCCAAAGGAAAAATGACACCGGAGGAGAGAAAGGAAATTTTGAGCCTTATCGGCGGGGCAACGGATATGGATAAAGCGGCTGCAACTGCTGATTTTGTTCTGGAAGCGGCCACGGAGAATATCGGGATCAAAAAGGATCTTTTTCATAGGGTCGATCAGAGCGCTCCGGAACATGTCATTTTTGCATCCAATACGTCATATTTGAGTATTACCGAGATTGCCTCTGCCGCAAACCGGCCTGATCGATTTGTGGGAATGCACTTTTTTAATCCTGTGGGTGTCATGAAGCTGGTGGAAATCGTGAAAGGAGCACGGACATCGGAGAATACCGTCGAAGTAACATCCGCCTTGGCGAAAATTCTTCAAAAGGAACCCGTTCCCTGCCAGGACAGTTTCGGATTTCTGGCAAACCGCGCTTATATCGCTTTGCGTATGGAAGCGGTACAGATGCTTTGGGAAAGGGTAGCGCCGCCGGCGGAAATCGACAAAGCCCTCAAACTCGGCTACAACCTGCCTATGGGACCTCTCGAATTGGGTGATATGGGAGGTTCCTGGAGTCTGTATGCCAGCTCGGAGGAAGACCGGATCCGGGAATTGGGTGAGAAGGGCCGCCTCCATCCGCTTCTCAGATTAATGGCAAGGGCCGGCTATACAGGAGGCGCCGGGAAAAAGGGCATTTACGATTTCTACACCGAAGTCCTTTCTAAGTGGTAATGAATAATATCATCATGACCAATCGCTACTCTTGGCTCCTTATAAGGGAAGGGTAGCGATTGGATTACCCCATCCGACCTCTCAAAACTCTTTTGCAACCACATATATGCACGGGTGATAACTACCGGAATCTCCATCAATGGCCTTATAAGGTTGATCATCGACTAATTCGGATGATCAAAGAAACAACAACGATCATGGAAGATGTCGACCAGTGGATGGAAGAACGGAATATATTAAATCGCCAAAACATCGATTGAGATGCCGGACATTCGGCTGTCATTAAAAGCGGCGCTTGAACTGGCCGTTACGGATGAGTGTGGCAGCGATTTCCTCAACGGAGATCGTCGATACGTTTAGAAAGGGGATGTTTTCCTGATGAAACATATTTTCCGTCATGGAGACTTCCTTGGCACATTGCTCCAGCGTTGAATACGGTCTGTCCGGCCGGCGGGCATAGCGAATTTTTTGCAGCCGATCGGGATTGATGGTCAGGCCGAAGAGCTTTTTCCGGAAAGGCTGTAAAACCGAGGGGAGTCTGTACGACTGGCTTAGGCTTAAAAGGTCGTCTTCCGTAATCGGATAATTGGCCGCATAGATGCCGAAATGCAGCCCCAAAAAAATACAGGTCGGCGTTTTGCCGGTGCGCGAAACACCGACCAGGATAATATCCGCCTTTTCAAAGCCTTTTGTCGTCGCTCCGTCATCATTGTTGAGAGCAAAGTTTACGGCATCGATACGGACATCATAACTGCTGCTGACACCTTCATGATACCTTCCGATGGCATGTGTGGACTCCGTGCTCAATTCACTTTCCAGTCGGCCGATAAACGTATCGAAAAAATTAAAAACCGCTCCTTTGCTCGTCATGATGATATCTCGGACCTGTTGGTCGATGAGCGTGCAGAAAACGATCGGACGGAGATTGTTTTTTTGGGCCTCTTTGTTGATGGTCGCTACAGCCTGTCTGGCACTTTCGACATTATTCACAAAAGGCAGTATGATTTCTGTGAAAGGAATATTTTCAAACTGGGCCAAGAGGCTTTTGCCTAAGGTATGGGCAGTGATGGCCGTACTGTCGGAGATAAATATGATGGATCGCTTATTTCCCATAGAAACAAAATGAAATTCCCCTCTTATTAGATGGGATGTTATATAGGAAAGTCCTCTTTTGATGTCAAGACAAAAGGCGGGATGGACGATTTCTCTTGACACCGCTGCCGTCTTCTTATAATCCCTCTCAGAATCATTATCAGCTAAATGTGGTGAAAATGAAATAAGATCAGAAAGATTGTAAGACGAATTCGCGAGTGGTTCTTCCGTCAAAGGTCGGGATAAGACGCATGAAAAAGTAATATATAACACACACCCTCCGACAACGGAACATAGCGGTTTCCCGCGGAATCGTTAAATTGATCGATATGAAATATTGGCGCAAACCTTTAGATTTAGAACAGAATCGGGCCAGTCTGGGGCGGGTCGTCATTATTGAGGATCGGTGCAAAGGCTGCGAATTCTGCGTTACCTTCTGCCCGCGCGGCGTATTGCGCATGTCCGACAAATACAATAAAAAAGGATATCACTATCCGGAAGTCGTGGATGCGTCGAAGTGTGTAAACTGCACATTCTGTCAAGTCCTCTGTCCCGACTTTGCCATATATGTTGTTGAGGATATTGAAAACAGCATGACAACAACTGCGAAGGAGACATAGTGTGGCTGGCCAGGCCGTAATGACAGGAACATATTTCATGAACGGCGACCACGCCTGTTGCGAGGGAGCGCTTGCTGCCGGCTGCCGGTTTTTTGGCGGATACCCCATCACACCGGCGACGGAAATTGCCGAGCGCATGTCCAGACGTCTGCCTGAGTGCGGTGGTATCTATATTCAGATGGAAGACGAACTGGCTTCCATTGCCGCCGTTTTAGGGGCCAGCTGGGGTGGCGTCAAGGCGATGACCAGCACTTCCGGACCTGGATTTTCGTTGATGATGGAAAATATCGGCCTCGGCCTTTGCACCGAAACGCCCTGCGTTATTTGCAATGTACAGCGGGCGGGGCCCAGTACGGGACTGCCGACACTGGTCGCTCAGGGCGATATGATGCAGGCGCGCTGGGGTTCTCATGGCCATTATGAGGTCATCGCTCTGTCGCCGTCCAGCCCGCAGGAAATGTTTGACTTTACGATTCAAGCTTTCAACTTGAGCGAGCAGTATCGATTGCCGGTCTTCGTCATGGCCGATGAAGTGGTTGGTCACATGAATGAGCGGGTTATCATTCCCAGAGAGGAGGATATCAAAATTGCCAATAGACGAAAACCGTCTGTTTCCCCTGCTGAGTTTAAACCGTATCAGGCTGATCCTGACGGTATTGCGCCCATGGCCAACTGCGGCGACGGATATCGTATCCATGTCACAGGCCTGACACACGACGAGCGGGGCTACCCCGTCATGGACGACGCAACGCAGAAGCAGATGACGGATCGTCTGATCAGGAAGATTAAAAACAACCGGCACAAGATTATCCAGACGGAAAATTTTTATCTGGATGATGCGCAAATCGTTGTTGTAGCTTATGGCATCAGTGCCCGTTCGGCCAGGCAGGCCATGCATGAAGCAAGGGCGAAGGGAATCTCTGTGGGATTTATTAAACTCAATACCGTTTGGCCGTTTCCGGAGGAATTGATTCGATCCCTCGCACCCCGACTCAAAGCTCTCATCATGCCGGAGATTAACGCGGGACAAATGGTCCTTGAACTGGAGAGATGTGCCGGAGGCGCCTGTCCGGTCGAGCTGGTTTCCCATTTCGGCGGGGCCTTAATCCATCCCTCGTCAATATTGGATGCTATCACGAAGGTTCAGAAGGGAAAGAAGAAATCATGAGCGTGAAGAAAGCCGCTAAAAAGCCGCCTTTACATCCGATGGACGCCCTTTTGAGGGTCGACCGATTACCCCACATCTGGTGTCCGGGTTGCGGCATCGGCAGTGTTTTCAGCACCGTCATGGCGGCGATACAAAAATCGGAAGAGGATCTGGATCAAATTGCCATGGTTTCGGGCATCGGCTGTACGGGCCGGATAGCGGGTTACGTGAAACTCGATTCCTATCATACCACTCATGGCCGGGCGATTCCCTTTGCCACGGGATTGAAGCTGGCCAAGCCGGATACAAAAATCCTCGTTGTCTCCGGAGACGGTGATCTATTTGCCATCGGCGGCAATCACATCATTCACGCCGCCCGGCGCAATATTGATATGACGGTCATTTGCGTGAACAATTTTAATTACGGTATGACGGGCGGGCAGCAGGCGCCCAGTACGCCTTTCGGCGCTAAAACGACAACCACCGCTGAAGGGTCTCCTGAAGAGCCTTTCAATTTCTCCGCCCTGGCCGCCGCCTGCGGCGCGGTTTACGTGGCCCGCTGGACGGCTTTGCATATCCGGCTTTTGACCAACTCCATAACCGAGGCCATGAATAAAAGAGGCTTCAGCTTCATCGAAGTCCTGACCCCCTGCCCGTCATCTTTCGGACGGAGAAACCGCATGAGAACCGGTTTGGATCTGTTGACCTTTTATCATGACCGGTCGGTGATCATGAACGACATCGATCCGAAAAACGCCTCATTGAATTTTGAAAATGATCTTGTTGTCGGTCGATTTGTCGATATCGAGCGGCCGACATTTATGGATAACTATCAGGCGGTTAAAGAGCATCAGATTGCCCCTTGGCCGCCTCCGGGCAGAAAGACCGTTGAGGAAGCTTTGTAAAAAGAGTAGCTGTTATGACGCTTAATCAGGAAAAACATATATTAGTTACCGGTTTTGGCGGCCAAGGCATTATCATGGCCGGTGATATTCTGGGCAAAGCGGCGACCATATACGACGGAAAGAATGCCACGATGACACAGAACTATGGTCCCGAAGCCCGGGGCGGAGCCTGCTCCAGTCAGGTCATTATCAGCACCGGCGACATCCTGTTTCCGTCCGTATCCGAGCCGCAGGTCCTCGTCTGTATGAGTCAGGAAGGGTACACGAAAAATATCAAGAGTCTGAGAAGAGGCGGCACATTCATTTGGGATACGGACCTCGTGAAAACCAGAAAGCCGGACGCTACCTGGAAAACCTATCATATACCGGCAACGCGCTTTGCCGAAGAGCTGGGCAACACCATGATGGCCAACATCGTCATGCTGGGATTTGTTGCCGCGGTTGAGGGGCTCGTCCAGATTGACGCTTTGCGTAAAGCCGTCCTGGAATCCGTGCCGCCGAATACAAAGGATAACAACGCCAAGGCCTTTGACCGGGGCTGTGAATATGGCGAAGCCATCCTTAAAGGCCGGGCAAAACAAGAGGAGTCAAGGGATCAGGCATGAAAAAGGCGTCATCGTCAAGCACCCTGAAAAAGGCCATCCTGGTCGTGGGGTCCGGTTACGCCGCCCTGAAAGTTTCTCAGGATTTAGCCCAGTCCGGTCTTCCCCTCGTTTGGGTGACAAAATCTCCTCACTTTCTGGAATTGCCCGGCGGCCAGAAAAGCTTTACCGAGTGGCCCGCAGACCTGAATTTCCAATTTCGCCCCCTTTACCTGAGGATTACCCGCAATCCTCTGGTTACCGCCTTGACCCATGCGCGGATTGCATCCATTAAAAAAGACAAAGATGGTTTCCGCATTGTTGCCGTTCAGGCCCCGTCCTATGTGGATTATGATCTTTGCACCGGCTGCGGCCGCTGTATGGACGTTTGTCCTCTGCAAAACTCAGTCCATCCCCCTTTGACAAGAACACCCGCTTACTGCCCTTCCCGGGCACTGGAGCTGGACAAAAGACCCGCCCCCCCCTGTCGGGATGCCTGTCCCTTGGGGGTCAATGTCCAGGCGTATATGGCGCTTACAGCGGAATCCCGTTTCGCGGAAGCTCTGGACGTCATCCGCAGGGATAATCCCCTACCCGGTATTTGCGGGCGCGTTTGCCATCATCCCTGTGAGGAGGCGTGCCGCCGAACGGATGTGGATGAGCCTTTGGCCATTTGTTCCGTGAAACGTTTTCTGGCCGATTGGGAATTGAAAGACCAAACGCCGCGATTTCCGGACAGCAAAAACAAGAAACGGCCCGAAAAAGTTGCTATCGTCGGTTCCGGACCTGCCGGTTTGACCGCCGCCCATTATCTTAACCAGGAAGGTTTTTCCGTAACGATTTTCGAAGCCCACCAAGAAGCGGGGGGCATGTTGCGAATAGGCATTAACGCCTTCCGCCTGCCAAGAAATATTTTGGATGCGGAGATCAATGCCCTTGTCGAATCGGGTATAGAAATACAGACGGATACACCGATCCAAAAAATCGATGATTTACTGGCGAAGGGATTTCAAGCGGTCATTCTCTGTACCGGGGCTCATCAGGATTTGCGTTTGAACATCCCCGGTGAAGACAGTCAGGGTATTGTCGGTGCCGTGGAGATGCTGCGACAGGTCAATTCGGGGACGTACCCGCAAGTCGCCGGAAATGTACTGGTCATCGGCGGAGGCAATTCCGCGATTGATGCGGCCCGGGCGGCCGTTCGTCTGGGCGCCGAGTCGGTTACCATCTGCTACCGCCGCGAAAGCGGTGACATGCCCGCCCGGCTGTCGGAAATCCGTGAAGCCGAAGAAGAAGGCGTCAAGATTGAATTCCGTCTGGCCCCGAAGCGGGTTGTTCGGGAAAATGGAAAAGTCAAAGGTCTTGAACTGATCCGGATGAAGATGGGCAAGCCCGACGAAAGCGGACGCCGAAGACCCGAACCTATTGCCGGGTCTCAGTTCATTAGGCCCGCCGATTGGATTTTTGTGGCCATCGGCCAGCAGCCCCACTGGGAAAAGGCCGGTTTGAGGGGTCATTTGACCGCCGATTCGGCAGGGCGGGTGATGACAAAAGACGACCTTTCCACAACGCATGCAGGGGTTTTCGCCGCGGGCGACGTGGTTACGGGACCTGCGACTGTTGTCGGATCTATGGCACAGGGCCGCCAGGCCGCTCTTCAAGTTTCGGCATTCCTGTCGGGAACAAAAGTCGTTAAAAAACAAACAACGGACGCAAAGAGTCGCGAAACGGATTATCTCGATATTCCAACAGATACCCCACATTTGACGCGGCCCGAAATGGGGAAGCGGGATGCGAGCGTCCGGCGATGCGATTTTGAGGAAGTAGAAACGGGATTCACCGCCGAGCAGGCCGTTGATGAGGCAAAGCGTTGCCTCCAATGCGCATCCTGCTGTGAATGTCTGGCCTGTGAAGCCGTCTGCGGTGAGATCGGCGCCATCGATCACAGCCGCAAAGGCCGCCGGATAACCTTTGAAAGTCCGGCCATTATTGTAGCCAATGAAAGCGAGATTACCCCAAAGGACCTTCTGAATCAGGAAAATGTTTATCGGACGGGTAATTTCAAGCGGGCGACGGATATCGTTAATGTTTTGATTGCCGGTTCAGCATCCGCGGGCTTGGCGATGGCGGCATGCGCGGATTTACGGACACCGGTTGCCATAAGCGATATCAAACCGCAGCCTGATTACGATGATGACAGGATCGGTTTGTTTATTTGCACCTGCAACGGCACCATGGCACCGGCCGCAGCCCTTGACCGTTTGCTCGCCATGGGAGAAAAGATGCCGGGTGTGGTTCACAGCGAACTGATTTTTTCGGCCTGCCATACCAGGGGCGCGGAGATGATCGCCAAAGCCGTTAAAAAAGAGCGGCTGGGGCGGGTCATTCTGGCATCCTGTGTCTGCTGCCCTCTTGACTTTCAGTGCATTTCCTGCAACGATCAACGAAACCGTGCCCGTATCCATTTGTTCGATGAACTGGGCCTTGATCGGGGCCGTTTTGAAATGATTAATCTGCGGGATCACCTGGGCGCTTATGATCTGCCGGAAGACCGCATTGTTGAAAAGGCAACCAGTTTTATCAGAGAAGCCTATATCCGCTCCCGCTTCCTGACCCCCCTTCGGTCGGGAACGTCAAAGATCGGCAACCGGATTCTGATTTTAGGTGGCTCCGACGTCGGCTTAAGCTGCGCCCAGAACCTGGATCTCCAGGGATTCAAGGTCCGACTGGTCCATAAATGTCGTCTCAAGGACGGGGCCCCGCTACCCAAAAACATCGCTGTTCGGCCGACCAAAAATATCATCGGGAACCGAATCGACCAGATACCGGAGGCAACCATCGAAGGCATCCACGGCAACCTGGGAAATTTTCAGACCACCCTGTATGAAAACGGTAAACGCCGGCAATGGAAGAGCGACATTGTCTGTCTGGCGGATCTGAATATTCTGCCTCTGGCCATGCCCACCGGCATGTTCGGCCTGAAAAAATTTTACCGCTATAATTTTGCTTTCTTCCAGACGCCGCAAATCGGTATCTATCGTGTTATGCCCAGAACCCTGAAGCGGGTTACCGCCTTTCAGGCCGGTGCCGCCCTGGCTGCCCATGTCGCCACGACCGCTGCCGAAGCGCTCTTGAAGGACCATGAACTCAGTCCCCGGGTCGATCCGGAACGCTGCCGGGGATGCGGGCGGTGCGTTGACATTTGCCCCTTCGACGCTGTCCGGTTGGTTCCCAATGATCGGGGCTTTTACACGGCTGAAGTCCTGCATTACAACTGCGTTGGCTGCGGCGGTTGCGTCAGTCGATGTCCCGTCACGGCCATGGACATACCATACTTCTCCAACCGGCTTTTGGAAGAAATCGTCGCCTGTACCATGGCGGAGGATGATTAAGATGAAGAAAGTCCGCCTTCTTGGAATTTGCTGCAATTGGAGTCCGTTTGCCTGCTATAACGCGGCCGGCATGGCCCGTATGAAGATGCCCGACAATTTCAAACTCATCCGGGTTATGTGCATCGGTAGAGTCAATCAGGCTTTGATTTTGCGGGCTTTTGAATATGGCGCGGACGGTGTGATCCTTCTGGAATGCAATGATGAAGACTGCCGATACGGCCCCGGTCCCGAGGTGGGTCACGAAAATGTCAAAAGGGTCAGAAAGATGCTGCATCTGCTGGGAATCGGTCAGGAGCGGCTTGTGGAAAAAAGCTTCGCCGCCCACGAAAAAGAGGAGCTGGTAGAGGCCCTTTGGGATTTTGCGGAAAGGATTGAAGCATTAGGTCCCGTGACGGAGCAGAAGGCAATGGCCGCCCATGTTTAGGAATAATTTATGGATAAAAAAATAGATCAAATCATCCAAGACCGTTCGCTCTATTTATGCCTCGAATGCGGCAAATGCACGGCCGTTTGCCCGCGGCGTCTGACCGGTAAGGAATATTCGCCTCGCCTGCTGGCGCACAAGGTTATCGTGGAGCGGGAAGACGAAGCCTTCATTGAGAACGCCGTTTGGGAATGTTTGACCTGCGAGATTTGCAGCGAGCATTGCCCGTCGGGGGTCGAATTCAGCGGCTTTATTCTGGAAATGCGGGAACTGCTGGCCGAAACAAAAGGATTAAAAGGCTACAGGGCTCATGACGGGGCGATTCACTCCTGGATGCGGATGATGACGGCGCCGGAACTAAAACAGAACCGTCTCGACTGGCTAACGGACGAGCTGAATACATCAGCTGCGGGCGATATCGCCTACTTTGTCGGCTGTGCCCCCTATTTTGATGTTTTTTTCTCCGGCATCGAGGTGGATACGCTGGCCATTGCCAGGGACAGCATCAGGCTCCTGAATTACCTCGATATCGAGCCCGTCCTCCTGCCCGATGAACGATGCTGCGGGCACGATCTTCTCTGGACGGGGGACCGCAGTAATTTTGAACGGCTACAAAAGTTGAATTATCAAACATTTAAAGATGCCGGTATCCGCGAGGTCGTCGTTTCCTGTCCGGAATGCTATATGATCCTAAGTGAGTACATGCCGAAAGTTGTCCCCGGATTCGATTTAAAAATTACCTTGCTCATGGATCTGATTCAGCAAGAGGTACATAAAGGCGGCACGGCTTTCAAACCACTGAAACGAAGAACGACCTTTCAAGACCCCTGCCGCCTGTCCAGAATGCTGAACCGCCATAAGGTTCCGAGGGAATTATTGACCGAAATACCGGACATGCGTTTCACGGACATGGAGCATTCGGGACGCAGCGCCATTTGTTGTGGGAACAGCGCCTTTATCAACTGTGATGCCCATTCGAAACAGATTCAGGTGCAGCGCCTGACAGAGGCAAAGAACACAGGGGCGGATCTACTGATCACGGCCTGTCCCAAATGCATGATCCATTTAACCTGTGCCATGCGTGACCGTTTGAAACAGAAGACATTAAAGTTAGAGATTCGGGATATCGTGTCGATTTTAGCCGATCAGATCAAACCATACGGAGGCTAAGAACCTTCGGTTATTCCCGGGTTTATTTCTTCTTTCCTTTGCCTTGACAAGAAGGCAGGGCAAAAGGTAATGTGACGCCTGTTTTGTTAAGGGGTGCTCATGGGAAACAGATTTGAATTTTTTCATCATGAATGCCCTGAATATGAAGAGTAGAAAGGTAGTAAAATGGAGAAGGCAGAATCCCATGATGCCGTCCGCATCGGCGTTTATGTGTGCCATTGCGGATCGAATATCGGCGACATTGTCGATTGCGCCGCCGTAGCCGAGTATGCACGCGAATTGCCGGGGGTTGTCCATGCGATCAATCAGAGTTACACTTGTTCGGAACCCGGACAAACCCAGATTAAACAGGATATCCTGGAATACGGATTGAATCGCGTCGTCGTCGCATCATGCTCACCGAGGCTCCACGAACCGACGTTCAGAAAATGTATCAGCGAAGCCGGCCTTAATCCTTATTTGCTGGAAATGGCGAATATTCGCGAACAATGCTCCTGGGTGCACGCTCTCGATCCGGAAGGTGCCACAACCAAGGCAAAAGACCTGGTCAGATCCGCCGTGGCCCGCGCCGCCGTTTTGGAGAGCCGGATCGAACTTGAGGTGCCGGTAAAAAAGGCCACCCTCGTCATTGGCGGCGGCGTGGCCGGCATCCAGACCGCTCTCGATCTGGCGGATGCGGGGTATCCCGTTATCCTGGTCGAGAAGCAGCCGAGCATCGGCGGCATCATGGCACAGTTGGATAAGACCTATCCAACCATGGATTGTTCGATCTGAATACTCGGGCCGAAGATGACGGATGCCGGTCGGCATCCCAACATTACGCTCCTGACGCTCAG
>JAFGLN010000122.1 GCA_016928025.1 Deltaproteobacteria bacterium
GCTTACTTGAACAAAGGATTGAAAGCGACCTGGGTATCGACGGGCCGTGCTATTTGCCTCGGCAGGTCGCATCAATCCTTAGTGGTTTTATGCGCAAGGGAAAGATATGCGGCATAGATGAACTCGTCCCATGAATTCAGAAAGCCGAAAATCAAACCGACGATGATGCCCGGTTTGGCGATGGGGAAAACAACGCGGTAGAGAACCTGAATCCGGGAACACCCGTCGATTCTCCCCGCTTCTTCAAGATCTCTGGGAAGCGATTTGAAGGTGCCGACCAGGACCCAGGTGACGAGGGGCAGGACGCGGATCAAGTGGGCCAGGATCAAACCGAGGTCCGTATCGAAAAGACCGAGTCGAATCAAATTCAGGGAAATGGGCAGGGCGATCCCTACCTCCGGAAACATGCGGGTGAAAAAAATCAGCATGATGAGAGCATAACCCGTGTTCCCCGGAATCTTGGCCAATACGTAAGCGCCGGGTGCGGCAATTACTACGGAAAAAAAGGCGGTGGCCAGGGCAACGACAAGCGATTTTCTCAGCGGCGGCCAGATGTTGCCGGAAGAGAAAACGGATTGGATGTTCTCCCATGAAAAATTGAATTCATGATAATTGATGAAAGCCGCCGGATCGGCAAATGTAATCTTAACCATCAGATAAACGGGAATACAGGTGAAGAGGAGTATCACCGCGATGGTTGTGTATGCGAGAATCGGGTTAATATAACGATTCATATTCATCACTTACAGATTCCTACTGATAGGAAACCTCTTTCGTTCCGGAAAACCAGAGATAGGATACGATAAATAAAATAATCATCATGAGGAGAATCACCGCCGCCGCCGACGACGTATAGGGATTCAAGGCCTCGTTGTATTCCGAATAGACGAAAGTACCCAAAACGGGTTCGGACTTACCGGCCAGGACCAGAGGCAGTTCAAAGATACGAAAAGAATCGATCCCCCGGATGACCAGGGCCATGGTGATGGCCGGCTTCAACAGGGGCAGCGTGATCCGGCGGAAAATCTGAAAGGAGCTGGCCCCGTCTATTTTCGCTGACTCGTATATGTCTTCCGGAATATTTTCCAGACCCGCCAGCAGAATGAGCATGACCAGGGGGGTGACTTTCCACATATCGGCAATGACAATGGTCAAAAGGGTAATGATTCCGCCTGCCCCCCAGTCGATCGACAGGTCGATGATGTTGAGACTCATTAAAACATTGTTGAGAAATCCGTTGGTATCGAAGATGTAACGCATGTTTGACGCGGCGACGATGGTTGGAATCCCCAGGGGCAAAATATAAACGGAGCGGATGATACCGCGAAATTTGATCCGCTTGTTAAGCTGGATGGCGACGAAAAGACCTAAAGACAATTCCAGGGCCAGACCGACCATGGAGATGAAAAAAGTGTTGAACAGGGCCTGCAGAAACTGGAAATGACCGAAAATACTGATATAATTATAAAACCCGAATTCGAATCCGGTCTGTTCCTGGTTGGCGTCGAACGACATGCCGATGACCTGAATAACGGGAGAATAGGTAGAGACCGCCAGGTAAAGGAAGAGCGGCGAGATGAGAAGGATCTCGAAGTAGTATCGTCCGACAAACGAATTAACCCTTTCTATTGTCTTCATTTATTCGTATCTCGCTTTGATTTTTTCCATTCGGTCATGGAATTGATCCAGAAGGGCAGGATCTTCTCCTTTTATCACGATCCGGACAAAGGCCTCCTCGAAAAGCTTTTGATATTCTGCCCAGTAGGGGACGTTTTTTCTGAAGACGCCGTACTGGAAGGCTTCCCGGATGGCTTGAAAAGCGGGCGAACTGGACATCTCGTAGGCATCGGGTCTGGCGGAAGGCCAGGACAGGTCCTTAACGAAAATGCCTTGCACCTCTTTCGACAGCATATATTGAATAAATTGCAGTGCCAGGTCCCTGTTCTTCGATCCGACGGGAATCCCGAACACATCGCCGCCTACCACGTGGGCTTCTTTCCTGGGGCCGGGAAATCCGTGATAAACACCCACATCTTTCTTTCCGTACTTTTCCGTGATAATCTTGTATCCGAAAGGCCAGTTTTGCATCAGATAGACAGAGTCCCGGGCGAAATAATCGTTCGACGTATCCCATTTGGCTTTCTTGCTGTCGGGAGAGGCCGCTTTCCACAACTTTCTGAAAAACAGAAAGGTCCTCTTCGATCCGTCATCATTAAAAGCAAAGGGATCGCCTCCGGCGGAGACGATATACTCGTATATCTGAGTCACCGTCGGATTTCCTCCGAAGCCTTTGATCAAGATCCTTCCGACTTTTTCCCTGTTCAAAAATACGGTCGCGCAATGGAGCCACTCGTCCCATGATTGCGGTGGCATCAGACCGTACTCCTCAAACTTGGCTTTATTGTAATAAAAAATCTGGACGTTGGGACGAAAAGGGATGAAGAGGAGCTTCCCTGCGAATCGACCGATGTCGAGGAGGGATGGATAAATCTGCTTGCCGTGGTGATCGGCATATTCCGAGAGGTCTTCGACAAGCCGCTTCTTCACCAACAGGGCCAGTTCCATGTTGTCTTGGGCAAACAGATCGATTTGACTTTTCCCCGATATTTTCCCCACCTCTAGGAGCTTGGGCAGATTTGCGGCTTCAATCTGGACTGCTTCGATTCGGCAATGGTTCCGGTTCTCGAACGGCGGGAATATCTTTTGGCGGAAGATTTCCCATTCCGCTTCAGTGAGGGAAAATGAAACCCTCAGAACCTTCTGCTGTGGTTTGGTCTCCATGCAGGCGCCGGGTAGGGTAAAGATCAATATCGGGATCAACAACCCGGCAAGGAAGCGCCAAGTGAACAAGTGTTTTTTGTATGGCTTCATCTGTGCGAGCCCCCAGATCTGCCGCATGTGTCAAATTAAAGGATCGACAGGAAGAGAATTGCGCAGAAACTACATGACTGCAACAATCACATGGTTGACCGGCTTTCCGGAACAAGTGACTCTTGCAGAAATCTATGATCGTCCTGCGTATCATGGTTTTTGTACAAAATATTTACTTGAAAATCAATAGTTAGCGATGGAGGAATCGTCTTTATGTTTTTACCGAAGGACTCTGAAGATTTCTTGCTTTAATTCGGTCAGCGTATAAAAAATAAAGTCTATTGAGCGCAGGGAAGAGATTTTGTCTTTCCATGTTTCTCCGAACAATTCCAGCCATATTGAGAAATCGTCCATTCGGGAATCATTGCGCCTGCGGGCTTCGAGAAAATGATAATAGATACTGCCGTTGGTCATGACAGGAATTACTTTTGTCAGTTCGGAAGGATCGGCAAGGATTTTTCCTGTTTCGAAAACAACGGTAACGGCTTCCTTCAAAAAAAATTCGTGACCCGGATTGATGGTATTTATGGTGTGCAGGCAGGCAATGTGCTCATCAATAATATCGAGCGTGAAGCTCCTGAGGTCCTCCATGGAATCAAATTCATAAGGATCGATCAAGCCCAGTTGTTCCGCCAAAAGGTTGTCTTCCAGCCGCCGTTTAACCCACACGGCAAAGTCATTGCGGAAATCCGGATAATCGAAAGTCGGGGCTAAAAGATTTTCACAAAAATGATGGTAAATCACCTCCGGACGGCATATGGCAATACGGTTTCTCAAATCCCTGATATTAAAAGCAGGGGGAAGGCCGCTCATTTTTATCAATAATGTGCAGTCCATAACCATGAATGGCGCCATTTCGGACCTCAATATATCTCGTTTTAGGAAGTGGTCATCCGAATGAGGGGACGAACTTACAGCTCATAAGAGGATCTGTTATCGTGATTGAGGGTCATACGGCAACGAAACAGATGGAATGGGAACTCAATAGATGTTTTTATCGCAATGAATTTATATAAATAAAATTAACCTTTTATGAGGTTTTCGGGGGGCATGGGGCTGTCTTTCCACAGCCCCATGCCTGCGTAAATTAGTTTTTCAATGATGTTTACTTTCTGCTTCCCTCGGGTCTTATCAGGAGAACCGGTACGTGAGAATCATGTAAAACACTAAGAGCGACGCTTCCCAGCATCAGTTTCTTCATCCCCGTATATCCATGGGTAGCGATGACGATGAGATCAATTGCGTTTTTTAGGGAATATTCGACAATAGATTCGGCAACGGCCCCTTCAATAACGTCCGATGTCGCTTTAATGCCTTCCGAGCTTAACCTGGATTCAATTTCCGCCAGGTATTTCTGAGATTTATCAAATTGACTTTGTTTAAACTTCGGGAGATTTAAACCTTCCACACCGTCGGCTACAAGCACGGAAGGAATCTTAACAACGGTGAGCAGAACGAGTTTGCTGTCATTAATAAGTTTGGCTATTTTTCCGGCTTCAACCAGGGCGCTTTCCGCCAGTTCCGAACCATCCAGAGGTACCAGTATGTTTTTATACATTTTTGTTTCCTCCTTTCCTGTGATGGTCGTTTCTTAAGATAAGCCCACCAAAGCCTGCATAAGAAACGGCTGCTTAAGATACATTATTATCCAATTCAGACCTTTTCCTGTTGATATTGATTTCGTTCGAGCGGATCAGGTAAGGAGGAATCTTTTGAGCCCCCAGAATCTCAACCAGTGATTCAAGGCCGTCATCGATCATTTTCAGTTTCTCCGCGCTAAAAGCCTCCAAGCCTTCAACCAGCAAACCCTGTGCTACTTCCGGTGCGTTTTTCAAGAGGTTGTCTCCCTGATCGGTTAGTCTCACGTTGACCACTCTTCGATCCTTTGTCGATCGTTCTCGAAGAACCAACCGCTGTGATTCCAGTCGGTCAAGAATGCCGACGACCGTTGCCGGATGGAGATACATACGTTTCGCGAGATCCGATATCTTAATGGAAATTGCGTCTCCAATAACTTTGATTGCCCATAATTGAGGGCCTGTAATGCCGGTTTCCTTTTCCGCTTTTTTCGACTGTTCATTAACGATTTGGAACAGTCGCCTTACGTTGTTTATTATATCAGAAATTAAGTTTTCATTGTTAAGCATAATTATAACCCTCTAATGAAATTGAATCCATATTGTTTGTATACAAATAGTTTGCACAAAAATCAATAGAATTAATTCATCCCTTTCGATTTTTATAATGGTATTAATTGATTGGGAACTAATGGCCACACGGCGCCCAATATTCCGTTATGGAGTCTTTCCAGCACAGTGACTGAAAAATGAAAATGGAATCAAACAGTCGGTTTTTAAGGGGCGGCATCTTTATCGCCCGCAAGGGCCGTAGCGGTAATTTTAATGCCTCCCCGGGGCTTCTGGATGACCGTGACCCGGCACCAACGGGGCTTGCAGGCCGTATAAATATCCTTCGCGATTTGACCCGCCATGTCTTCACAGAAGAGGCCCTCTTCACGGAAGCTCCAGAGATAGAGCTTGAGACTCTTGCTTTCGATGCAGTATTTTTCCGGCGCGAATTCAATGGTCACGGTCTCCCAGTCGGGCTGACCCGTGACGGGACAAAGACTGCTCACTTCATCGCTTTCCAGAACGACCCGTTCGATGCCGGACGGTTTGGGAAAAATTTCCAGTTTCCGTGTCGGCTCCGTAACCTTTTTGCCAAGGGCGTCAAAATCATATGGGCTCATTTTTCCCCTCCAATCTGAATGGATTATAATTAGCCTGATCGTCGAAAACATCGATATTTTCTTTGCGTTTGATCCAACCCACTGTGACGTAGGTCAGGGGGGTTGCGATCACTTCATAGCCGACTTTCCAGATATATTGGGCAGCCACCAGTTGCATCAGAACAGGGACAGGCACCGTTCCCACGAAGGCAATCATGATAAACAACAGGGTATCCAGCCCCTGGCCGATGATGGTGGAGCCGATGGTTCTGGTCCACAGCCAGCGTCCCCGGGTGAGAAGCTTGACCTTGGACAGGACGAAGGCATTGGAAAATTCGCCTGCCAAATAGGCAATCATAGAGGCAAAAACAATTCGTGGCGTAAACCCGAGGACGGTCGCGTAGGCATCCTGATGGGTCCAAAAACCGGGAAACGGCAAGGCAATGGTTAAAAGAAATATAACGGACATCAGCAGATTGGCACCGAAGCCGAGCCAAATGACCAGGCGCGCTCGTTCATAGCCGTAAACCTCCGTCAGGACGTCTCCGAATATATAGGTCAGAGGGAAAATGATGACGGCTGCCGGCAGAATAACGCCTCCAAACTGCGTCAGTTTTCCGGCAATGATGTTGGATATCAAAAGACAGGTGATAAAAAAACAGGAAAACCCGAGAAAAACAGGGGAAAACGCTTTGCGGTTGGTGATCATGGTCCATTGCTCCAGTTTTGTTCAGGCGGGTTAACTGTGACCGCCGTTTGACTATTTCTTATTCGATTTATGATTTTATGGCAATGATTATTTTGCTCATCTAACTGATTCGATTTTGTATTTGACTATGAAAGGAGGATCGAATAGGATGCATGAGATAAAAAATAACCGCCACCTGAATGGATTGATGCGGCTTATGGTGGAACGGCCAATAAAATTTCGGAGGTTTCGTTATGGCAATGATGAACGCAAAAGAGTACGAAGAAAGTTTAAGGAAGTTAAAATTCAATGTTTATATGTTCGGCAAGAAGCTGGGAAACATTGTCGATGATCCGATCATCCGACCTTCCATGAACGCCGTGGCGGCAACCTATGAATGCGCCCACCAGCCTGAATATGAGGATTTGATGACCGCCAAATCCCATCTGACGGGCAAGAAGATCAATCGTTTTACGCATATTCATCAGAGCACGGAAGACCTCGTCAAGAAATCGAAGATGGGACGGCTCCTCGGGTCACTGACGGGGTGTTGCTTCCAGCGTTGCGTGGGGATGGACTCCTTGAATGCCCTGTCCATGACAACCTATGATATCGATAAGAAGCACGGTACCCAGTACAACCAGCGCTTTTTAAAATATTTGGCATATGTCCAGGAAAATGACCTCACCTGCGACGGCGCCATGACGGACCCCAAGGGCGACCGCAGCAAAGCGCCCCATCAGCAGGAAGATCCCGATCTGTTCATGCATGTCGTGGAAGAACGAAAAGACGGCATCGTCGTTCGGGGCGCCAAGTGTCATCAGACCGGTGCGGTCAATTCCCATGAGATCATCATCATGCCCACCATCAGCATGCGCGAGGCGGATAAGGACTATGCCATCTCATTTGCCCTGCCTGCGGACGCCGAGGGCATCACCTATATCATGGGCCGCCAGTCCTGCGATACCCGCAAACTGGAGCCGGGCATGATGGACCGGGGCAACCAGATTTACGGCGGACACGAAGCCCTGGTGGTCTTCGACGATGTTTTCGTCCCCTGGGAGCGGGTCTTCATGTATAAGGAATGGGATTTTGCCGGTCAACTGGTCGAGCAGTTCGCGTCGTATCATCGCCAGAGTTATGCCTGCAAAGCCGGTGTCGGCGATGTCATCATCGGAGCGACGCAGTGCATTGCCGAATACAACGGCGCCCAGAACGCCTCCCATATTAAAGACAAGATCATCGAAATGAATCACTTAAACGAAACCCTGTTCTGCGGCTCCCTGGCCTGTGCCGCTGAAGGCCATCAGGAACCCAGCGGCACCTATTATGTCAACACCCTTCTGGCCAATGTCTGCAAGCAAAACGTGACGCGTTTTCCCTTCGAAATCTCACGTCTTGCCCAGGATATCGCCGGCGGCCTGATGGTGACCCTCCCCTCCGAGCAGGATTTTCGCTCGCCGGAGGTGGGAAAATGGGTGGAGAAATATTACAAGGCCAATCCCAATGTCCCCACGGAATATCGAATGCGCATGCTGCGGTTGATTGAGAACCTGACCCTCGGCACGGCTGCTGTGGGATATCTGACGGAATCCATGCACGGTGCTGGTTCACCCCAGGCCCAGCGGATTATGATTTCCCGCCAGGTCAACATGGACCTCAAGAAGAAGATCGCCAAGAAACTCAGCGGCATTCCGGAGAATGACTAATACTGAAGTCGTCTTCAATCGGCTACCTGCGTTAGCTGCGTCGTCGGCTCCTCGACGTATTCATACATACGCCTGTGTCGCCTCCTTCTTGCTGCCTTGGTATCCTGATGAATACAACTTGGTATAAGAAGCGCCGGATCGGCCTTAAATACTGCGGCGGCTGCAATCCGAGGCACGACCGCGTCCAAACGGCGGCCTTGATCAAAAAATCCTTGAAAGAGGAGATGGAGTTTGTTTCCCATGAGGAGGCGGAAATCGAAGGCGTGTTGATTATTGCCGGCTGTCCCACCGCTTGCGTTGACCGGACGCCCTTTGCGGGGCGGCCGGTCTGGATCGTTACAGGACCGGATGACGCCGATCGCTTCATCGAGCAAATCAAAGGGGATTAAAAGGGAAGGATCTTTAGCGCGGCATCCTTCATCGAAAGTTTCAAATCTTTTTTTCTGTCTTTTTTTGCAGATCAACAAAGAACTACAGGCTGTTGACCGCCGATTCGATCCGGTTTAATGCTTCCTCAAGAATAACCCGGGGGCAGGCGATATTCATCCGTTCAAAGCCTGAGCCACCCGCTCCGAAGAGAAACCCGTCATCGAA
This sequence comes from Deltaproteobacteria bacterium, assembly GCA_016928025.1. Taxonomy (GTDB): domain Bacteria; phylum Desulfobacterota; class Syntrophia; order Syntrophales; family JAFGHS01; genus JAFGHS01. Next base: position 8,591 of record JAFGLN010000122.1, read on the forward strand.
TCCGACCCTGGCCCGTTCCCTCATGAAGGCCCGGAGATCCATGTCATTCATACCCAGGTCTCGGCAGTCCAACCAAACCAGATAGGTTCCTTCAGGTTCAATCACTTTGATTCCGGGAATTTTCTCGGCAAAATATTTCATAACGTAATCCAGATTTCCTTGCAGATAAACAAGGAGCTGCTCCAGCCATTCGTCTCCGAACCGGTATGCCGCCTCCAGTGCTGTGTAGCCGAAGATGTTGGGCCCCGGCAATACGCCTTCCCGTGTTCTGGCAAACTCTCGACGCAGTGTCCTGTTTGGAATGATGAGGGAAGACGCTTCAAGACCGGCCAGATTGAAGGTCTTGCTGGGGGCCATGCAGACGATGGCATTCTGTTCAAATTCATCGGAAATGGATGCAAACGGTGTATGCTTGTGACCTCTGAAAAGCAGTTCGCAGTGGATTTCATCGGAAATAACGACGGCACCGTTCCGGATGGCAATCTCACCAAAACGAATCAACTCTCCCCTGGTCCAGAGCCGACCCACCGGATTATGGGGATTGCAGAGCATCACGGCCTTCACACGACTGGGAACCGGGAGCATGCCCACCTTGCTTTGAAATAGCTTTTCCATGCCGTCATAATCCATCTCGTAGTGTCCGTCGATGAATCTCAATTCATTGGTAGCGATTCGGCATCCACTGGATGTAACCGCCGGGAAGAAAGGATAGTAGACGGGTTCCTGCAAAATTATCTCATCCCCGGGATGGGTCAGTGTCCGGACGGCAATGTTCAGAGCCGGCACCACGCCAGGCGTAAAAACCACCCATTCCGGCTTGATCGTCCAGTTGAATTTTCTCTGCATGCGATCGACAACGGCCTCAATCACTTCCGCTCCCGGGCTCGTATAGCCATAAAAGGAATGCTCCGCTCGCTTCTTTAGCGCTTCGACAATTTGCGGGGCCACCGGAAAATCCATATCGGCGACCCACATGGGTATCACATCGTCATTCCCGAAGATGGATTGAAGATAATCCCATTTGGCGCAGTTGGTATTTTTTCTGTCACAAACCTGGTCAAAATTATATCGCATTCAACCCCTCCTGTTGATCTATCATAGTCTGAGAAAGGATTTCACCTTCGGCAAATAATCCTCTCTCACCGGCGAAAAGACTTCAACGGCCACCGAATCTTCCAGAATTTCCGCGCCGTGTTCAACATCACCCGGAATACACCAGCCGTCGCCCGGCATGACGTCGTATTTTTCCGAACCGACAAGAAGACGCATCCGGCCGCTGACCAGATAACCGGTTTGCTCGTGAGGGTGGGAGTGGGGAGGCAAACGACTGTCCTTTTTTAACAAGAACTCGGTCATCAGGGTTTTTTCTCCATAGACCAGCGTCTTTTGCCTGATTCCGGGAACCGCGCTCGTGTACCCACTATCGGAGTGTTCTTGGAACATCATAGCTTTCCTTTCTTTAAATTAGCGCCCTGTATCCTTGAATGCTGTAACCGGATTGTCCGTAAATCCGTAATGACCGGTAAATATATATCGCAATTTTTTTAAGGCCGCCAGTTTCTTGACGGAATGCCTTTGAGTTTCCGAATCCATGTTAAAAAATTCATTGAACAGGTCGGCCTTTCCGTTTTTTAGGCTCATGGTGTCGCCGACAAAGAGATAGGTATCGTTGATTAAATAGCACATGGATCCGGGAGTATGACCGGGCGTTGCGATCCCTTTTACTTGCAACCCGGAAACATATTTTATTTGACCGTTATGCAGCAATTCATAGCGAGCCATTTTTTTATTTTTGAAAAGCGCAAAACGCGGTGTTTCGCCGTTAATCATTTGTTCTTCGTCTTTTGAAAAATAAATCTTGGCATGGGTAAACAGGTCCAGGGCGGCAACGTGGTCGGAATCGCTGTGGGTTAAAAAGACGGCAAGCACTTTTTGATGATCAATGGACAGTTTCTGCATTTCCTGTTTGACTTGTCCCCGGCTGTTGCCGGCATCGACGGCGATATAGCCGTTGTTGCCTTTGATGATATAGCAATTCACGAAAGAGTCTTTGATGACGTATATACCCTTGATGATCTCCTGTGTGGCCAGCGGCGACATTTTTTGCGTTTCCTGATACATCCTGAAGGGATACCAGCCAATTAGCAGGAGTAGCAGGGCAATGACTAAAAACGCCATCCAGGTTCTTTTCGTCGTCTTTTTCATGGTCGCCTCATCCTGTGCATTTTTTAATCTTTAATAAGCCATTTCGATGAATAAACATTAAGACAGACCGATGCCTTTGTGAGGCGATTATTGTTCAGTTTCTTCCGGGACCTCCACGGCCCGGGGGTTGACGACCTTACGGTCAAAAAACAGCGTGATCAGCTGCACGCAGGGCCGGGCAAATTCCGCCAGGCTGTCAAACGCATGGGGCGCCTCGTCAAAGATATGGAGCTCAACTGGGGCGCCGGCTTGTTTCAACGCATGATACATGTTGAAGCTTTCGCTGACGGGCACGATTTCATCGGCATTGCCGTGGATCAGAATCGTCGGCGGGAAGCTGCTTGCTGCATAGTTGATCGGGCTGGCCTTGGCCGCGACATCGTCGCTTCCCGCTTTGCCGAACAATTTGTTTTCAATTTCGTTTTTATTGAAAACCAGTTTTGTCGGCGGATAAATGGCGCAAATGGCGGCGCATTTCGAACTCATATTCGGGCTGCCGCTTGCTCCCTCAAACACATCCGTATCAGCTCCCAGCATGAGGGCCAAATGAGCGCCCGCCGAATTCCCTGTGACACAGATTTTCCCTTCATCGATCCCCAGTTGATCGGCATTGGCGCGCATCCATCGGAGGGCCGCCTTCACATCATGGATCTGTGCCGGCCAGGGTGCCTCCCCCGACAGGCGATACTCGCAGGCCACCCCGACAAAACCGTACCGGGCCAGTTGGATGCCGTAATACCGGAGCTGGCTTCGATCCCCTTGGTACCAACCGCCTCCGTGAATAATGAGAATTCCCGGGTACTGATTACCTTCGACCGGCGGACGGAAAATATCGCCTTTTAAATCGCGGGACCCTGTCGTCCCAAACACCACATCATTTTCAATCGTCACTTGACCGGGTAACAATTCCAGCATGAACTATCCTCCTTATTAAAATAATATATATGTTTCAATTGGCGAAGAAGGCGATCTGCCTTTGAGTTTCATTTCGAAATAGAATGAAATTCTTATTGTCCACAGGAACAACTGTCTTCAGAAGCTGTTACGTCATACAAGGTCATGTGTGCACATTTAGCCTGCAACGGATCTTATAAAATTATAGCTCTCCTCGAAGATTTTCTCTTTGTCGAAGTCGAGGGTCGCCACATGGTATGAGTTTTCGAGCCAGATCAGTTTTTTGTCTTTCGAAGCAACATGCTCAAAAATATAAGGAGCGTTTTCGGTTGGAACGATATGGTCCTCCCGGGCATGGAAAATCCGGAGGGGGAGAGTGATGTGTCCAAGGTTTCCGTCAACATATTTAATGAGTTTGATCAGTTCGTGCATGGCGCTCATGTGCAGCTTTTCATAGGCTACTTCTGTAACTGCCGGGTTTTTGAGATCGTTACCGGGGCCCTTGAAGGTCTTAATGATATGCTTAAGAATCGGAACAAACGGGAGCATCGCGGCCTGGCCTCCCTTGATCAGCCGGTGGGCCGGGGCACTGACCGGGATGATGCCAGCCAGGATATTGCTGTGGTTTTCACCCAGGTACAGGGTCAATAAGCCCCCCATGGACAGGCCGGAGACGAATATGGTGTCGCACATCCCCTGCAGCTCTGAAAGGGCGGTCTCTACGGTGGCGATCCAGTCGTTGTAAGTGTAGCGGCCCATGTCGGTAACGTCGGTGCCGTGTCCGGGAAGCCGGGGTCCGAGAACCGTCATGCCCTTGCCGGCGAGGTACTCACCCATGGGCTTCATGCTGGAGGTGGTGCCCGTGAATCCGTGAATCAGGAGGACGCCCGTCTTACCGCCCTCAAAAAAAAATGGTTTGCCGTCTTCCATGACATCGAGTCCTGCCGGTATCTCCATCGTTTTAAGCGTCGCCATCGTATCCTCCTTGTAATGAGTTGATAAGACGTTACTTTTTCAATAAGAGTATATGAAGAGAATAATTCTGCGTCAAGAGGATTCTGATAATGGTAACTTATTTTGGATACGGCACGAAAGCGAACCGTTTTTTATGCGCGCAGGAAGAATAAGACAAAGACTAAAATCCCCAGGGCGAAGCGGTACCAGACGAAAGGCAGGAACGTTCTGGTCTGGACGTATTTGAGCAGAAAGCCGATGGCGGCGATGCCGGTAACGCAGGCGACAAACATGCCGATCAGGAATTGATGGGTAACGGTAGCCGGGTTATGAATGAGATATGGGATTTTGATCACGGCGGCACCGAAGATCACCGGGGCCGACAGGAGAAAAGAATACCGGGCGGCCGCCTCCCTGGTGAGACCGAGAAACAAGCCTGTCGTCATGGTAACGCCGGAGCGGGACGTGCCGGGGATGATGGCTAAAACCTGAAAGACGCCGATCAGAAAAGCGGTTTTAAAACTGATGTCGGCAAGTGTCGTCTGTTTTCGACTCTTCTGATCCGCCCACCACAAAAAAAAGCCCATGACAACCAGCATCGTGGCGACGAGGATGGGATTTCTGAAAACCGTCTCGGCCGCGTCTTCCAGCAGATATCCGCCGATGGCGCCGGGAATGGTTGCGGCGACAAGATACCAGAACAGACGACCTTCCCGGCACTTGATGTCCGTCACACCGTTGTGGATAAGCACAAGCCAGTCTTTCCAGAAATACAGGATGACGGCAATCAGGGTGCCGAAATGCAGACCGATGTCAAAAGTCAGGCCGTGGTCCGCCCAGCCGACTAGCCAGGGGGTCAGGATTAGATGCCCCGAACTGGATATGGGGAGGAATTCACCGAGGCCCTGGACCAAGCCCAGTATAATAGAGTGAAGAGTCGTCAA